>JBGUBD010000005.1:0-300000 GCA_041821185.1 Phycisphaerales bacterium AB-hyl4 | reverse complement strand
CGTGAAGAAAACGGTGAATTGAAGGTTGCCGCCATCGGGCCCGACGTCCGCGGGCGCGAGGCCGCCATGGTGCGCGAGCAGGAGCACCTGCAACCCGACCAGGCAAAGCGAGGTCGCGTAAAGCGGGATGACCTCGGTCGCCCAGAACACCGCGGCGATGATGAAGATCGCCACCGCACGCTTTGCCAGCTCGTTCATATCCGCCGGCATGAGCAGGTAGACAATCGTCGCGAGCACAATCGTGCCAACGATGATGGCCGGTCGTTTCCATTCGATGCGGTCGGGGGCGAGGGTGTGCATGGGTGGGACTCGGGTAGGCGTGTTGCGGGGATTTCAGGCAGGCTATTTGTTTCGGATGCGGTCGGCAGCGGGACGCGACATCCATTTCGCAGGCAGCTTAACTGTGCCAATTTCGTGCGACTTTCTTTTCCAGTTCCACGATGGCAAAAATCGCCACGCCGGCGGGCAGAATCATCAGCCAATGCCACACGTTCAACGGAACGGTGTCAAACAACCGCTCAGCGATCGGCAGGTAGGTGTAAAGCATCTGAAGCGTCAGCACGAGCACGACCGCGAGCCAGACCCATCTGCTGCCGAAGATGCCCTCGCGGTTGAACGACGGCGCGGTGATGTAACGAGCGTTGAACAGGTAGAACACCGAGCTGACCACCAGCGCATTGACCGCGACCGTACGGGCCAGCGGAAGCTCGGCGTTGAAGACCTCACGCATGACCATGAACAGGCCGAACGTCACCCCCCAGAGCAGCAGCGAAACAATCGCGATTCGCCAGAGAAAATACAGTGACAACAGCGCTTCGCGGGGCTTGCGCGGCGGGCGGCGCATCACGTTCGCTTCGCTGGGTTCGAACGCCAACGCCAGGCCCAACGTGACGGCGACGACCATGTTGACCCACAGAATCTGCACCGGCGTGATGGGCAGCGCAAAGCCGAGCATCACCGCCGCGATGATCACCAGCGACTGTCCGCCGTTGGTCGGCAGGAGGAAGAGGATCGCCTTGCGGATGTTGTCATAGACCGTGCGTCCCTCTTCAACCGCGCTGGCGATGGAAGCAAAGTTGTCGTCGGCGAGCACCATGTCGCTCGCTTCTTTAGAGACTTCCGTGCCTTTGATGCCCATGGCGACGCCGACGTCGGCGCGCTTGAGCGCGGGCGCGTCGTTCACCCCATCGCCGGTCATGGCGACTATCTGCCGATGGCTTTGCACCGCTTCGACGAGGCGGAGTTTATGCTCGGGGCTGACGCGGGCGAACACGTCGACATCGTTCGCGGCCTGCTTGAGTTCATCTTCGGACATGCGGTCGAGTTCGGCGCCGGTCAGGGCGCGTTCGCCGTCGCCGATGCCCAATGCTTTGCCGATGACTTTGGCGGTGAGCGCGTGGTCGCCGGTGATCATCTTTACGCGAATGCCGGCCTGCTTGCAGTCGTGAATCGCGGCGATGGCTTCGTCGCGCGGCGGGTCGATGATGCCGACCACGCCGAGCAGGATCATGTCGCTTTCAACATCATTGAACTTAAGTTGATGATGGTCTGTCGTGGTGGGCTTGTAGGCGAGTGCGAGCAATCGCTGCCCCTTACCCGCGATCCCCTTCACGGTTTCATGCCAGGCCTCGCGATCGAGCGGTTGAAGGTCGTCGGTAGTAGGTAGTGCATCTGAAGATGGGCTGCTTTGGGGGGCGAGGTGTGAGCATCGTTGGAGGACGACTTCGGGGGCGCCTTTGAGGTAGATGAGGCCGTGGCCTTCGTGGTCGTGGTGAAGGGTAGCCATGAACTTGTGTTCTGACTCGAAGGGGATGGCGTCGGTGCGCGGCAGTTGCTTGCGCAGGGCATCGCGGTCGAGTTGGGCTTTGGCGGCGGCGGTGAGCAGCGCGCCTTCGGTGGGGTCGCCTTGCATATGCCACTGACTGTCTTCGTGGAGCAGTCGAGCGTCGTTGCACAGCAGGCCTGCGCGGAGCAGCTGGGTGAGGTGGTGGTGGTTGTCGTCGAGGTTATCGAGCGTGTTGTTGTCGTCGCTGGCTTCGAGTTGGAAGCCGCCGTCGGGCGCGTAGCCGACGCCGGTGACGCGGTAGCGTTGGTCGGCGGCGGCGATGGTCTGCACGGTCATTTCATTGCGGGTGAGCGTGCCCGTCTTGTCGGAACAGATGACGGTGATCGAGCCAAGCGTATCGACGGCGGGCAGGTGGCGGATGATGGCGTTGCGTCTGGCCATGCGCTGCACGCCGATTGCGAGCGTGATGGTGAGGATGGCGGGCAGGCCTTCGGGAATCGCGGCGACGGCGAGGCCGACGGCGGCGAGGAACATGTCCGACCACGGCTCGTTCCAGTAGAACGCACCGAAGGCGAAGGTGAACGCGGCGAGCGCGAGGATGATGCCGGTGAGCACGTGGCCGAACGTTCGGATCTGTTCCAGCAGCGGGGTGGTAAGCGTCTGCACTTCGCTGAGCAGTTCGCTGATGCGGCCGATCTCCGTGTCTTCGCTCGTGCCGACGACAATGCCGAGCCCCTGCCCAGAGGTGACCAGTGCACTGGAGAAGGCCATGCCCGGCCGATCGCCCACCGCTGCCTCGGGCTCGGCGGTGTCGGTGGTTTTATCGACCGGCACGGATTCGCCGGTGAGCACCGCTTCATCAATGCGCAGATCGCGTGTGCGGAACAGGCGAAGGTCGGCGGGCACTTTGTCGCCGCTGGACAGCGCAACGATATCGCCGGGCACGATCTGCTCGGCGGGGATGGTGTGGCGTTCGCCGTCGCGGAGGACGGTGGCCTCGGGGCTGAGCATGTGGCGGATGGCGTCGAGGGCGCGCTCGGCCTTGCCTTCCTGGACGAAACCGATGATGGCGTTGATGATGACGACGGCGAAGATCACACCCGCGTCGACGAAGTGGCCGCGATCGCCGAACAGCGCGAGGATGGTCGTCACCACGCCCGCAACGATCAGGACGTAAATCAGCACGTTGTGAAACTGTGTGAGAAAGCGTTGGAGCGCGGTGCGTTGGTGTGGCGGTTTGAGGCGGTTGGGGCCATGCTTTTCGAGGCGGCGACTGGCTTCTTCGGCGGTGAGGCCTTCCGGTCGCGTGTCGAGTTTGTTGAAGACTTCGTCGGGTTCGCGCGTATGCCAGGGCGTTGTGGTCGCGGGAGCCGGGGCGGGAGGGTGTTGGGTCGGCTCATCCATACTCGTCTCGCTTTCTCCGAATCACTTGCGTATTGCGGTGGACTGACCCGTTGCGGCCGGTGGGTTGACGGCGCTGGCGGTCCCCTCATGCCATTGTTTTGTCAGATAAAGCGAGGGTTCGGGGCAGGTAAGCCTGCCGTCACGCGCAAACGCGACGGCAGGGAATTTTAAATCCTAAAACATTGCTCACAGCCGACTGATCAAAAGTTCGCGCTGGAAGACAATTTCCTTTGGCAGGTCGCCCGCGAGTTTGAGGAACAGTTCTTCCTGTGACAGCATTTCGCGCTTGACGTCTTCCGGGTTCGGTGATTGCAGCCGTTTGAAGTCTTCGGGTGTGAAGTCATCCAAGCCTTCGAGGTCGAAGTCATCGAGGCGTGGCGTCCAGCCCAGCGGCGATTCGATGGCATACGCCCGGCCGCGGCATCGGTCGACAACCCACTTGAGCACGCGCATGTTTTCACTGAAGCCCGGCCAGATGAAATTGCCATCCTCATCTTTGCGGAACCAATTGACAGCGAACATACGCGGGCAGTCTTTCATCTGTTTTCGCATTCGGAACCAATGCCGCAGATAGTCGCAGGCGTTGTAGCCAATGAACGGCAGCATGGCCATCGGATCGCGTCGCACGACGCCGGTTTTCCCGGTCGCGGCGGCGGTGGTTTCCGAGCCGAGCGTCGCGCCGATATACACGCCGTGAATCCAGTTAAACGCCTGATAGACAAGCGGGATGACGTTGCTGCGTCGGCCGCCGAAGAGGATGCCCGAAACTTCCACGCCGTTGGGGTCGTGCACCTTCGGGTCGAGCACGGGGTTGTTTTCCATCGGCGCGGTGAATCGGCTGTTGGGATGCGCAGCGGGCGTCCCCTTGTCGGGCGTCCAGGGGTCGCCCTTCCAGTCGATGGCCTCGGCGGGCGGCTGCTTCGTCTTGCCTTCCCACCACACATCGCCGTCGGGCAGCAGGGCGACGTTGGTGTAGATGGTGTTCTTCGAGATCGACGCCATGGCGTTGGGGTTGGACTTGTCGTTCGTGCCGGGCGCGACGCCGAAGTAGCCGGTTTCGGGGTTGATGGCTCGCAGCCTGCCGCTCTTTTCATCGACCCACATCCAGACGATGTCGTCGCCGACGGTGGTGATCTTCCAGCCTTCGTCGCGATACTTCTTAGGCGGTACGAGCATGGCGAAGTTTGTCTTGCCACACGCGCTGGGGAACGCTCCGGTGATGTAGGTCTTCTCGCCACTGGGCGTTTCGATGCCCATGAGCATCATGTGCTCCGCCATCCAGCCCTGCTGCATGCCAAGGAAGCTGGCGATGCGAAGCGAGAGGCATTTCTTGCCCAGCAGCGCGTTGCCGCCGTAGCCTGAGCCGAAGCTCCAGATGGTGTTGTCCAGCGGGAAGTGGCAGATGTATCGGCGTTCGGGATCGAGCTCGCCGATCGAGTGCAGACACCGGGTGAACTCGTCGCTTTCGCCAAGTTCTTTCCAGGCGACGTCGCCCATGCGGGTCATGATGCCCATGTTCACCGCGACGTAGAGCGAGTCGGTCAACTGCACGCCGACCTTCGCCAGCGGCGAACCGATGGGCCCCATGACGAAGGGCACGACGTACATCGTGCGTCCTTTCATGCAGCCGGCGAACAGCTTGCCGAGCTTGGCGTACGCGTCTTTGTCGTCCATCCAGTTGTTGGTCGGCCCCGACATGTCGTCGTGCGGCGTGCAGATGAACGTCAGATGCTCCGTCCGCGCGACGTCGTTGGAATTGGAGCGGTGGTAGTAGCAGCCGGGCAGTTTTTCCTGGTTCAGGCGAATGAACACGCCTTCCTCCACCCCCTGGGCGAGCAGACGCTCGCGCTCGGCGTCGCTGCCATCGCACCAGACGACCCGGTCCGGCTGGCATTGCTCGACCTGCTCTTCGATCCATTCAAGTACGTAGTGATTCGCCGCAGCCGGGGGCTTGGCAACGCTGCGATCGGTGAGGGTGGCTTTATTCGTGATCATCTCAGACTCCTTCAACATTGACGTTCCGCTACGAACAGGACTCGGCCTGCCCTTGGCATCATCGGCGATTATCG
Source organism: Phycisphaerales bacterium AB-hyl4 (assembly GCA_041821185.1). NCBI lineage: Bacteria > Pseudomonadati > Planctomycetota > Phycisphaerae > Phycisphaerales > Phycisphaeraceae > Natronomicrosphaera > Natronomicrosphaera hydrolytica. The sequence continues at coordinate 294,741 of JBGUBD010000005.1, read as the reverse complement.
CCAAAAGGCAACACCCCCTCGGCCGAACGGCGGAAGTCCAGGGTCGCTTTGATCGTGTGATCCTCGTCAGATCGGTTGAGCGTAAAGCCCAAACGCTTGCTCACCTTCTGCATCGCATGGTTGTATGGCAGGATGTCCGCCTCAAGCACAGCCACGCCCTCGGCCCGCGCGATCTCCACCAGCCGACGCAGCAACTCCGTGCCCAGCCCTTGATGCTGGAACGCATCGGACACCAGCACGGCGTACTCCGCCCGATTCGTCCCCGGCAGGCGGGTCAGTCGGCCGACGCCGAGCAACTGCCGCTCGCCCGTGTCGGCATCGCGACGCTCGGCGACCATCGCGATCTGCCGGTCATAGTCCACGTAACACAGCCGCGACAGCCGATCGTGCGACACACGCTGCGAGAGGTGGATCGGATGGAAATAGCGCATGTAAACAGTATGCTCCGACAGCGTCTCATGGAAACGTACCATCAAAGGTTCGTCTTCCGGACGAATCGGCCGCAACGTCAACGATGTGCCGTCCGCCGCCTGCCAGCGCTCGACATACTGCACCGGGTATGGCCGAACCACCGGCCGAGGCAGCGCCGCCTCGTCCATCTCCGCCGTGTGCAGCACGACCCGCGCATCCAACGCCACCATCCCCTCCGCCGACACGCGCAGCGGGTTAATGTCGATCTCCTTCACCCACGGCTGCTCCACCACAAACCGGCTGAACCGCACGAGCAACTGCTCCAGCGCCGCTAGATCCACCGCCTTGCGGCCGCGCACGCCACGCAAAGCCGTGTATATCTTCGTCTGCTCCATCATCCGCCGGGCTAGCGTCTGGTTCAGCGGCGGCAAGGCAAGCGCCCGATCACGAAACAGCTCCACCAACTCACCCCCCAGGCCGAACAGAATCACAGGCCCGAACTGCGCATCGAGACTCGAACCCACGATCAACTCATACGCATGCCCTGCCACCATCGGCTGCACGGTGACGCCTTGAAAATGCTCAGCCCCCGCCTTTTCAGCCACCGCGTCACGAATCGCGTCAAACGCTTCGCGGACCGCGTCGGCATCAGGCAGGCTCAGCTTCACACCGCCAACGTCGCTTTTGTGCGTCAACGTATGCGAGTGCAGCTTCAACGCCACCGGGTAGCCAAGCGATGCGGCGTGCGCGACTGCCGCGTCGGCCGACTCGGCGTGATGTGTTTCCAGCACGGGGATGTCGTACACCGACAAAAGCTGCTTCGACGCGAGCTCGGTAAGAATGGTCTGCCCGGCCTCGCGGGCTTCGCGGATGATGCGGTCGGCTCGCTGCTGACGGTCCGCGTCGTCGGCCGGGGAAATGTCGTCCGTCAACGTCGGCGTCTCGTAAAGCCCGTTGAGGTTGTAGCTGTACCGCCACATATAGTTGAAAACGCGAGCTGCCTGGTCGGGAAAATCAAAGGTGGGCACGTCGGCCCGGTTGAGAATCTCCCGGCCGGCCTCGACCATGCCCGCGCCCATCCAACTCATGATCACCGGCTTATTGCCCGGCCTGGCCACCGTCTTCAGCCGCTCGGCGGTACGCGTCGGGTCCGTCATCGCCTGTGGCGTGAGGATCACCAGCAGGCCATCGCTGCCCGGGTCGGCGGCGACAACCTCAAACGCGCGGGCATAACGCTCGGCGTCGGCGTCGCCGAGGATGTCGACAGGGTTGCTCGTGCTCGCGTGCGGCGGGAGCATGGCCTGCAGCTGCTGCTGCGTCTCGTCGCTGAGCATGGCGAGCTGGCCGCCGCCGGCGACCAATGCGTCAGTCGCGAGCACGCCAGGCCCGCCGGCGTTGGCGAGAATGGTCAGCCGATTGCCCGCCGGCCGCGGCTGCTTGGCGAGCACCTCCGCCATGTGAAACAGATCGCTCAAGCGATCGACACGCAGCACGCCCGTACGACGAAACGCCGCGTCGAGCACATCGTCCGAGCCGGCAAGTGTGCCGGTATGTGACGCCGCGGCAGCAGCAGCGGCATCTGATCGCCCTGCCTTGATAACGATGATCGGCTTGGTCAACGCCACCTCGCGCGCCGCGGAGAGAAACTTGCGCGCATCGCCGATCGACTCCATGTAAAGCAGGATGCTCTTGGTGTGCGGATCGTCGCCGAGGTGGTCGATCAGATCGCCCCACCCGACGTCGAGCATCGAGCCGATGCTCGCGAAGGTCGAAAAACCCACACCCTCGCGGCGGGCCCAGTCGAGCACAGCCGTGCACAGCGCACCGCTCTGACTGATAAATGCCACTCGGCCCGGCTGGGCGGCGTCGGCGGCGAAGGTGGCGTTAAGCCCGGTGTACGGATTCATCACCCCCAGACAGTTGGGCCCGACGATCCGCATCCGCCCGGCAGCAATCGCGAGAATCTCCTGCTCCAGCGCCGCGCCGGCCTCGCCGACTTCTCGAAAGCCAGCCGAGATGATGATCGCCGCCTTCACCCCCGCATCCACACACGCCTGTACCAGGCCCGGCACGGTCTCGGCTGGCGTGGCGATCAGCGCCAGGTCCACCGCCGCGGGCACATCGCCGATGGCGGCATACGCCTTGATGCCCATGATGCTGTCACGCTTGGGATTAACCGGAAAGACCGTGCCGCCGAACGGATTGGTCATCAGGTTCCACTGAAGCGTTCGCCCGACGCTGCCCGCGGTTTCGCTGGCGCCGATGACCGCGACGGTACTCGGTTGAAAGATGGCCTGCAATGGCGGCGCGTCGCTTTTCAGCAAATCATGGGCGGGGTCGAGTTGGGTCGGCGGGATGGGCATGTTGCTGGTCTTTCAAGTTGATCCAGCGAGGAAGACCGCGCGGCGCTTGGTCAGCGATTGTACGCTCGGCCAGGGGGATTGTTGACGAGTCGGCGGCGTCAATCAGCGGCGGAAGAAGATTTCCCCGCCGACACGCCGTCGCTGTTGGGGTCGCCCGAGCCATCGCCCTGCGGTTCGAAGGCCGATCGGCCGACGCCTTGGCTCGTCAGCCAGCCGCGTGCACCATGCTCGAAGCGGGCGATCTCAGCCAGGGTAAGGCTGCGCAAATGCTGCTCAATGACGGCCCGCTGCTCGCGCCACATCGCATGCGCCGGGCACGCCCGCTCGTCAGAGCAGTCGCTCAGTCCCAGCAGGCAACGCGACTGCCACGGTCGGCCGTCGAGCGCTTCGACCACGTCCATGACGCTGATCGCCTCGGCCGGCCGCGCAAGGGTGAACCCACCGCCGAGCCCGCGCTTCGTGCGGATCATGCCCGCCCGACCAAGCGTGTGGAGAATCTTGGAAAGGTAAGGCTTGGGTACGCCGGTGGCCTTGGCGATCTGCACCCCGCCCCGCCACGCACCCTTGGGCGGCTCAAGACAGACCAGCGCCAACAGTGCGTATCCCACGGTTTGCGATAATGCGAGCATGGCCGACCTCCGCCGCAAGGTGATGATGTCAGCATGACCCGGTCGGCATCATGCGCCATCATTGGACTCATTACCCCGAAGATCTTGCCTTGCGCCTCTATATGCTACTATTCAAGACCTTTTTGTCAATAGTATTGATGACCAAAAGATCTTTATTGTGCCGTCGGTTACTCCTCTCTACGTGTGCGCATAAATAAAGCCCAGGCATGGCTATGCCTGGGCTTCGTGAGGATGTCGGTTTCCACCGGCCTGATCAGTAAACGATCGCGGTAGCTTCTTCGATGGCTTCGATCACCTGGCGCACGTGGAAGGGCTTTCGAAGGTAGCCGTCGAAGCCTTCCTGGATCAGGTGTTGCGACTGGCCGTCGGTGAGCTTGCCCGACATGGCGATGACCTTAGTCAACTGCAGGTCGTCGGTGCCGCGGACGAGCTTGAGCACATCCTGACCGCGAACGTCGGCCAGGTGCATGTCGACGAGGATCACGTGCGGGCGGTACTTCTCACACTCAAGACCGGCGGCGAAGCCGGTGTGGGCGGTGCGGACTTCATAGTTCGCCTGCTCGCCGAGCACTTTCTTGAGCACGTCGACGATTTCCGATTCGCCATCAACGATGAGTACACGCGTGTTACCGGACTGCAAACCGTCGAGCGGAATCTGATGCGCTTTCATGAAGCGGATCAGTGAGCTGACCGGGATGCGTCGGTCTTTGGAACCGGGAATGCGGTAGCCGCGCAGTTGGCCGGAGTCGAACCATTTACTAACGGTTCGCGGCGCGACGTTGCAGACTTTAGCGACTTCGCCGGTTGTAAGGATATCTTTCTGTCTTGGCATGATTGGTTACCTTTCTCCTGTACTCCTCGCCGAATACGTAGTTGCATTCGACAAGCGATTCATCGGCTTTTTGCGAAGCTCGATTAACCGCTACGACAGGAAAAAGCGCCATGCCTCGACCATCGGTCGGCAATGACGTGCTTGCGATTCATACGTTGGACCCCAGGTTGCTGGCATCGCGTTCGTGTTATTACCAAGCCATTCATCGGCTAACACTGCCGCAAGCCAACAATCAACATCGCGAGCAAACCATTATCGGACAAGCTTGTCCGCCCCCGCTGCCTTATACTGCTCGCCATGAGCAACCCCACCGCCGCCAAGCCATGGGAGCACGCCAAAGCCGGCGAAGGCTCCGCCGCCGACCCGCTCGCCACCCGCTTCGTCGCGTCGCTCGACTACGACCGCCGCCTTTACAAGCACGACATCCGAGGCTCGCTCGCCCACGCCCGCATGCTTCGCCACGTCGACCTGATCAGCGACGATGAACTGAAGCAGATCGAGCAAGGCCTCACCGACATCGAACGCGAAATCACCGAGCAAGGCGACGCTTGGCCCGGCTGGGACGAGTCGCTCGAAGACGTACACATGTGCGTCGAGGCAGCGCTGATCGCCAAGGTCGGCGACGCCGGTCGTAAGCTGCACACCGGCCGCAGCCGCAACGACCAGATCGCCCTAGACCTGCTGCTGTGGGTCGAAGAGGCCGCCGACGCGCTCACCGCGAAGTTCAACACGCTCAACAGCGCCTTCGTCACCCTCGCCGAGCGCGACGGTCGGTTTGTCATGCCCTCGTACACACACCTGCAACGCGCTCAGCCGATCGTCGTCGGCGGCGAGTTGCTCGCATGGGCTAGCGCGTTCGAACGGTGCAACCGTCGCCTTCGCGCGCTGGTCAACATCAACCGCCGCAACCCGCTCGGCTCGGGCGCGATCGCCGGCAGCTCGCTTCCGCTCGATCGCGAGCACACCGCCGCAGCGCTCAACGTCGGCCCGCCGAGCGACAACAGCCTCGACGCCACCGCCTCGCGCGATGCCGCCATCGACCTTGCTTATGCGCTGACGATGGCGTCCAACACCCTCAGCCGATGGGCCGAGCAGTGGATCCTCTACTGCACGACCGAGTTCGGCTTCGTCACACTCGACGGCCGATACACCACCGGCTCGTCGATGATGCCGCAAAAACAAAACCCCGACATGCTCGAACTGCTCCGCGGACGCAGCGGCGGCATCACCGGCCAGCTCGTCGCCCTGCTCACGATGACCAAGGGCATCACCATCGGCTACAACCGCGATCTCCAGGAAGACAAACGCTACCTCTTCGCTGCCTATGATTCGTGTTGTGACTGCCTCGACATCGCTGCGGGCATCGTCGCCACCGCGAAGTTCAACGAAAAGGCCATCGCCGCCGGCCTCAACCGCGGCTACCTCGACGCCACCTCGCTCGCCGACTACCTCGTCACCAAAGGCGTGCCCTTCCGCACCGCCCACCAGGTCGTCGGCAAGCTGGTGCAGACCTGCGAAGCCCAAGGCCTCGGCCAGCTCGCGAAACTTTCGCTCGAACAGTTCAACGACGCGTGTGGCGAACGAACCGTCGTCGACCAGGATGTGTATCAATGGCTCGGCGCTGCCAACGTGGTCAAGCGCTATCGCTCATCAGGCAACGGCGGACTCAGCGGCTTCGAGCAGCAGCTCAAGCAATGGAAGCAACGCCTCGGCCAGGATGACGGCTAACACGACGGAGTGATTGAACGTGCTCGTATTGACTGCCATTCAAGGGCCCGACAAGGGCCGACGCTTTGAACTGCCCGACTACGAGCCGCAGATGATCGGCCGATCGAGTGAGTCGCTGCCGCTTACCGATCAGACCATCTCCCGCCGACACGCCGAGCTCACGCCCGACGACGGCAAGTGGTTCATCCGCGACCTCAACTCCTCCAACGGCACGTTCGTCAACGGCGTCCGCGTTCGCAACCGCCGCGAACTCCGCCCCGGCGACCAGATCCGCACCGGCATGACCCTGCTCGTCTACGGCCAGGACATGATCCGCTCCGAAGCCGCCACCTCCCTCCGCATGGCGGAAAAGGGCGAAATTGGCGTCAACGTCGAACACACCGTCGCGAGCAACGACGACTCGATGATCATGGCCGTGCCCGAACCATCGCAGGCGGCCGTGTTCCAGCTCAAGGTCATCTACGAGCTGACCGCGCTCATCGGCTCCGTGACCGACCAGCAGGACCTGCTCGAACGGGTGATGAACCTCATCTTCGAGTACTTCCAGGCCGACCGCGGCTTCATCCTCCTCGCCGACCACCCCGACGCCGAGCCCACCCCCGTCGTCGTCCGCCACCGCGCCAACCCCGACAAGGCTGGCTCGACCGACTCGATCGCCATCAGCAAAACCATCGTCCGCTACGTCACCCGCAAAAACGTCGGCGTGCTCAGCTCCAACGCCATGAACGACGAACGCTTCGCCACCGGCGACAGCGTGCAGAACCTCGGCATCCGCTCAGCCATGTGCGTGCCCATCAAATTCAAAGACCGGCTCTACGGCGTCATCCAACTCGACAGCCAGATCGCCAACTACACCTACACCGAAGATCAACTCACCCTCCTCACCGCCATCGGCGTGCAGACCGGCCTCGCGCTGGCGAACCTCAACCACTACGCCGCCCGCCTCAAAGCCGAACGTCTCGCCGCCGTCGGCCAGACCGTCGCCTCGCTTAGCCACTCGATCAAAAACATCCTGCAAGGCCTCCGCGGCGGCGCGGATGTCGTCGAGCTCGGCCTGCGCAAGGCCAACATGAACCTCGTCAAGAACGGCTGGGAGATCGTCGCTCGAAACCTTGAACGCATCTACGAACTGACCATGAACATGCTCGCGTTCTCCAAGCAGCGAAAGCCCGAGTTAGAGATGGTCAACCTCGAAGCCGTGCTCACCGAAGCGATGACCCTCGTCCAGAAACAGTACGAAAACAAAAAAGTCGCGCTGATCAGCGATATGGCGCCCGACATGCCCCCCGTGCCCGCCGACCCCAGCGGCGTGCACCAGGCCGTGCTGAATCTGCTGAACAACGCACTCGACGCCGTCGAGCCCGACTCCGGTGTGGTCAGCGTGCGCGGCGAGTATGACGAAGAGCACGAGCAGGTTCGCCTTGTCGTCTCGGACAACGGCGAAGGCATGAGCCAGGGCACGGTCAGCCGACTGTTCGAGCCGTTCCACTCAACCAAGGGCATGCGCGGCACGGGTCTGGGCCTGGTCGTAATCAAGAAAATCGTCGAAGAGCATGGCGGCACCGTCACCGTCGACACGCAGCTCGGCCAGGGCACCACGTTCACCTTGACGTTACCCGCCAACCCCGAACGCATCCCCGCCTCCGCCGACACGCACGGCCCGTCATAAAATTACGCCGTTCGCCTCGGTGCAGGTTGCTTCGGACGGCTTCACATTTAGCCGCGGGCCTTGGCCCGCGCTTTCGGTTTATCGCGTTGTCGCAAGAATCGACAACCGGAAACCCCCAAAACGAAACGGCCTCGAATCGTTGAAGATTCGAGGCCGTCCCACCATGGCCCACCTCACGGCCCACGATCGTCGCGTGGCCGCTCAGACTGCTGTTCGCGTCACGACCGCCCGGTCGCCGCCTTCGCGGACCCAGCGGCTTTCCCTGCCGCGATGGCCCAGCACGTCCGTCAGCCGACGCAGATAGTTCTGCAACGCCCGCTCATCAAATTTCACCAGGTATTCGCTGGACACCGAGCGATTACGCTCCCGGATCGCCTCAATCATCTGCTGCTTGCTCATCGCGCGGGATACTCCTGCCGCCGCGGGTCTACCTCCATGCAGACGTCGCAGGCTGAGTCGTGGGTCAGCGCCTCCTCGCTGATCGGAATATGTCACATGGCCGATGCCATTCGGCTCCCGATCCATCGGCCGACTCGCCGCGCTGCCTTGAACGTGTAACTTCAGTGGACCCGCCCGATCGCCGATACCACGCGATGCGCCCCGTTCCGATCGCGCCTACTGCTCGCGCTGCCGACCGTACCACTGCTGCAAGCGGTCGCGCTTCTTCAGCACATATCCGAACGTCAGCACCGACAGCATCGCAAGCTTGATGTACGACCACAGCGACCACGTCTCAAACTTGCGCGAAGACGTCGTCACCGGCGAGCTGAGGATCACCATCCGCCCCTGCCGCTTGAGCGCCCCCGAAAGGTGAATCTCTTCCGACGCGTAAAACCGCTCGTCGAACCCGCCTGCCGCGTCGAACGCCTCGCGCGTCGCGAAGACGAAGCAGCCCGCCGCCCAGCGCATCACCCGCGAGGTCAGGTTCCACCAGCCCAGCCCCATCCGAACGCCCCAGGGCATGTCCACGTCGAACCGCACCACCGCCCCCCCTGCAACCGCCCCGGCGGCGCGGGCCTCGCGAAACGCCTCCATCACCGCCCGATCCAGCCGAGTGTCCGCGTCGAGAAACACCAGCCAGTCGCCCGCCGCCGCGGCCGCCCCGGCGTTGCGGACCGCTGCGATGTGGCGCAACTGCACCGACACGACAGCCGCCCCCTGCTCGCGGGCGACCGCTGCGGTGGCGTCCGTGCTGTCGTCGTCGACGACGATGACCTCGTAAGGCTCATCGAGCGCCGCCGCCGCCTCGTGGATCGACGCGATCGCCTCGCCGAGCAAGGCCTGCTCGTTGTGGGCCGGAATGATGAACGAAATCGTCGGCTTGTCCATTGTCATGGCGACGGTTATACTACCCAATTCGCCGTAAACCCCCCGGCGTCGGCACGAACCCGGCCCCCGGGCCCCCCACCGGAGAGACGATTCCGATGATTGAAGCGCTTAAAGACGATAAAGTTGTCAACGCCATGGGTGGCCGATTCAAATTTACCGCTCTGGTGCAGCACCGCATCCGCGAGTTGATGGACGGCGCCCGCCCGCTGGTCGAGCGTGCCGGCCGCAACGACTTCGAGATCGCCGTGCAGGAAATCGTCGAAGGCAAGATCAGCCTCGAACTCGCGCCGGAAGAAGACGGCGACGCCGACGAAGCGAAGTAACGCCCCTTCGAATCGCCCCTTTGCACATACCAGACCACTGCGGAGGCCTCGCGCATGCCCGCCGGCCCATCCGAACCTGACCGTCGGCAGCCCGGCTCGCCGCCGGCGAACGATGCCGCCGCGCCCACCCCGCTGGCCGACCGCCGCATCGCCGTCGCGCTCTCCGGCGGGATCGCCTGCTACAAGTCGGCCACCCTCGTCAGCCGACTCGCCCAGGCCGGTGCCGACGTGCGCGTGCTCATGACCGACGCGGCGACCCGCTTCGTCACCCCCTTGACCTTCCAGTCGCTGTCCGGCAAGCCGGTGCTCACGAGCATCTGGCAAAGCGATGACATGCCCGACTCGCAACACGTCGGCGTCGCCCGCTCGTGTGAGCTGCTCGTCATTGCGCCCGCCTCAGCGGACCTGATCGCGAAGCTCGCCGCCGGCCTCGCGAACGACGTGGTCTGTCTCGTCGCCGCCGCGCTGCCGCGCGAGACGCCCGTGCTGCTTGCCCCGGCCATGAACGCCCAGATGTGGGAAAGCCCGATCACTCAACGGAACCTCGCCACACTGCGCGATCTGCTCGGCTGGCAGACGGTCGGCCCCGACACCGGCTGGCAGGCCTGCCGAACCATGGGCGCCGGTCGCATGAGCGAAGCCGAAACCATCTTCGACGCGGTCTGCAAACAGCTCGCCTGACACCCCACGCCACGCCCTTAAGCACCCTGTTTAGCCCCCCCGCCCACGCGGGGGGCCTACGCCAGATCGTCTGCCAGCAGCAGGTCGTTCGCTCGCACGGGGCGGGCCAACCGTCGGCCGATCGTCTCCATCAGCACCGCGGCGGGCAGGCCCGTACCGGGACGCTTGATGGTGAGATCCTCGCGCGTAAGCACATGATCGGCCGGCAGGTCGCGCGTGGCGCACAGACTCTGTCGAGACACCTGCCGAACGTCGTTCTCAATGGAAAGTACGGCCTTGCAGCGCGGGCCCGTCATGGTCGCCGCCTGCCGAGCGAGGCGGACATACTCGGCGAACGTGTCAGGCTCAAGACTCACCGCATGATCCGGGCCCACGGCAGCGCGGTCGTACGTGACATGCTTCTCCAGCACGACCGCACCGCTGGCGACGGCGAGAGCACCGGTATGCGTGTCCGGCGTATGGTCGGAATAGCCGACCGGTATATCGCCGAACTGCGTCGCCAGCGCGGCAATACCGCCGAGCGCCGCGGCGTCGGTGGGCGTCGGATAGCTGGAGACGCATTGCATGATGCAGCCGCCTGCCGAGTGCGTTCGCAGCAACTCGACCGTCGCGGTCAGCTCCGCCAGCTCACATGTCCCGGTCGAGACGAGCATCGGCACGCCGAGGTTGGCCGACTCGCGCAGCAGCGGCAGGTTCACCGCGTCGGGCGATGCAATCTTGACCGCGTCGACCTCCAGCGATGCCAGGTCCGCCACGTCTGCGAGGCTGAACGGCGTGACGACAAACTTCAGCCCCGCTGCCCGCGCCGCGTCGCGGATGATCCGCATCTCGTCCACGCTCAGCACCAGCGAGCGCAACAGCGCCGCCGCATCGTCCGCCTTCCCCGTCTGATAGTCGGCGAGCAACGCCTGATTCGACAGCAAACGGTCCGGCTCAAAACGTTGAAGCTTGATCGCATCCGCGCCCGCCGACTTCGCGGCCCGCGTCAGCTCGAGCGCGCGATCGACCGAACCGTCATGGTTCACGCCCAACTCGGCAAGCAGCCAGACGCGCGGCGGCGCGGTGGTCGTGGCAGGTCCAAACCAATCAGATACTTGAGGCATGAGCACATAGTAACGAAGCCCACGGATTGAATCCGTGGGCTTTACGTTGGTCGTGTGCGTATGGCAAGTCGCTTAGCCGTTGGCGAGCGCTTCGCTGTCCGGCACGCCGAGGTTCTGGTAGATCTGCCGCGTCGCGTCGGACTTGTTGAGCGTGTAAAAGTGAATGCCGCGCACCTGGTTGTCGATCAGGTCACGGCATTGCTCGGTCGCCCAGTGCACGCCAACGCGTTTGACCGCCTCGGCGATCTCCGTGTCGCTGCCTTGCGAGGTCGCGCGGTTGATCGCCCGCAACAGGGGTGCGGGGAAGCGCGAGCCCGCAGCGAGGTCGCCCATCCGGCGCATGCCCTTCGCGCTGGTGATGGGCATGATGCCCGCGATGATGGGCACGTGAATGCCCGCCAGTTCGCAACGCTCGCGGAAGTCGTAAAAGTCGCGGTTGTCGAAGAAAAGCTGCGTGCAGATGTAGTCCGCCCCCGCGTCGACCTTGGCCTTGAGATGGTCCATCTCGTCGAGGCGGTTGGGCGTGGCGGGGTGGCCTTCGGGGAAGCCTGCCACGCCAATGCCGAAGCCGCGCGGGTCGGTGTGCTTGCCCGACTCGTTGAACTTGCGGATGAACGCGACCAGGTCCGCGGCGTGGTGAAAGTGGTCCTGGCTGCGGTCCCAGTCGGCCTTGTCGCGCGGCGGGTCGCCGCCAAGCGCGAGAATGTTGCCGATGCCCTCGTCAGCGTACCGCTCGAGAATCTCGCGAATGTCATCTTCCTGATGGCAGACGCAGGTCAGGTGCGGCACGGGGTCGAGGCTGGTGGTCTTCTTCACGCGGGCGACCAACTCGTGGGTCAGCTCGCGCGTACCGCCGCCGGCCCCGTAGGTGACGGAGACAAAAGCAGGCTTGAGGGCCTCCAGCTCGGTAATCGACTCGTACAACCGCTCGGCTGTCTCGGGCGTCTTCGGCGGAAAGAACTCAAACGAGAAGGTCGTCGGCGTAGCGGCAAAAATGTCACGTATATGCATAGTATTCATCCTAACATCCGGATAAGCAGATGTTAGCGAGTTAGCTGCCACGGTCAACCCCCGCGCCCCCCTGGCCGGGTTGGGCGCAAAAAAAGGGCGTCCCGTGAAGCTGGTCACGGGCCGCCCTCTGCGTGGCATGAGACGCGTGATGCTGAATTAGAAGAGCAACTGGAACTGTGTCCGCCAGACGACCTGGTTCTTTTCGCCGGGCGCGTCAGTGAGCAGGCCAAGGCCGCCGCTGCCGCCTGCGAAGCCGCTGAGCGAGTCAAGTGCCCAGACGACGTCGGTGGTGAGCTTGGCGTTGTGGCCGCGGATGAACCAGTTCAGGCCCGCGGTGACCAGGTCAACGTTGTGCGCGTTGCGGTCGTTGTCGGGCCGGATGTGCTCATAGCGGACAAACGGCTGGAACGTGTCGTTGATCGTGTAGCCGGCTTGCGCGAGAAAGCCGTAGTCGTCGAACTTGGGCGCGTCGTTTTCGGTGCGCGTCGCATGTCGGCCGACGACGGCGGCGAAGACGGAGAGGTTTTCCATGTACCAGGACGCGTCGGCGGTCCATGAGAAGAAGTCTTTTTCGTCGTCCCACTGGGTCGTGCGATTCTGTTCCCAGTGCGCGGCACCACCGATGAACAGGCCCATCGGGTCATCGGTGTAGCCGGCGAAGTGGCGGTACTGGCCCCAGTCGCCCATGATTTTGTACTCGGCTCGGCCGGTGAGGGCGATGCGCGCCGCGTTGCCGTCGACACCCGTGTTGAAGTCGCTCAGCCCCGCGTCGAAGCCGTTGTGCACCATACCATTGACGCGAAGATCATCCATCGGTCGATAGGCGAGCTGGATGCCGGTCGATCGGCCTTGCGCGAAGAGGTTGTTCACATACGAGCGTTCGACCGCAAGCTGTCGGCCGGAGCTGTGCAGGTCTTCCTTCCAGAACGGCGCTTTCATGCGACCGACCTGAAGCGACAGTTGATCATTGATCTTGTAGCCGACGTACAGGTCGGCGATCGCGCCCCGGCCGTCCTGTCGGCGGACCTCGGTCTGCACGCGATAGGTGAAACGCGGGTCGCCCACATGGCCGGAGAAGGTCAACCGCGTGCGGCGGTGCTGAAAGCTGCTGGTCGAGTCGTAGCCTTCGTCGGGATCGTTGCGGAGGTTCAGGTAGTAACGAAGCTGAACCTGCCCGCCGATGTTCATGCGAAACTTGTTGTCCTCGCTGGCGAGGAAGAAGCTGCCATCATGCCCGGCCGTGAGGGGGAAGGCGTTGTCCTGCCGCTGTGACGCCGGCAGATCGTTGCGCAGCTCGGCGACTTCCGCCCGCAGCTCGGCCAGCTCCGCGCGGAGCTGATCGTCGGCCAACGCCGACACCGGCCCAATCAGGCCAAGCGCCAGCGCGCCCAGCGATACCATCCCTGCTTGTTTGCTTCTCATCAATCGGACTCCTAAAGGGTTTGGACAGAAACACTGCTTCACGATTCATACAGAACACATCCCCCGGCACACCTGAAAAAGATGCGCGGCAGAATACGTGCCCCGTATGAGCCGATGGTTAGTTACGCGTAAACACCGCGCTAATAAACCAAATGTTGCTAATAAATCGGCCCGGATGGCGGTGACGCTCTACAAATTCAGATGTGATCCGACCCCGTGTCGACTGACTGCTGAAAGGCCTCAATCATCTCCGCAGGGATTCGGCGGGGACGACGGCGGGCGATGTCCATGAAAACCCATCGCGTCATCGCCCGCACCATCACCACGCCGTCGCTCAACCGCAACACCTGATGTCGACGCTCCGCGTTGAACTTCGCCATCGCCTTCGGCCACGTCGCCACCACCAGCCGATCGCCCGCGAGCGCTTCGCCGAGGTAGTCGATCTCATGCCGACGCACCACAAAGCTCGCGCCCATTTCCTGATAGCGCGCCCAGTCGTATCCCACCGCGCACGAATGCGCGTACGCCGCGTCGTCCATCCAGCGCGGATAGACCGCGTTGTTCACATGTCGCTGACGATCGCAGTCGGCGTCCGTCACCGTCACCAGCTGCACGAACGGCCGAGGCACGTCCAACGGCAGCGGATCGCCCGCATCCGTGCGCAGCGTCGCCGGATCAATCATCGCCCGGCTCCGGTTGATCGGGGTCGATCTCACGCAGGTATTGCCACGAATAAATGCCCGTATCGTGGCCATCAGAAAAACGCACGCGCAGCGCGTAGTTGCCCACCAGCTCGACACCCTCCGCGATCAGCGGCCCGCCCGTACCGCCGGCCGAGGTCGGCAGCACCGCCAGCGGATTCTTGCGCATCTCTTCGCGCAACTCCCTCGCGTCGGCCGAGGGCGACATTCGCCGAAGGTAGTCGATCGGATACACCGACACCCGCCCGTCAGACCAGTGCAGGGTCAGCGCAGTGTCCTTCTTCAGATCGATATGTTTCGGTCGCAGGGGAGCTGGATCGCTCATGGCGTACCATCAAAGCCTTCGTTCGTTTCGTTCGGCGCGAAGCGCCCTGTTTAGCCCCCGCGCCAACGCGGGGGCGCTGCCGGGGATGCCCCGCCATCGGCGGCGGGGCTAAACGCGGCACTCGGATTGAACCGCGCTAAGCGCTGCCCCACTCACTCCAGCCGATTCACAATGCGACGATAAAGCTCGTTGCTCAGCTGCTGATCACCGAACGAACCGATGCGGACGCGCAGCTGACTCGTCTGCTCGTCTTCGTAAGGAAAGACCGTGATGCGAACCATTCGGCCGGTCGACGTTCGCCCAGGCAATACGTGGGCCCCTTCGCGCAGCTCCACTTCGCCGATGTCCATCTGCATCAACGCCATGACCGACTCGGCGGCTTCGATGACACTATCCACATCCGCTCGCACGTCGCCCTGCGTGGCCTGGCGCGTATACGTCACGTTTTCGCCTGGCAGTTCCGACGTCATCGGCGTCGCGCAGCCGACCGCCAGCGTCATCGCCATCAACAAGCACACACTCGCCATGCTTCGCAACTGTCGCATCATCGTGTCTCCATCCCGCCGGGCCGCGCAAGCGCGGGCCGGGGCACGTTGTTTCAGAATTCCAGCTTACGGTCCAGAAAGTCAAACTTCATCGCCGCCTTCGCCGCCGCCAGCGTCTGCTCCGCCACGACGTTGGCCCGACGCGTGCCGTCACGCAGAACGTCGAGCACCTTGTCAGGGTCGGCCTCAAACTCGGCACGCCGCTGACGCATCGGCTCGAGCAGTTCGTTGATCACGTCGGCCAACCGCATTTTACACTCGCCGTCGCCGACCTTCCCTTCACGGTAGCGGGCCTTCATGTCCTCGACCTCGGCCTTGTCGGGGTTGAACGTGTCGTGGTATTCCCACAGCGGGTTGCCCTCGATCACGCCAGGCGAGTCGGCGGCCATGCGACCCGTAAAAATGCGGCCACACTTTTTCTTCACCTGCTTGGGCGTGTCACTTAAAAAGATCGCATTGTTCAGCGACTTGCTCATCTTCGCCTTGCCATCAATCCCCGACAGCCGCGAGACACGCCCCATCTTCGCTTCGGGGATCGGGAACACGCCCTGTTCCGCGTGGGCCTCGTCGCCCGCCTGCGGGTTGACGCCTGCGTAGACGATGTTGAACCGTCGGGCGACTTCGCGCGTCATCTCGATGTGCGGAATCTGATCTTCGCCGACCGGCACGGCGTTGGCGCGGAACGCGAGGATGTCCGCGACCTGACCCACCGCGTACATCGGGAACCCGAAGCTGTAATGATCGCCCAGGCCCTTCAGCTCGATTTCAGTCTTGAGCGTCGGGTTTCGCATCAGCCGATTGAACGGCAGGAGCATCGCAAAGTACCAGGTCAGCTCGGCAATGGCGGGCACTTCGCTTTGCAGGAAGATCACCGACTGCTGCGGGTCGATGCCGGCGGCGAGGTAGTCCATGGTGATCTGGAACACGTCCTCCCGCACGGCCGCCGACTCTTCCGCCCGCGTGGTCAGGGCGTGAACGTTGGCGATGATGAAAAAGCAGTCGTACTCGTACTGCGCCTGCACGCGATGTTCGACCGACCCGACCCAGTGGCCGAGGTGCAGTCGGCCGGTGGGCGTATCGCCGGTGAGGATGCGCGGGCGGATTGACGTTACTTCAGCAGTGGACATAGCCGCACTGTTGTATCGCAGTGAAGGCGGGAATGCCAGCGAAGGTTGAAGTTTCGAGTTCCGAGTTTCCAGTTTCGCGTTGACGCGCGGTCCGCCCACAGCCTCTCAATGCGAGACAAACCGATGGTCCCCAACTCAAAACTCAAAACCAGAAACTCGAAACTGACTCACGCGCTATGCGACAACCGCCCGAGGACGCCATCACCCGTGCCGGCGGCGTAAGGGTTGACGGACGGTGGCGTGGGGGTGTCGTCGCCCACTGCGGCCTTGCGGATCACCATCTGCCACGTCTCCCGCTCATACTCGATCAGGCGGATCGCCTCGTCGATCGCATCAAGGTCGCGCGTCGTGTTCGCGTCGACCAGCCGACGGTAGATGTAGGTGTACAGCGCTGCCAGCCGTTTGCAAAGCTCCGGGTCCGCGTCGTGCTTGAGGCTGCTCGACAGTTCGAGCACGATCTTCTGCGCCCGGCTGAGGGCGGTGTAGCTGCCTTCAAAATCCTGTCGGCCGATGGCGTCACGGCCCTGGCGACAGAACTTGATTGCTCCGTCGTAGAGCATCAGCCGAAGCTGCTCGGGCGACGCGGTCATGATCTTCGTTCGCAGGTACGGATTGGTGGCCGGTGCGGGCATGGCGACGAGTAACCCCTCTGACGATGCGGTTTATCGATCCCCACTGGTATCGGTCAAGGGATTGCCCGACCATTAGCGCCACGCGAGGGGCCGATAAGGTACGCCCCTGCTCACTTGAGCAGCCGACCGCCGTCGATGCGGATTACCTGCCCCGTGCAGTAATGCGCATCACACACGAGAAACCGCACCGCCTCCGCCGCGTCCGCCGGCGTGCCAGCCCGACCAAGCGGCACACGCGCGAGGTACTGCTGCCGCTGCTTCTCATCAAACTCTTCCGCCCACGCCACCACGCCCGGCGCGATCGCGTTCACCGTCACCCGCGGAGCCAACTCCACCGCAGCGCTGGTGGTGATCTCAAGCAGCGCCGCCTTCGACGCGGAGTAGGCGATATAGCCGGGCATCGGCTCGCCCATGACGTGAATGTCGACGAAGTTCACCACGCGCCCGGTCGTGGCCGGGTCGTCCTCGTCCCAGTTGTCCGCCAGCATTGATGCAAACGCCCGCATCAGCAGCAGCGGCCCGCGCGCGTTGACCGCCTGGAAGCGGTCGTAGTCGTCCGCGTCCACCTGCCACAGTCGGCAGGGCCAGAAGATCGCCGCATTGTTGATCAGTGCATCTAACCGATCGAAATGTCGCTCGAACTGCTTATAGACCTGCTCGCCGACGTCGCGCTGTTCGAGGTCGGCCCGGATTGCCACCGCTTGCCGACCCATCGCGCGAATCTCATTCACCACCTCCGCCGCCGCGTCGCTACTCGAACGATAGGTGATCGCCACATCCATCCCGCACTCGGCCAGCCGCAGCGCGACCGCTCGGCCGACGCGCTTCGCCCCGCCCGTGACCAGCGCCACGCGCCCTGTCATCGAAGTCGTTGACCCCTCACCGTTGTGGCCGGTCATCGTCGTCGTCCCCCTCGGCTGGCATATCAATGTCATCGCCGGGGTCATCGTCGTCCTGATGCCGACGCCCCGACTCGGCCCACGCGTCCGCCGACGCCTCCGCCGCCTCACGTCGGGCGCGGTTGTGCGGCTGGCTCGCCCGCAATTGTCGTCCCTGCTCCAGCAGCTTCTCCCGTCGCCCCTGGTTCCGCCACGACGACAGCAGCGCGAGAATCACCCCCATGCCGATGACGCCCAACGCCAACACCAGCACCCCAAGCCAGATCAGTCGTACCCCATCTTCCGGCAACATGCCCCGATTGTAGCCACCTCCAGATGAATGTGGGATGTGGGATCGCGGATGTGAGGACTCCCCCAAGCCGAGGGCTGAGAAGCGCAGCGCCGAAGCCCCGGATCGAGGGGAATTTCTAATTTCTAATTGCTGATCGCTAATTGGGCCCCCCACGCCGACGCAATCAGCGATGAGAAATCAGCAATTAGAAATTCCGTCGCCCGGCCCGCGATACGTGCACACCGTCTTCTCCGTCTCCCACACGCGCACTTCCTCAAGCACCACGGCCCCCTCCGCCGGCCCGAGTGGGCCCACCGCCGACGCGAGCATCTGCCAGATCACCTGCGAGATATGTTCCACCGACGGGTTGAGGTCCTTAAACGCGGGCACGTCGTGGTTCAAGTGCTTGTGGTCCAGCTTGTCGATGACATGCCGAGCGACTGTCTGGTCGAGTTCGTCGACATCGAGCACGCGGCCGCCGGGGTCGATCGGCGCTCGCACCGCGACCTCCAGCCGATAGTTGTGGCCGTGGCCCGCGGGGTTGTTGCACTTGCCGAACACCTCGCGATTTTCTGCATCGCTCAGTTCGGGCACGTGCAGCCGATGTGCCGCGGAAAATTCGTACTGCTGACGCACAATCACATGTTCCATATCATCACTCCGGATCGATAAAGCGTAGCGCGGCGTCAGGTGCAACGTCAGCTCGGCGACCGTGTCGCGCAACGGCTCGTAAAGCTGGTTGACCATCCGCTGCATCAGCTCGCCCATCGGGATCGCCGACGCCGGCGTCGGACCGGTCAGCAGCCCCGCCAGGTCGGGCAACGCATATTCGCGCACCGCTTCGTCGATGTGCTTGATGTTCAGAAAGTAGCCGGTCTGCGGGTCGGCCTCGCCGCGACAGGTCACGCTGATCTCGTAATACCGCCCCAGCCCGCGCATCGCCGGCCAGGCCGAATACGTGTTGTCTTTCGCGCTGGCCCAGATCGATGGGTCCGCCGCCTCATCCAGGCAAAACCGTACCGTGCGGGTGAGTTCGAGCATCTCAACAGAATAACGCTTCGCAAGGCGGGATGAAAAATAAAACGTCAGCCGACGCGTGGAAATGCAATCACCACGAAGACACGAAGGTCACGAAGGCAACACGAAGAAAATCAAAAGAAAACTTTCTCCTTCGTGCCCTCTTCGTGATCTTCGTGTCTTCGTGGCAACCCGCTCTACCATCAAAGCCGCTCAAGCGAATACAAAGCGACTTACTGCAACGGCAGCGAGATGTCGAAGCTGATGATCTGCCGTTGATCGCCAGGCTCGCGCATCACCGGGTAGGCGAAGTCGATCGCGAACGGCGCTTGCCCCACAAACGGCACCATGATGCGGATGCCCGCACCCACCGACGCTCGCCACTCGCCGAAGCCCGGGCTGTCGCGGACCGTGCCCATGTCCGTGAACACCACGCCCGACAGCGTGCCGATGTGCTCACCCGGTGCAGGCGTGCCCAGCAGCGGGAACTGGTACTGTGCGCCGGTGAGGAACATGAACTCGCCGCCGACCGCGCGCCGCGAGGGGTCGCCCGTGTCGGCTCGAATGCCGCGCGGCCCGACGCCGCGGAAATCAAAGCCGCGGAACGTGCGATGCCCACCCGCGTAAAACGTCTCAAACACCGGAGCACGATCTTCGTCGAAGATGTAGCCCGTCTCCGCCCGCACACTCAGCACGCTGCGTCGGCCGAAGAAGTCTTCGTCGATAGTGAAAAACTGCCGCCAGCTCGCAGTGGCGCGCGTGAAATTAAAGTCACCACCCAGCGCCCCCACCCGTTCAACGCCGAGCTCGATCAGGCTGCCGCTGGTCGGGTAAAAGACGCTGTCGGTCGTGTCACGATCCAGCGACAGGCCCAACGCAGTCAGGGCGCTATACCCTTCGACGCCGAAGACGGCCGTGGGCGCGTCGGGCTCGATGTCGTTGATCCGAACTTCCTGCCCACGTGCCCGCACCGAGCCAGACCAGATATCACCGAACCGCCTGCCGAGCCCGAGCGATCCGCCGACGCGCCGTTCGTCATAATCGATCCGCCGACGCGAAAAGTAGAACACGTTCGTGTCGAGGAAAAAGTCGCTTTCCATCAGGTACGGCTCGCGGAAGCTCACCGAATACTGGCTCGCCTGACTGCCCGGTTGAAGCGAAATCTGGAAGTACTGACCCGCCCCGCGAAACGCCCGGCCGGAGATAAACTCGTCAAACGTCGTCGGCGGGTTGGCGATGTCAAAGTTGCGCTGCGTCAGGTCAATCGCACCGATCAGGCCCAGGTCCGAGCTGACACCCGCGCCGATGTTCAGCGAGCCGGTCTGCTGCTCCTGCACTTCAATCAGCACGTCGCGCATCTCGTCGCCAGGATCGCCCAGCACGGTCACCGTGCCGCCGGCGAACAGCGAGCTCCGGCGCAGCCGACGCTCCGTCTCCTGCACACCCGAACGGTCGAACGGCCGACCGGGACGCATGCCACGCACCTGTCGAAGCGCCACATTGTCCTTCGTCACTTCATTGCCGCGAAGCGTCAGCCGACCCACCATCGCGGGCAGGCCTTCGTCGATCTCCACCAGCAGGTCGACCCTCGGTTCGTCCTCGTGAAACAGGCGGGTGATGGCGATGTCCGTCTCGATGAAACCCAGCCTGCCATAGAGGTCTTCAAGGGCCCGCCGCGACTGCGTCGCCTGCTCGGCCGAGTAGACGCTGCCGCGCTCCAGCGTCATGTTGCGAACGATCTGCTCATCGGGGAACAGCTCGTTGCCCTGCACGCGGATGTTTTCAACGATGTAGCGCGGGCCTTCTTCAACAAGAAAGTGCACGCGTGCGTCGCGCTGGTCCGGCGAGATGGCGATCCGCCTGCCGACCTGTGCATCGAGATAGCCACGCTGCTGGTAAAACTCGCGAACGCGCGACGCATCGAGGTCGAGTTGCTCGCGGTTCAGCTCGCCCCGCCGAAAGATCGGCAGCCAGGTCTGCGTTTCGATTTCATTGCGAAGCTGCCGCGTGGGGTACGCCTCATTCCCCTCAAAGCCCAGCCGACGCAGCCGAACGCGCGGCCCCTCGCGTACGCGGAAGACCAGCGCACGCTCTTCGCCGAGCAGTTCCTCGTCGACTTCCACTTCCGCGGCGTAGTAGCCCGCGTCTTCATACTCTTCCATGATCCGCTGCCGACCGCGGTCGATCAGGAACGGATCAATCGGATCGCCCCGCTGTAGCCGAACGAGCCTGAGCAGTTCCTGGTCGTTCAACGCGCGGTTGCCCACCACCTGCACCGCCTGCAGCAGCGGATGCTCCTCCAGCACGTAACGCAGCACGATCGTGTTTTCGTCCGTCGGCTCGATCTGCGACCGCACGGTGCTGAACCGCCCGAGATGATTGATACGCACGATGTCCTGCTCGACCGTTCGCGGGTCGTAAGGCTCACCGACCTCCGAGCGGATCTGGTTGCGCACGAGCTGCTCGGCCACCTGCTCCAGACCGACTACCTCGATCTCCGCGATCGGCCGACCGGCGGCGTCCACCTGCCCGGCGGCGGAATTCACGCATACCATCGACAGCCAAATGGCCGCGAGGCAACACAACCCTGTCTGACAAAAGAAACGCTTCGAGCGCAAGATCAGCTCCCTGCAAGGCATGGCGGCCAGCGCGTGCCGGCCGCAATCGGGCTGCCGAGTTTACTCGAAATCCCTAGCCCGCACAGGCTGCCCCCCACCCCCACAAATCTTCATTGCATGACAAGAAACGGTGGCCCGCCCGCGGCCCGGGTGTAGCTTTGAAGTCTAACTTTCATCCGCCGATCGATCGGCGGCCCGGGTGTGGCCGGGGGGATAAGCCACAAAAAAAGCACAAAGTGCAGGAGCCAAGAATCATGAACGCAATTTCTACCCGTCCCTTGCGAAGCCTTTGCACCGCGACGCTCATCGTCGGCCTCGCCGCCGTCGCCATGCCCGCCGCGCCCGCCATGGCCAGCTCGCAGTTCAGCGGCCAGGCCGTGTCAACCTTTGACGCCAACGGATCAAGCTCGATCCAGGTCGGCGGCGACAGCCCGTTCTCATGGGGCAAGAGCACCATCTCGCTCCAAAACCAGAACTTCAACAACGTCTCCGCCAGTCAGCCGTTCAAAATCTCACGCGTTCGGCACACTAACCACAGCATGAACAACCTGTTCTTTCCCGGCAACTACCACCTGCCCATCACCACCGAACTGAGCTTCAGCGACCCCAGCGGCCTCGGCAACCAGACGCTCGCGTTCGACATGGACGTGACCCTCCGGGTCCTCTCCGACAGCCTCGAACTGGACCTCGGCAGCGCCGCGTCCACCACGTTCTGGGCCGGCAACTACGAATACCAGCTCGACCTGCTCGGGTTCAGCAATGATGGCGAAAACTTCTACAACAGCTTCACAACCAAGAAGCTGTGGACCAAAAAGCACGACCTCTACGCTCAGATCATGCCCACCGGTGCCGTGGTCCCCGTGCCCGCCGCCGCGTGGGGTGGCATGGCCCTGTTCGGTGCACTGGGTGCCATCCACCGCATCCGCCGACGTCGGCTGAACGCGGCCTGATCGGTCGAACGAAAATAACCGTTCACACACAACGCAACCGCGGCCTGGGCATCACCCCGGCCGCGGTTGTTTACGATTGGGAACTCCAGTCAACCCCCCAAAGCCCACGGATTGCATCCGTGGGTGCCCGGCCCAATGCGGCAGGGCGCCCAAAGCACATCACTCAGCAGTCAACGCGACCAGGTGAGCCTGCCATGCATCGCCGAACTGCTCCAGCGGGCCGAACGCGCTGACAAACTCCCGCCGCAGCACGTGGGCGCTACGTCGGCCGGGCGGCAGGTCTGCCAGTCGACCAAGATAACCGCGCAACGCCTTCGGCTCGTGGTTGTACAGATGATGAAACAACGCCCAAGCCTGGGCATACACCGCGCGAACCATCGCCGCATCATCCACCGGCGGCCGAACCAGGCTGACAAACTGCTCCAACTCCATCAAACGTCCCGCCTCGCGCGCAACGCGAAGATCCGCCCGCCGCGGCTCGTTGATGTACGCCGGCCCGAATGCCTTGCTGGGGTTCTGCGTCTCGAAACTGATCGCCAGGCCTTCCGACACCCACAGCGGATACATCACGCCACGCGACTGCAACCCGCTGTTGAACGCCAGCTGATGCGCCGCTTCATGCACCGTGCTCGCCAGCCCGTCGGCTCGATGATCGCTCGCCGCCGGCTCGAGTGCGCTGAACCGAAGCGTCGGCTGATCGGCCTCACGCTCGCGGTCGACCAGCGCCATCGCCGGCTCGGCGTCCACCACATCCGGCTGCTGCTCCGGCCAACCCCGTTGAAACAACGCCACGCGATTCGTCCGCGCCGAGTAGTAGCCGCCCGTCCACGAAAGGTCCATTCCGTCCGCTGCCCGCCCGTAATCCACAAAATCAGCCTGCTCGGCAAACAGCAGACACACCAGCCGTTCGCCCAAGGGCCGCAACGCAAAGTCGCCCTGCCCGAACACCTCATAAAACTGAGCGTGCGTCCGCTCAAGCAACAACACATGCATCCGCGCCTGCCACGGCTCAACGTCATACAGCAGCACGAAGTGTGGCGAACGATAGGCACGCGGCTCGTCACCGAAATGCGCCGCCAACGGCTCAAGCGTCGTCGGCGTCACCTGCCGACGCTCCTCCGGGACCGCCACCCCTGGCGCCACGCCCGCAAAAGCGACCGAACCGCTCAGCAAAAATACGACAAGAACAGTAGGGAATTTCCCCATGCGATTTTGCACGATAAAGCTCCCACCCGGCGGCGTCAATCCCTTTATCGGCTTATCGTCCAAACGGATCGAGCAAGTCCGCCGATTCGTCCGGGCAAATCGACGCCTGCCCCTCGAAAACATTGGCACAAGCAAGAATTGACGACGTAAACTGCTGGCAATTGACACCTTTAGCAGTGCACGCCAAGATATGTCATTCCATGACGACACCCAACGCCGGTGTGGCGGAATTGGCAGACGCGTCGGATTCAAAATCCGATGGGGTAAAACCCGTGAGAGTTCGAGTCTCTCCACCGGCATTCACTTCAACGCCCTTGATTTGAGGCGTTTTCCACTGTGTAACAAGGGGTTGCGTTAGTGAGCCATCGTCGGCCGACAAGTCGTCGTCCTGGCTCATGATGGCTCCACTTAGCTCGCCTTCACCATCGTCGGCTGAATGTTGTAGGCGAAAAACCACATTGTTTCGTTAAGTGCGATCGTGACGATGTGCCGCGCGACGCTGTGCCTGCGCCATCGCGTTCGCGAGCGCGCCGGCAGGTGTGGCAGCCGGGGGCTCGACAGGCTTGGGCGACGTCGCATCCGCTGACGCCGACGTCGCCGGATGAGCCGTGCGCGGCACCCTGTCGTCATCACTAACCTGAACTTCCCCATTGCCGGCAGGTCGAGGCGTACGCCACCACACGACTCGCGGTAAGCGCACCATTCGCCCAAGCAACCCCGTACGACGTTCCAACACCTCGGCTAGCAGCACCACGATCGCGGCGATCAGCAACCAATGGCCAACAGGTAACCGCTGTGGCAGGCGCGGCAGGTCGCCCCACATGCCCGCGACGCTGATTCGTTCCTGTCCGCCGGTCGCGCGAGCGAGCTGGGCAAGCGTACGTGCGCCGCTTTCGCTTACCGGTGCAAACTCCGGCGAGTATGGCAGTCGCACGGGCGCGAGGCGGTGTTGGCCGTGGCCCGGCAGGTGGACGATCGAGAGCGCGGACTCCTGGCCGTGCAGAGGCACTTCGGCGACAAGGCGGTCGGCGGCAACCCAGTGCATCGGCGTCTGCTCCCGTCGCGGCTCGCCTTGCTCGCTGTCGCGCAACGTGGTGACGGTGGGCAGTTGCGTTAACTCTGTAGCCGCCCATTGCGCGTCAACGTGCAACTCGATGATCTGCGTGCCGCGATCGAGCCGTTGCGTAATTACGATCTCCGTCGGCGTGTCATCGTCCTCGCCAACCGTCCACCGCGCGAGGCTGGTGAGCAACTCGCCCACCTGCGGCCACTGCGCGATCGGCCCGGTGAATTGGCCATCCGCTTCGCCCGTATAAACCACCGCTCGGCCGAGCCCGGCCTGCCAGCCCGCAACAACCGGCGCTTCGTATTCGTCAACACTGTGCATCGCCAACGTCGCGCCCGGCCGAAGGTAAGTCAGGTTGTAGCCGCCCACCGCCGGCGGATCAGGCAGCGATCGCCCCAGCAGCGATACAAGGCCGGCCGTAGCGCGGATCGGCGTCGGCTCATCCACAAACGTACTGCGCGCGACCATGACCATATCCTGCGCAAACAGCTCGGGCAGCCGGTTCGCGTCGTCGGTGAAATAAATGCGCCCGTTGCCGCGCGCCGCAATGTCGCGAAGCAGTTCCGCATGAATATCGCGCTCCGAGCCGAGGCCGATCACGCTCACCGTGATGTTCTTCCGCTCAAAATCACGAAGTATCTCGCGGTACCGGCCCTCCTGAACCGAGTCCTGCGCATCGGAAAAGAGAATCAGGTGGCGCGTGGCCGCAGTCGCCTCATCGAGCATGCGCTCCGATGCGAGCAGCGCCTCTTCGATGTAAATGCCACCCCCCATCGACGCCATGCGCAGCACGCGATTGCGCATCGCGCTCGGTTCATCCGGCACGCGCTGCATGGGCACGATCACGTGCGGCCGCGTGTCCACCGCCAGCACGCCGAACTCATCCATCGGCGAAAGCATGTCCAGCGTCTTGGCCGTGCCCAGATTCGCAAGCTCCATCTTCGTTCGCCCGCCGGCCACCGGCATATTCATGCTGCCCGAGCGGTCCAGCGTCACCAGCACCGCCAGCGTCAGCTTGCGATGCTCCTGCCGAAGTTCCATCGACACGGGCAGCAGCGGGTCCAGCGGCGACTCGAAGTAGCCGCCAGGCCCGAACGATCGCCGCCCGCCTGTAAGCATCAGCCCGCCGCCCGCCTCATTCACCCACACAGCCAGACGCTCCATCGCCCGTGCGCCCACGCGATCGGCCGGCACGTTCTCCAGCAACACGCCGGCATACCCCGACAGCCCCGCCAACGACCAATCCACGGCGCCGGGCGGCCGAACGTCCACCGCCAGCCCGCCCGCTTCCAGCAAGCCCGCCAGCCTCGGCTCGGCCGACTCCGTCACCACCAGCATCGGCCGACGGCCTTCCACATCCACCAGCGCCTCGGCCGTATTGTTCTCCGGCACCGGGTCGTCCGCCGCGCCGGTCACATGCAACGTGTACCGCCGCACACCCGCCGACGCCGCGTGATCGCGAAACGTCAACCGACTCACCCCCATCGTCATCTCGCGCTCGCCTCGCGCGAGCACACGATCGCCACGTCGCAGCTCATACGCCACCGGCTGCGCCACCGGCGTCTGCACCCACGCGTGCATCAAAAACGCTTCGCCTTCGCTTACGCGATGCGGCACTTCAAACCGCTGCACCGCCACATCATTCGCCCGCGACCGCGTAAGCAATCGATAATCAATCGCCAACCCCCGAGCCGACGCTCGCCCCGCTTCGAGCATCGGGTTCCGCCCCGTCCACAACCCATCGCTGAGCACGAGCACGCGACCGCCGCCGTCGCTCGGCACAAGCCCCGCCGCACGCTCAAGCGCTGCTCCCAGATCCGAGCCATCCACATCCACCGACTGCACAAACCCGCCAAACCGCCCCACCTCCGGCTGACGCTCCACCGCCACCCGCCGGCCGAACGACACCACCGCCAAGCGATCGCGCTGCCCCATCTCACGCACAAGCATGTCGATCAACTCACGCTGCCGCGCCTCCGCCTCCGCCGGCATCGACGCGCTCCGGTCGGCCACCACCACCACCGTCCCCGACCGGTCCGGCAGCCGCAGCGTCGGCCCCGCCATCGCCACCACCACCAGCAACAACAACACCCCACGCAACCCATGCACAGTCGCCGTCGGCCCCCGCCACAACCACCACGCGAGCGCCATCGGCGCGAGCATCAACAACCAGATCGGCGAATCAAAACTCATGCGCTGCCACTCCCCCCACGCCAAACGAAGTAGCCATGCAACGTCAACGCGCCCAACACGACCAACAGCAACACCCAACTCACCGCCTGGTACCGCTCCGTCAACGAACGCTCGTCCAGCCGATCACCCCATCGCCCCGAGGTCGCGCCGCGCAAGTCCGACGTGCCCGCTTCCAGTGCGTTCACGGCCACCGCGTACGCCTCCTCACCCACACGCACCTGCCACTCACCCACGCGCGTCGCTTCCCACGTCGCCACCGCATCCATCAACGTCAGCCGATGCCGCTCGTCCGTCGGGCTGATCAGTTCCACCGCATCAACCCCAGGCGGCGCAACAATCCGCGACATCATGCCCAGCCGCAGGTTCGTCTCACTCGGGCCCGGCAAATGATCTGCCCGCCAGTCGAGCAGGTTCCACACCAGCGCGGGAAACGTCAGCATCCGCGGCAGCGTCGAAAGGTCCGGCCGCCATTGCATGTGCAGCACATCCGCACCTGCCCCGCGACGAACATGACTCAACAACACCGCTTCGCCCGCGCTGATCAGCGGCATGCCCGGCATCTCCACCTCGCGCCCGCCCGCCCACACCACCCCCGCCAGCGACAGCCCCGTGTTCAGCGGATGACCTTGATCGATGATGTAAGGCCCAGTCAACGCCGCAGGCTCGTCCACATGACGCAGCCGCAACGTCCACGTCCCGGCCGCAACGCTCGGCAATGCCGCCGCCGCATCGGTAATCAACACATCCGCTGGCCCCGACACCAGCCGCGCCCGGCCGGTCGCAGCCAGCGCCTGCCGCCACATCTCACGCGACCGCTCGTCCGCAATCGCCAACGCCACCGACACCCGCGGCGCTCGCGCCGGCTGCAACACCACCCGATTATCAAACGCCAGCGCATCATCCGACAACTCGGCAATCAACGGCCCCGTGTCCGCCGGCAGATCAAACCACAGCCGACGTCGCTCGCCCGTTGCCAACGTCAACTGCTGCGACGCGCCGTTCACGCTCAACGTCGGCCGCGCCGCCTCGTCCGACAAGTTGGCGATCTCCAGCATCGCCCGATCACCCGCGCCGTCCGCCACACTGCGCACCGCGTTGACGAATGCCACATTCGCCCGCGACGCGCCAAACGCCCACCAGAGCAGTCGCCCCGCCTCCATCCCCCGCGTCGGCTCGCGATCGGTCAGCACGATCACACGCGCCTCCGCGCCGCCAATCTCCCGCGCCATCGCCACCGCCGTCGGCAACGACGAACGTGGCGACTCGCATCGCCAACCCTCCAGCACCCGCGCCGCATCCGGCCAGCGCTCCACCGGCTCACCGAGCAGCTGCGCCCGCTCGCCCGCGAGCACGAACCGCACCGCAAACCGCTGCCCCCTCAACTCGTCGCGCAGCGCCGCCACCGCTCGCGCCCTCGCCGTGTCATCCCCCTCACCTGCCTGCATCGAAAACGCATCATCCAGCACCACCACATACACCGTGGGCTGCTCCGACCACAACACTCGCGGGTCCGCCGCCGCCGTCGCCAGCAGCAGCAGCGCGATCAGCTCCAGCAAAAACAACAACGACGTCTGCGCCTTCCGCACACGCACGCCGCCCTCGCGCGGCTGACGCTCATCCACCCACAGCAGCAGGCTCGACACGACCTGCCGCCGATGCCGATTGCGCAGCCAATAGATCGCCGCCAACGCAGGCAGCGCCGTCAACCCAAGCAGCGCCAAAGGCAAAACAAATACAGGCATAATTCAGTCGGCTCACCCTCCGCTACAACGTCAATCCATCACAACACGCGCAATACCTGCTCGCGTACCAGTTCGCTCAAGTCCCATCGCTGCACCAGCCGTTCCGCCACCAAAGTCACCAACACCGCGCCCACGCCTCGGCAAGCGGCCGCCCATTGCGACTGGTGACGCTCAAGCCTGCGCACGTAGCGCTGCCTGGCCGTGTCATCAATAAACATCTCGCGATGCTGGCCCGTCTCGGCATCGAGCAGACGAAGGTTGCCATGCCCCGGCGGCTCGACGTCCGCCGCCGCGAGCACCTGCACCACCACCACGCCCGCCGCCCCGTCCGCCAACCGATGCAACACCACCGTCGGCTCGTCCGGCCAGAGCAGATCACTGACCAGCACGCGCAACGCATGCGGCCGAAACCGCACCGGCGCCGCCGCGAGCTGCTCGCCCACGCTCCGCTCACCATCAAACCCAAGCCCCATCCAGGCCGTCGGCCGATCCCGACCCTGACCCACCGGCAATACCGCCTCGCCCGCCAGCCACGCGTGATGCGTAAATCGGCTGCTCGCCGCCGCCGACGCCACCGCCGCCGCGACGCCCACCGTTGCCTCGCCCTTCGCGCTGTCGGGCAGCGCCATCGATCGCGAACCGTCGATCACCACATCCACATGCGGGCTCACCTCGTCGCGATACTGCTTGACCGTCAACCGATCCGTCCGCGCGTAAGCCGCCCAGTCGATACGGCGAATATCATCGCCCGCCCGGTAATCGCGATGCTCCATAAACTCGACACTGCTGCCCGCGCGATGCGCAAGTTGCTCGCCCCCCGGCCCCGCCACCGTCCGCCGCGGCGGCAGCAGCGCGTACCGCGCCCCCATCCGCTCGCCAACGTCCAACGCCACACGAATCGCCTGCTCATCCATCCGCCGCACCCTCGCCTGCCGCCATCGTCGACGACGACTCAACCACCACGGCGGACGCCGCTGGCGCAGTCACCGCGACCTCCTCAACCGACCCCGCCAACCGCGCCGCGCCATACGACGTCGGCGTAAACTGCCGCACGCCACGCACCCACCACGGCACCGCGAGCGCCGCCGCCATCCCCAGCCACAGGCCCACGAACAAATAGATCGAAGACATGAAGTCACGCCCACTGTGCACCACCGGCGACACGACACTCGTCAGCCACCACCCCCGCTCCGTCTCATGCCACGACGTCGGCCAAATGAAAAATGCCACGATCATCGGCCCCACCGTCCCGATCGCCATCAACAACATCGCCAGCGCCGCCGTCATCGTCGACTTGAACCGCGGCATCAGGTAACGGTGAATCAATATCGCTGTGAACGTATACGCCGCCACGTAAAGCCATATCCCCTGCATGTTGTGCAGCACGGCGTCCTCCACGGGCATGATCCGCATCGTGCTCACCCACGCGTAATTACCCCACCCCGCCGCGAAGACCGCCATCGCCAGCAGCACGGACCACAACACACCGCCCGACGCGCCGCTGTACAACACAAACGCCATCGGCCGAAACAATCGCCACCGGGGAATCGTCCGCTGAATCCGCGCGCCCGGCGTGTCACGCTCGCACGCCGACCCGACCAGACTCATCGCCGCAAGCATCACCGCACACACATACCAACTCGCGAACGGCCAGTCGTCCGCCAACACGATATGAAGCGCCGTCGCCACAGCCCCGGTCACAACCACCAGCGCCGTAATGTAAACCCGCACGCCCAACGCCCGGTTCGACGCCGGCGGCGACAGCGCCGCCACCGCAAGCATGAAAAACAACCCCGCCGCGCCGACCACAAGCAGCACACCAGCAAGCGCCGGGCCCCAGAACTCCCACGAACCCATCCGCCCGCCAATACCGAAGAACACCAGCGTCGACACCATCGTCATCGTGATCGTGTACACACTCACCGTGCCCACCGCCAGCAGCACCGCAAGAATCACCTTCATCACCACGCTCACCGGCAGCGCCGCGATCAAAATCGCCAGGCTCAACACCGCAAGCATCGGCAGCAGATTGATGCCCAACGCAAGAAAGATCGTCGGCAGGTCGATCCCGCGCAGCAGATAGGTAAGCATGAGAAACGGCGCACAAACGCTGTAGATCAACAGCGTGATCGTCAGCCCGCAAACGACCTTCCCCCACGCGATCGACATCGGCCGAAGCGTCGTGATGTAAAGCAAGTCAACATTCTGATCCGCCCGCTCCGCCGCGAGGCGAACGCCTACATAGATCGGCACAAACAAAAGGCACGTCCCCAGCAACATGCCTTGAAGAATCATGAAGATCGGCTGCCCATCATCAAAGCTGCCTCCAAGGTCGTCCGTCGCGAGCAGGTAGATCGTCAACGTTACCAGCATCAGCAACAGAAAAAGCATCAGCACGATAATCACGAACCACGAACGCACCGCCTGCCGCAGCTCTTTCACAAGCACGGGGTTCAGGCGATCGTCAAACCAGTGGGCAATGGCGTGGATAGCGGTCACTGGACTTTCCCCTCGGTAAGGCTCATGAACAATTGCTCGAGGCCCTGCCGGACCTGCTTGAACTCAAGTATGCGAAACTCTCTGCGAAGCAGCTCGGCGAGAAGGTCGCAGCAGTCGTCTTCATCACCTTCGACGTCGGCCTCAACATGATCGCCCACCACGCGCGCGTCGGTGACCTTGGGCATCTCCAGCATCGCCTTGTACAGCGCCTCGACCGAACCGTGTGGCCGAAGCGCAATCGCGCGGCGGTTGGCGACCTCGCCGTCGCCGCGCTCGATCGCCTCCAGCGTGCCCGCACGCAGCAGCCGGCCCTGCTCGATGATGACCGCGCCGTCGCAGATCTCCGTCAGCTCCGCGAGAATATGCGAGCTGATCAGCACAGCCTTGCCCTGGTCAGCCAGCGCCTTGATCAACTCGCGCAGCTCAACACGAGCGCGCGGGTCCAGCCCCGCCGCCGGCTCATCCATAATCAGCAAAGGCGGATCATGCACCAGCGCGCGAGCCAAGCTCACACGCTGCTTCATGCCCTTGGACAAGGCGCGCAACAGCTTTTCTCGGATACCGGTAAGGTTGGTGAACTGCTCGATCTGGGCGATCGTGCTTCGGCGTTGCTGCCGGGGCAGGCCGTACGCACGGGCGAACAGGTCGAGGTATTCGTGCACGCACATATCGCGATGCGCCGGCAGCGTGTCCGGCATGTAGCCGATCTGTCGGCGGGCGCGCTCGGGCTCTTCCACAACGGACACCCCATCAAAACGAACATCGCCCGATGTCGGCTCGTCAAGCGTTGCCATGATGCGCATCGTCGTCGTCTTGCCCGCACCGTTGGGCCCGACGAAGCCGTAGATCTGCCCGGAAGCGAAGCCGAACGTCACGTCGTCGACGGCCTTCGTCTTGCCGAAGTGACGCTTGAGCTGATGAACTTCAATCTCCATGAAAACCCTCCGCGAGAATGCCATACACCACCGACTGGCTCGGCCGCGGCCGGGCGCTGGCCAACCCCGGTTCAAGAAACGGCGAACCCTCCACCACCGCGAGGTAAGTATTCGGCCGTAGATAGTCCGCCAACGCCGGCCCACGGTACCTGTCGGATTCGTCTGCCATGCGCTCGATCATGCGCGGCCAGTCGTTTTCAAACATCTCGCGAAGGTCGGCCTCGTTATTGCCGTACTGCTCCAGTGAAGCCAGCGTCGCTCGGCCGCCCGCTGGCACATGACGAACGTGATGCACTCTGCCCTCGCGGTCAGCGATATAGACGTCGATGATGTCCGCCCCGAGTGCATTGGTCACCGTCACCTGACCTGCTTCGTTACGGTCGAGCGTCAGTCGTTCGCGCCGTGTTTCGCTTTTGCGTAGTGAAAAGTGGGCCGGCACGCGCGCCGAGATCCAGCCGCCGGACAAATGCTGATCATGCGTCCAGTCGACAAAGCGGACCGAGCCATCGCTCGACCAGCCTTCGAGCCGTACTTGTGGCGTGACTTCGGTTTCATGACTGAACCGCAACCCGTCGCCGGGCGTGAGCGGCGAGTAGTACGCCGCCCAGCCGAGCGTGGTCGCCCGGCGGTTGGTTTCATCAAGCAACGTCAGCCCCGTCAACCGGCGGTCGGCCTGCCAGCCCTCGGCAAACGTCGCATACCCGAACACCGCCCCCGCGAACAGCATCGCGATCACCGGCACGGTCCACAACATCCATATCCGCCGATTCAACTTCGACACGACCACCAGATTGGTCGGCCCGATCACGAGCGTAAACACCAGCATCAACGCCAACAGCCCGCGCACCGGCACGGTCAAATGTTCCACAATCGAAAACCGCCGATTCGCCTGCTCGACCGACTCGTAACGGTTGATCACCTGAGCGGTCGATGCCCAGTAACGCGCCAGTTCATTCGTCGCGTCCGCGTTCCTGCGAGTCGCATCAATTCGGTCCGCGGGCATGAACCAGCATTGGCCGAACCCCACGGCGTAACGGTCGGTCGCCTCGCCCGCGAACAGGACGCGCTCGTGCCGCTGCTGCCAAGGCTCGGGCACAGGCCGAGCGTCGCCGAGCACCAGCAGCGTGCCCCCGGCGGTGACATACTGCCACATTGCCTCGCGCGCCGCGCGCGGCATTTCGTCAAGCTCTTCAGACCGCAGCACCAGCCCGGCATAAGCGGAATACGCCAACCAGTTGTCGCTCCACTGACGCGGCGGCCGGTTGGCCCGGTGCAACTCGCGCATCCCTCTGCTGCCATACCGCGTGCTCGTCGCGGTTTCCGCTTGCACGATGGCTTCCAGCCGATCGCGCAGTTCGCCGGTGATCGATGGGCTCGCGAGCACCGCCACGTCATCGCCGATACCCCGGTACCAGCTGTCCATCGTGTGACCATGTCTGCCGCCGCTGATGCCCACCTGCCCGCGCTGCGTCTGACCATCAATCACGATGCGTGCACCGTCGCCGTTCAACGGCAACGGCGGCTGAAGAATCGGCAACTCCACGGTCGAGTCGGCAGGCACGATGACGGCCCGACGTAAGCCGCGGAGGTAATGCCCCGCGCCCCCGCCCCACGTGGTCGCAGGCATGGTGATCGCCACATGGCGATCATGCTCGGCCGAGCGATTGGTGATGATAAAACGGTGCTCGACATAACCGCCCGTGCTCGCGCCAGTAGAGGTGCTGATCGCATTGACGTTGATGTCGCCAAAGGTCTGAGCATCGGCGGGCCGCGGCAGCGCCGCGAGCAAACCAAGCAGCATGATGATCACGATGCGATACGCTTGCATGACGTCCCCCTTCGGGCCAATAAGCGAACAGCCGAGGCCACGCCCGCGCAACGCACCCGCCCCGCGCGAAGGCCTCTGCACCGAAACACGATCACGTCGCGCGAACTTCCACCGCCAGGTCTTCAGGCAGATCAAGGCCCACGTCGTTCACCGCCGCGAGCAACTGCTCGACTACATCGAAGCTGTCGACCTTGTCGAACCGCGCCTGGTAGTTCAGCAATATGCGATGGTTCAGCACTGCGGGGGCAACCGCCTTGATATCTTCAAACCCCACCGTCGGCCGACCGCTGAGCAGCGCCGCCGCTCGGCCGGCCTCCGCCATCGCAATCGCCGCACGCGGCGACGCGCCATAGCTCACATACCGCGTCACCCCTTCCCCCGCCCCTGCGTTATCCGGATGCGTCGCCGCCACCAGCCGGGCCACATATCGCGCGACCGGCCGCGGCAGCACGATCCGCTCCATCGCCCGCGTGAGCACATCCATCCCACCCGCCGGCAGCCGCCACCGTACGCCCGGCGGCTCGCCGCGACGACGCGTATCGACAATCTGCTCCAACACCTCGGCCTTCACACCCGACACACGCAGCTTGAACAGAAACCGGTCCACCTGCGCCTCGGGCAACGGATACGTGCCCTCAAGCTCGATCGGGTTCTGCGACGCGAGCACGAAAAACGGCGAAGGCAGTTCGCGCGTCGCCCCCAGCGTCGTCACCCGTTGCTCCTGCATCGCTTCCAGCAACGCCGACTGCGTCTTCGGCGACGCCCGGTTGATTTCGTCCGCCAACAGAATGTTCGTGAACACCGGCCCACGCTCGAAAACCATCTCGCGCTTGCCCTGCTCGTTCTCCTGAAGAATCGACGTGCCCACAATATCGCCCGGCATCAGATCGGGCGTAAACTGCACACGCGAAAACGACAGGTTCAAAATGTCTGCCAGCGCTTTAATCAGC
This sequence comes from Phycisphaerales bacterium AB-hyl4, assembly GCA_041821185.1. NCBI lineage: Bacteria > Pseudomonadati > Planctomycetota > Phycisphaerae > Phycisphaerales > Phycisphaeraceae > Natronomicrosphaera > Natronomicrosphaera hydrolytica. The sequence goes on along the minus strand of JBGUBD010000005.1, from coordinate 259,736 downwards.
GCCGTCTTCCCCACGCCGGGCAACCCTTCGAACAGAATATGACCGCGACTCAATACGCCGATGAGCACCATGCGATGCAGCGACGACTGGCCCAGCAACAGGCGGTCCAACTCATCGAGCACCTGCCCGGCAAGCCCCGCCGCGGGCTCGATTTCCTCCGGCGTCAACAACGCGGGCGACCTTGTTTCCTGCTCCATGCATCACTCCAGCCGACGTTCACCGACCCGCCTCATCAATCTGCCTCATCAATTGATTGATGCGCCGTCGGCTGTATTTTTTCGTTCGCCAGTTTTCCGTTCGTCCATCCAACCGCAGCCGAGGCAATGCCCGCCACCGCCGCGACCTCACCTCGACTCGTCACGATCGAAATACCGCTGCGCCGTCTCGCGATGGCGTGGCAGCAGGCGTTGCGTCGCAGCAGCGCCCCCGTCAGCCGGCGCATCGCGCAACGCGCCGCCCACCGACGCCTCGGCCAGCTCATCAACCTCCGGCGCCGTCGCACTGAGCCCCACCAGCAGGCTGTCGCGCAACGCCGACGCGTCGGCCGTCGGCAACGCCATCGCTTCAAACCCCGCCCCCTCCTCCGTGCCCGGCTGGTCATGCCACGTCATCGGCGTCAGCCCGCCGTTCTGACTGATGCCCCAACCACCGCCCTGGCACCACATCGCCACCGCGTCTTCGATCGACATCTCGCCGTCCAGCCCTGCCAGCATCTCACACATCCCGCCGCTCTCGCCTTCGCCGGCCAGTCGGCAAGCCGTCAGCATCCGCTCATCCGCCAGATCGCATTCAGCCAGACGGTCCATCATCTCTGCGATGTCCATCTTCCGATCCCGCAACGCCTCCGCCAGCGCCGCCAGTTGCTCCTCGCTCAGCGACCCGCTGTTGATCGCCTCGGCCAATGACGCGCCCAACTGGTCGCTCAACGCGCCGCGCTCCGCCATGGCCCGCGCCGTCATGTCCGCCAGCGCCTGCATCGCCTCGGCCTGCTGCTCGGCCGACAGCAGATCGCCATCTTCCGCCAGCGCCTCGGCGAGCACCTGCGCCGCCGTCAGTGCCGCCGTCTCCTGTACCGCCGCCTCGCCCGCCTCGGCTGCGGCCTGTTCAAGCCTTTCACGCAAATGGTCCAACGCCTCCCACGTCCGCACCGGATCATCGCCGCTCGCCTCCGCCGCCAGCCGATCCAGTCGCTCCGCCAGCGACGACGCATCCTCCGGCTCGATCAACGCCTCTTCCGCCAGCACCTCCAACTGCTCCGCCAGCCGACCCGTCGGCCCCGACACGTCCAGCGGCTGCGCCCGCGCGATCTGCGTCACATGCTCCGGCACGACAAACGCCGCCACCACAAACGCCCCCGCCACCCCCATCGCCGCCAGCGATCGCCCACCGCGCCAGCGCACGCGCATCGCCGCCTGCCCCGGCAACCGCGCCCGCCACGCGTCGATCCCCGTTTCATCCTGCACCATCAACAGCCCCCCGCATTGCAGCCGACTGTCGAGCATTGCCCGCACCGTCGCCGCTTCAGGCCGAGCCCGCCACGCCCGCCAACCCGCCAGCATCAGCACCATCGGCAGCCCCAGCCCGCCCGCCAGCAGCCACCGCAACGACACATCCCCCGTCACGCGCAGCACGAGCACCAGCACCCCCCACGCCACCAGCCAGCCTGCCGACCACATCACCGCCCGGCGCAGCGCCAGCGCCCACGTCGCCTGACGCACGAACCGTCGGACAGATTGATCGATCGTCCCCTCCGCCTGCACATGATTCGCTTCCCCGGCCATGAGCGCGACTCCACAGGTTTGCTGTGATCCGACGAACGCTCCATCATCGCCCAAAAAAAAGAATTGCCCCCGCCCGACTGGTTCAGCTTACTCCGCGCGCCCCGCCATGTCACGCGCTAAAATATAAGATGTATCAAATCCCGTTTGAATAAGTAGCCAACCGACAGCGAGGGCTGCCGGCCGCCGCTCATGCGACGCGCCGTCCCCGGTGCGAACGCAGCATCGTCACACTCAACGCAAGCACGATCACCAGTGTGCCAGGCTCGGGCACTGCGATGCCGTGCCACGCCAGGGCGTATTCTTGAACATTCGCACCGCCCAAACGGTCGTACCACTTATTTTCCCAGAGGACGCGAAGCATGTACTCGCCTGCTTCGGGGATCAAAATTGAAAAATGCTCGACCGTGTTGTACTCGCTGACCGACTCGGCGATCAGCACGGCCTCGGCCGAGTCCGGACCGGTGAGTTGCCACAATTGCAGATCGAGATTGTCGAGTCGATTATCGCTGACGGTGGTGACGCCGTTCCAAGCGAGGTTTTCGAACGTGCGCTCGGCAAACCATGTGAGCGTGGCAGTAAACGTGCTGCCCGCAGCCAGCGGCACGTCGATCAGGTAATCGGTGGGGGTGTTTTCGCCGACCATGCCGAAGTCCCATCCGAGTTCGGCGACAAGGCCGCCGTCGTGGCCGGGCAGGTCGGTCGTGCCGGTGGTGTAAAGGGTGAACGCCGCGCCGGCGTCGAGTCGGCCTGCACCGAAGGTGTAATCCAACGCCTGCGTGGTGCGGACGACGCCATCCGCGTCGACCGTCTGGCCATTGCTCCACGGCCCGGGTTTCTGGGCACTGGTCAGCAGCACAGCCTTGATGACGCGACCGTCCGTGCCATGACTGGGATAGCGGTCGTGACCCACGTCGGCGAGCAGCGCAGCCGTCCCGCTGACCAACGGTGCGGAGAAGCTCGTGCCGCTGACGGGGCCGCCGACGTTCGGGCCGTTCGGCGGGTTATAGCCGGCGTAGCGGTCCCCGCGGCCGTTGGAGATATCCGTGCCGCCGGTGTTCTGCCCGGTCGTGCCGCCGTAGAACGGCGCGATCAGGTTCTGCCCCGGCGCGACGATGTCCACCAGCGCCCGTGCATTCGGCACGGTTTCGCCGGTCACGGGGTTGTAGAAGTTGCCCGGGCCACGACTGCTGAATCCTGCGACGTTCGCGTAAGGCGTGGCCGTGCCGCGTGCCAGGGCGCCGACAGTAATCACGTTGTACGCGTCGGCTGGCCGATTGACCGAGCCGGACGAAGGCCCGCTATTGCCCGCCGACACGATGACGCTCTGCCGGTTCTCGTAAGTCAGCGAGTCGATCACGCGTGCGGAAATGTCGGCCGCCGCACTGCCTGCCCCCAGGCCCACGGAAAAATTGATCACGTCCGCCCGCCGGTTCTCAACGCCGGTGCGCATCATGGTCAAAAACGGGTAGACCAGCGCATGATGGTCAGCGAAGGTAAAACTGTCCTGCACCGAAGGCGTGTTGAACCATTGGGTGGCGATCGCGCCAGACCACATCTCCGCGCCGGGCGCGAAGCCGGTCTTGTACACGGCGGCGTCGGCCGGTCGGCCACCGATTAAGCCGGCGACAAACGTGGCGTGGCGGTTGACGTCGCCCAGTTGCGTCGAACCGAAACGCGCCTGCGGCGACTGGATAAACGTGTCCACATGCCGAAGCGTCTGGTGGTCGCTCCAGAGATGGCCCGACTCAATCACACCGACCACCGCCCGTTCGCCGGTGTAGCCCGCGTTGTGAAAGAGATCGATGCCGAGCAGTTCGGTGATGTTGACGTCGATCAGGCCGTTGCTGCTGCTGCTGACGCCGTGGGCAGCGCTGGTGAGCGCGGCGAGGACGATGGCGCCTGCGAGCACCGCGTGTTGAAACATACGAGCTGACTTGAAAAAGGGGCTCAACATGATTCCTCCATGGATGTGCAGGACGGCCGCATCGGCCGAGGTAAAGAGGTCGGCCGATTTACGGCCTGTTGTTGGTCACTGCGATGATGACTTCGGCTCCAGCGCGGGCGGCGCGTAATGGGTCGGCACGCGGGCCAGTCGCTCTCGGATGGCTTTGGCGTCCTCGGCTCGTCCCAGTTTTTCGAGTCGTTCGAGATAGTCGGGCAGCCCCGCGGCGGCTGGCGGCTGATGTTGAGCCAGTCGCATCGGGTCCGGCTGACCCGTCGCGTCGACGTGGGCCTGCTCCCACGCGGTGAGTTGTGCTCCCATCGCCGACACACGATCGGGCAATTCGTCGGCCAGGTCGTGCTGTTGATGTGGGTCTTGCTCCAGATCGAACAGCATGCGCGGCGGATAGGCGTACCAGCTCGGGTGATACGTGCGAATGAACAGGTATCGGCCATCGAAGACAGCCCGTTGGCGCGTGTGCAGGCCGTGCGTCCAGACGAGCGGTTCGTCAAGGTGCATCGCCTGGCCCTGCAACGCTGGCGCGAAACTGCGCCCGCACCAACCTTCGGGCACATCCAGTTCGAGCAACTCGGCAAGCGTGGGAGCGAAGTCCGTGTTCAATAGCATTTCGTCGCGGGCCGTGCCTGCCGCCGCGTCGGTAATGCCGGGCCAGACGACGATCAGTGGGATGTGATGCGTGGCCGGCGAAGCGCTGCCATGCTCCATGTACTGCCCCAGTTCGCCGAACGCTTCGCCGTGGTCGGCGCTGATGATGATGGCGGTCTCTTCGAGCACCCCTTGCCGATCGAGTTCCGCGACCAACTCGGCCAGTTGATCGTCCGCGTGACGGATGCCGCCGTCGTAGCCGTTGATCAGATGCTCGAAGTCACTGCGATTGCGAATGTTGTCCGGCATGGTGGGCACGCGGCTTCGGCCGAACCCATCGTGCGGGTTGTCGCCCCAGAGCGTGCTCGCCGTCCGAATGCCGGTGTCGCGCTGCTGACGCTCGATCGTTTGTTCGTCGGGCCAGGCGGCCGCGGGATGCCTGGCCATCGCTTCGAACTGATCCATCGGTTCGGTGTAGAGCGTATGCGGATCCCAATAGGTCAGGTGGACAAACCAGTTGTCCTCGCGAGCATGATCGCGCAGCCAGGGCAACACCGCGGCGTTGACTTCCGGCCCGTCTTCATTCCCGCCTTTGAGCGACGGCACGTGAAATTCTCGAAACCCGAAGTTGAACCAGCCCTGCAAGTGCCGGTCGGCAAAGCTGGTAAAACTGACGGTCTGCAGCCCCGCGTCGGCCAGATGATGGGCCAACGTCGGACACTGCCCGTGACGGTCAGGAACGGCGTACCGGAAAGCGCAGCCGGCCGGGGTGTTTTCGTGGGTAACCACGCCATTGCGGATGCCCGGCCGACCGCTCCACATGGCCGCCCGACTCGGGACGCACGGGCTGTCCGCGGCGTAGCAGTGATTGAAGCGGACCCCTCGCGCCGCCAAGGCATCCATGGTCGGTGAGGTTGGCCGACTATAGCCGTAACATCCTAAATGGGAAGGTTTTAGAGAGTCGATATCGACATACAGAATTCGCATCGGCCAAGCTCCTTCGATGTCTCGAAAAAAAATCGACCCTGAGTGTAAAGATTCCGCTTGCAAATATCCATCATTTTGATGTATTGTGTCAAATTGATGGAGTTTGGTGATTCTGTTGGGAACTGGTCATGGCCAAGTACCTCAAAGTTTCAAATCTGCTCGAACAGCGGCTACGCCACGGGGATTACCTGCTGAAGGACTTTCCCACGGATCGGCAGTTGTCTGCTGAATTCGAAGTCGACACGCGCACGGCCCGCAAGGCGGTGGCGCAACTGATCAAGACTGGCTTGCTCGTTCGTCAGCCCAATGGCAGGCCCGCTGCCGCCGCGACTATCGCGACCGGCGGGCGGCAAAAGGATGGAAAGACCCGAACCGACGGAAAGCCGAAGGAAAAAGGAACCCGCCACACCGGCCTGCACGTTGCGTTGCTGACCGTTGCGTATCCGTCGCCCTATACGTGGCGGTGGCAGCAGGCCCTCAGCCGCGTCGTCGAAAAGCGTGAAGGCTTGTTTCGGCCGGTCAGTTATGTTCACCTCGACGATCCGGCCGTGACTGCGACGCTGGAGAGTTTCGATGTGATCTTCTTTGGTCTGCCGGGCTGTGATCCGAGTGATCACCTGCTGCGGACGATCGAGCGTTCGCGTGGGTCCGCGATTTTTCTCGACAGCGATCAGTCAAAACACGGTTTTCCAAGTGTCTGGCTCGCTTCGCCGCAGATGACCGAAAAGCTGCTGGAGCATATGGCCGAGCAAGGCCATGAACGCATAGCCTGCTTGAACACGCAGCCGCACAATGACGTGACCGATCTGCGCATCAAGGTCTGGCGCAATTGGGCGGGCGACCAACGCGGCGGTGTGCTGATCGACCAGCCGGTCGCGATGGGCGGCTCTCCGATGGAAAAGGCGTATCAGGTCACGTTGGAGACGCTCGACGGCGGTGGGTTCCAGGCCGACGGATTGTTGTGCTGTACGTCCGCCGCAGCCAAGGGCGTTTACCGTGCATTGCATGAACGTGGTCTTGAAGCGGGCCGTGATCTCGCTGTCTGTGCCAGTGACGACGGAGCGGGTGAAGCGCCGTATCTCGTGCCGTCGTTGACCTCGATTCAGGATCCGGACCCGACCCCCTACCTGGACGTGTGTCTGGACTGGGTGCAAAACGGTGCTCGGGACTGGAAGGGACCATTGCTCGTTCAGCCGCCGCGCGTGCCGCTATTTATTGGTGAATCCAGTCAGCGGTTGCGTCAGCCATCGTCTTAGATCGTTCCGATTCGTGTTCTCGCTTTCACTTTTGTTGCGATCGACATTCTGTATAAAGGCATTTGGCCATGAAAACTACTTCTCGATCTGTCGCGTGCGTTCGCACTCCTTACGCTCGAAATGCCAAACTGGGAACAAAAGGCTTTACGCTGATTGAGCTTTTGGTTGTTATTAGCATTATTGCGTTGCTGATCAGTATTCTGCTGCCTGCCCTGGGCGCGGCACGCGAAACCGCCCGGGCCATGCAATGCAGTTCCAACCTTCGTCAGCAATTGATCGGGCACGTCATGTACACCCAGGATGAAGGCTACTTCGTGTACGGCCATCACTTTGGTCACTGGACGGCCGATTTCCATCCGTTCCAGATGGCGGCGTATGTCGGGCAAGAGCGGCCGACGCCTGGGCCTGAAACGATCGAGTGGATGCAAACCGGCGTCTTTCGCTGCCCAACGATGAATCGAGACGAACAAGTGAGTCTACCGGCCGCACACCCGTTTCAAAGTTACGCCGTCAATCAGTACACGACGTCGCGGCCTGATGCCCGTCCCAATGGCACGGCACTTCGGCCGGCTGGCAACTTTCTTGAGCATATTGCACGCAACTTCGACCAAATCGAGCACTCGCCAAGCCACGTGCTGATGTTCGTCGAGTTTCAAGGGAACGCGGAAATTTCGCAGGCGATCCAGATCGGCCAGGGCATCGACGGCGATCCAGGTGTGCGCTATCGCCACAACGACTCCGCCAACATCGGCTTCGCGGACGGTCACGCGAGTTCCATCCGCGCAGAAGAAGGCAGGCAGGCCGGATTCGGTGACATGTACGAACGGCTAAGCACCAATCCATCACTGCGGCTGCTGCCGCGTTAAACCATTCATCCTCTGTCCCCAACTCTCTGGCATCATCATAATTGGAAGGAAAGAACACCAATGGAAGCAACACGAACCAACACCTTGCGAATGACGTCCTGGCTGTTCGCTGCCATGCTCGCAACAGGTGGCGTGGTCGACGTCGCACAGGGCCAACAGCGCACCTGGAACGGCGGCGGCGAGACAAACCTCTGGTCCGACGACGACAACTGGTCGGAAAACCCCGGCAATCCCTACACCGGCGGTGACGGCGCGATCTGGGAACTCGGCAGTTCGGACGCGCAGCTCGATACCGAGATGGACCAGGCGTACAACATCGAGCGCATTCAGTTTTACAATTACGACTTCACCATCAACAGCGCCGACGACAACATCCTCTCGTTGCGTGGCGCGGGAAACGGCCAGACACTGCTCGTCGGCACGGGTGGTGTTAACGCGGTCCCCGTATCCGCCACGATTAACGTGCCCGTCCATCTCACGGCGAGGGCAACGGCAAGCAGCACGGACCCTTTCAAGATCTTCGACGTACGGCCAGGCAGCGAGTTGATCTTTAATGACGAGATCACCTCCAACGCCTTCAACATCCGCAGAGCCGGCCCGGGCTCGATCACGTTCAACGCCAGCAGCCCGGACATGGCCAACATTTACGATATCGCCAACGGCGATACGTACCTCGGCAGTGAGACGGCGCTGGGCTCGGCGACCATTCGCCACACCAGCGGCAACAACATCCGCATCCTCTCGAACACCGGCTCGGCCATGTCGCTGTCCAACAACATGGAACTCGGCGGCGGCGGCGCGATTACCTTCACGCAAGCCGGCGGGCCGGATATGACGCTGACCGGTGACATCTCGCTGCTGGGCGGAACGAAAGCCTTCGGCGTGTCTGATGGGACGACGCTGACGATTGACGGCGTGATCAGCGGCGACGGCGGGTTGAGCAAGAACGTCGCCGGCGACATGGTGCTCACCGCGGACAACACCTTCACCGGCGGAACCTTCATTGCCAACGGCCGATTGATTAACCATGGCTCGCTGGTGAGCGACGTTTCCGTCGTCGGCGGCAGCGCCGTGCTCACCGGCGCGGGCGCAATCGGCGGGTTGCAAATGGGCGGCGGCGTGGTCTCGCCCGGCAGCGATACGACCGTTGCGACGCTGAATGCATCGGGCGACAGTTCCTTCCTCGCTGGATCGGGTCGTTATCGCGTCAACCTCGCCGACGCCGCTTCGTCCGCCGGCCTCGGCTGGGACCTGATCAACATCACCGGCCTGCTGGAGATCCTCGCCGGCGACGAGCCCGGCGACGTGTTCACCATCGAACTGCTCGGCGATGGCGCGAACTTCGACAATACGGACTATGGCCAACTGTTCACCATCGCCTCAGCAAGCGAAGGCATTGACGGCTTTGATGCCGCAATGTTTGCGGTCAACACCGATAACTTCGGCGTCGACCTGAACGGCGGATCGTTCGTGGTGCAGATGGATGGCAATGACCTGAACCTGGCGTTCATCCCCGAGCCGGGCTCGCTGGCGTTGCTCGGTGGCGCTGCGGGGCTGATGCTGCTGCGTCGGCGTGAACGATCATTCGTAGCAGGATAACACTGGCAACATCGCTGCCCCCGTTGCCCGGCGATGGGAGACTATCGCTGGGCATTTTTATAGAGCAGAACGTGTGTAGATGCAGCAGTTGAATTTGATGGTTCCGCCAAACACCCCACTATCATTTGCGTCCGACACGTCGCGATCTGTGCGCAAGCCAGATCATGTGGAAGCGGCGTCTGGTCATCCCGAGGCTGGGGTGATCAAGCCGGTCCCGTTCTGGAGTTGGAATGAACAGATGTCTGCCGAGCAGTTGCAACGGCAGTTGTCTCACATCGCAGAAGGTGGATGGGGTGGCGGTTTTGTGCATGCGCGTGTGGGCCTGACCACGCCGTACCTTGGCGACGAGTGGTTTTCCGCAGTGGACGCCGTTGTCCGGCGTTGTCGTGAGCTTGGGCTCAAGGTCTGGTTGTACGACGAAGACCAGTGGCCGAGCGGATTCAGCGGCGGCAGCACGCCGCTGGCGGGTGAGGCGTGCCGGATGAAGGTGCTTCTGGCCCGGCTGTCGGGCGAGCCGGCACCACCGCGAGCGCGACGATTGACGTCCGGTGGCGGCGTGACGGTGTACGAATGGGTCGCGCCGCTGGGCAACCCGTGGTTTAACGGCACGTGCTATACAGACCTGATGAGCGAGGCGGGAACCGCGCAGTTCCTGGCCGATGCTTACGAGACTTATGCGGAGCGCTATGCCGACGATTACGGGGGGCTGGTAACGGCCCAGTTTACGGATGAGCCCTCGGCGATTTTCCGCTTTGGCTTGCCGCGCGGGGCAGTGCCGTGGTCAGCGGATCTGCCGGAGCGTTTTCGGCAGATGCATGGCAAGGCATTGGTTGACCAGTTGTATCTGCTGTTCACTGATGCGCCAGGTGCGGCGCGCTTCCGCTGGCAGTATTACCGCACGGCGAATGACCTGTTCGAGCGTCATTTCAGCCAACGGCTGGGGCAGTTCTGCGAGCGTCGCGGGTTGTCGTTGACTGGACACTTCATGGCCGAGGGATCGCTGTATGAGCAGCAACTCTGGGGCGTGAAGGTGATGCCCAACTATCGCCATCAGCACATCCCCGGCATCGATCACCTGGCGAGGCAGGTGGACGAAGTGCTGACGCCGCTACAATGTCGCAGCGTGGTCAACCAGTGCGGCCGACGACAGATGCTCACCGAGTTGTATGGTGTGAGCGGGCAGAACGTGAGTTTTGAAGATCGCTGGTGGATCGCGGCACAGCAGATCGCGTTGGGGGCGAACCTGCTTAACCCGCATCTGGCGTTGTACACGATGGCGGGCTGTCGCAAGCGCGACCATCCGCCCAACCTGTTCTACCAACAGCCGTGGTGGCCGAAGAACGCAGTGCTCGACGGGGCGCTGGGCCAGTTGTGTGGCCAGATGGCGGCCGGGCGATTTGTGGCTGACGCGCTCGTGCTCCATCCAGCGGAGTCGGCGTGGACACTGTGGCAGGCCGATGCCGCCCCGGCGGATACGAAGGACGAGAATACCACCGACTTCAACCCGACCACCGCAGCGTCACGGTCGGCGATTGAGTCATTTGATGAGCACTTCAAGACGCTGCTCTGGAAACTGCTGGGCGTCCAGGTCGGAATCGATCTGGGCGATGAAGATCTGCTGGCCGACGATGCGAGCGTGACAACGGATGCCGACGGGCAAACCGTGCTGCGTGTGGGGCAGATGCATTATCCGCACGTCGTCGTGCCGGCGATGCAGACGATCCGCCAGAGCACACTCGCGTTGCTCGCCCGGTTTCGCGAAGCCGGCGGCTTGATCTGGCGGACCGCCGAGCCGCCGGCGTACGTTGAAGGTGAGCCCAGCAAGCAGCCGAGTGAGGTGCTCGACGACGTGCCGATGGTGTCCGTCGACGAGTTGCCGAAGCATATGCAGACCGCGCGCGGTATGGCGGTACACCTAGAAGGTCTGCCCACCGAGGTTGCCCGGCGGACGCTCGCGCATGTGCGCGATCTTGAAGATGGACGGCGACTCGCTTTCGTCGTGAACCTGCACCGCACGCAAGGCGGCAGCGCGACGCTGACCTTCCCGGGTCGGTGGCGTTCAGCGCGGATGATCGACCCCTTACGCGGCAAGACATCCTCGCCGACGCAGCAGTGGCGCGGCAATCGCCTGCAGGTCACGTTGCCTTTTGCACCGGCGCAAGGCCATCTGCTTGAGCTCAGTGAAAAACCACTGGTTCCGATGCCTGCACGTCCGCGCGGTATTGACCCTGCCCAGTCGACGGAGCACACAATCCCGTCATCGAGTTGGCGCATCGAACGGCTGGATGACAACACGCTCCCGCTGGACACCGCCTGGTTTCGCGAAGGCGATGGCCCGTGGTCGACGAACGCCGTGCCGGTGCTGGCGGTGCAGCGTCGGCTCAACGCGATGCGATACGACGGCCCGCTGACCTTGCGGTATCGCTTTAAGGCGGCGGGGCTGTCGGCCAACCGCAGCGTTCGGCTGGTGGTGGAGTACCCCGAGCGATGGGTGATTCGCATGAATGGCCGATGCGTCACCTACGCGGGATTGCCTGCATGGCGGGACGCCCGCTGGATGCCCATCGACGTGACGGGCATGGTGCGCGACGGTAACAATATGATCGAGTTGCACTGCGCTGAATTTCATCATGGCGACCGCACGAGCATCCACGACACCGTCCGTCGCTATGGAACGGAGGCCGAAGCGGTCATGCTGATCGGTGACTTCAGTGTTGATGCGATCACAGTCGAGCAGCCCGCCGTGGCACCATGCCCACACTGGCAGGCGTTTGGCTTGCCGCCGGTGATGCAGCGTCGCCTGGATCGTACGTCGATTCAAGTGACCGATCCGCGTGAGCCGGCTTATGGCGATGTGACTGACGCGGGACTACCGTTTTATGCAGGCAATCTTCGATTGACGACGAGCCTGCCTCCATCGCGTCGGCCGAGGCTGTTAAAGGTGGAGCGTCTGTCGGCGGCTGTGGTCGAAGTTGTATGGGACGACCGATCGATCGGCCACCTGGTCGCTCCGCCGTACGAGTTGGAGCTTCCCGCGGAAGGCGGCAAGCTATCCCTGACTTTGTACGGGACGCTGCGCAATCTACTGGGGCCGCACCATCATCCGGAAGGTGAGATGCCCGTGGTTTCGCCGCCGTTGTTTGAGCCGGACTACCAGCCGAGCGATGATACGAGTGTGGCGGAAGCAGTCGCGCGCTGGTCGCGGGCGGGCGATCCGCCGCCGCGGTGGACGCAGGACTACTGGGTGGTCGGCTTCGGCGATCTGGGTGGCGTGACGGTAAAGGAGATCGCATTGTGAATGTCATTTACATGCATTCGCACGACACGGGACGACGCATCGGGCCGTATGGCTACGCGGTGCACACGCCGCACCTCAGCCGACTGGCGGATGAAGGTGTGTTGTTTCGGCAGGCCTACTGCGCGGCGCCTACCTGTTCGCCAAGTCGAGCGGCACTGCTAACAGGACAATGGGCCCACTGCACGGGCATGCTCGGGTTGCACCATCGCGGATTTCGGCTGCATGATCCGGAACGGCATCTGGCCCACTTTCTCGGGAACAACGGCTACGACACGACGCTGGTGGGCGTGAACCACGTGGCGACCGAGCCGGAGGAAATTGGGTACGGCCGTGTGCTGCCCACCAAAGGGGCCGAGGCTGAATACGTCGCGCCGGCGGCGGCCGCGTTTTTAAACGCCGGTCCGCGCGAACCATTCTTTCTGGACTGCGGCTTTGTCGAAACGCATCGCGGTCGCTTTCCCGCTGCTGACGAACTGGACCCTGCCGACCGACCGGAGCGTCAGCGGCCGCCTTTCGGCATGCCGGACACGCCGCCAACGCGGCTGGATTCCGCACGCTTCGCGACCGCCGCCCGTCGCATGGACCGCGGCGTGGGAACGGTGCTTGAAGCGCTGGAAGCGAGTGGACTGGCGGACAATACGCTGGTGATCTGCACGACCGACCACGGCATCAGCTTCCCGCGCCAGAAGTGTTGCTGTAGCGATGCGGGCATGGAAGTCATGCTCATGTTGCGCGGCCCCGGCGAGACGTTGCGCGGCGGGCGCACCCTCGACACGCTCACCTCGCAAATCGATCTGTTCCCAACGCTGTGCGATCTGCTGAACCTCGAACCGCCGACGTGGTTGCAGGGGCGCAGCCTCAAACCGGTACTCGACGGGCGAGCCGAGCAGGTAAACGACGCCGTGTTCGCGGAAGTGACTTATCACGCCGGGTATGAACCGCAGCGGGCGGTGCGCACCGATCGCTGGAAACTGGTGCGTCGCTTCGGCTCGCGTCGACGTCCGCTGCCAAGCAACGTTGACGATGGACCGAGCAAGGACCTTTGGCTGAAGGCGGGCTATTTCGAACGCGAAGCGCCCGGACTGGCGTTGTATGACCTTTGGCTTGATCCTTCGGAGCGGGAGAACCTGGCCGAGCAGCCGGCGCATGCGACAGTGCGCGAGCAGTTGGATCAGCGGCTGTCGCAGTGGATGCGCGACACCGACGATCCGTTGCTGGCCGGTGACGTGCCGTTGCCTGCCGGGGCGATCGCGAACGCGCCGGATGACCTTTCGCCTAAAGACATATTTCGCAAACAGGGATCTGCCTGAGCGTGGCCGATGATCGCCCCAACCTGCTATTGGTCTTTGCAGATCAACTGCGCGCCGACGCGGTGGGCTGCTACGGCAACGAGGTCGTTCGTACGCCGACGATAGACGCTCTGGCGCGGCAGGGTGTCCGGGCGCAACATTGTTTCGCCAACTACCCCTGTTGCGGACCGATGCGTGCGTCGATGCTCACAGCCGTGGACGCATCTCGCCACGGGGTCATCGCCAACGACCTGGCGATTCGAACCGACTTGCCAACTCTGGGGACCACCCTGCGAGATGCAGGCTATCGCACGGGATATGTTGGTAAGTGGCATCTCGACGGCGTGCCGCGCAGCAAGTACACCCCGCCGGGCCCGAGACGGCTGGGCTTTGATGACTACTGGGCGGTGTGCAACTGCGCTCACGATTACTTTCGTCCGTACTACTACCGCGACACGCCGCAGCGCATTGATGCGGAAGGTTATGAGCCGATCGTCCAGACGGAGCTGGCGATCGAGTTTCTGCAATCGCATCGTGAGATGAACCAGCCATTCGGCCTTGTTGTTTCCTGGGGCCCGCCACACGATCCGTACCCGCAAGTGCCCGAGCAGTATCGTGATTTGTATGATCCGGCGCGTCTGCCGCTTCGGCCGAACGTACAACCAGCGACCGAGAACGCTCTCGCCAACGGCCTCGAATGTCGGCGAACGATTGCCGACTACTACGCAGCAACAACAGCCCTGGATGAACAACTCGACCGTTTGCTGAGCACGTTGAACCAACTGGGCATGGCGGAGAATACGCTCGTCGTGTTCACCAGCGATCACGGCGACATGCTCTGGTCCCATGGCTGGATGAAAAAGCAGTCGCCTTATGCCGAAAGCGTACACGTGCCGCTGGTCCTTCGCGGCCCATCTTTGCCAGCGGGGGAAACCTGCGATGCGCTTGTGGGGCTGATGGACCTGACGCCGACGCTGCTGGGCCTGCTTGGTGTTGAGCCGCCCGACGCGATGCATTGGCGGGATCGAAGTGATGTGCTGCGTGATGAACGCCACGCGGACGAAGTCGATGCGGTGCTGCTCGCAAACCCTTTTGCGACCGATGAAGCGCGTGACCAGCAAATGCCCGAATGGCGCGGCTTGCGAACCCATACGCACACCTATGTTGAAACAGAGCCGGGTAAGGCGTGGCTGTTGTTCAGCGACATTGAAGACCCTTATCAGATGCGCAATCTGGTTGGCGATCCGACGGTCCGTGACTTGCAGCGTCGACTGTCACTTCGACTGGCAGCGTTGCTCCAGCAGGCAGACGATCCGTTTCTGCCCGGTGAGCAGTGGCTCGACCGGTTAGGATTGACCGCGGCATGGCAGGATCGCGAAGCGCGCGTCTGGCAATGATGTGTTTCGTCGCGTGAATACCCAGGAGTCCGACTCAGCATGAATAACTTCGACGGATTGACAGTCGACCTCGCCAACCTGCACCGGCTCAGCGAGGCCGAGTCTCGTTCGATCAGCCCCGAGAATTTTACCGGCGAAAAAGGCAAGGCCGGCATGGCCACGCAAGGCAACGGCACGGTGCCTTCGCGCGAGCTTGGCCAGGGCTGGAAGGTTTCGCCTTGCGTGACCATTGAGCCCGGTGCGACGCTCACGCTGGCCGACATCGAAGGCCCCGGCGCGATCCAGCACATCTGGATGACGCCAACCGGTCCGTGGCGATTCAGCATCCTGCGAATGTATTGGGACGACCAGGACCAGCCGAGTGTGGAATGCCCGGTCGGTGACTTTTTCGCGTCGGGCTGGGGGGATTTGCTGAACTATCGGCCGGTCAACTCGCAGGCTGTGTGCGTCAACCCCGGTAGCGCGTTCAACTGCTACTGGCCGATGCCGTTCCGTCAGCGCTGCCGTATGACGCTGGAGAACATCGCCGAAGAGCCGATGGTGGTCTACTACCAGATCGACTACGCGCTCAACACCGTGCCTGATGACGCCGCTTACTTTCACGCGCAATTCCGCCGAGTCAATCCGCTGCCGTACAAGGAGATCTACACCATCCTCGACGGCGTTCAAGGGAAGGGGCACTACGCCGGCACGTACATGGCCTGGGGCGTGAACAACAACCGCTGGTGGGGTGAGGGCGAAATCAAGTTCTACCTTGATGGCGACTGGCCCGAAGGCAAACAGCCCGCCGAGCGCGGCGGCGACGCCTACCCCACCATCTGCGGCACGGGCACGGAAGATTACTTCTGCGGTTCGTACAATTTTGAAAACAAGCAAACAAAAGCTTACGAAGAGTACAACACCGCCTACGCCGGCATGCCGCAGGTCTTTCGGCCAGACGGCCTGTACCAGGCACAGCAGCGCTTCGGGCTTTATCGCTGGCATATCCCCGACCCGATCCGCTTCAAGCGCGACCTGGCGGTAACGATCCAAGCCCTCGGTTGGCGCAGCGACAAACGTTACCTGCCCTTGCAGGACGATATCGCGTCCGTCGCGTATTGGTATCAGACGCTGCCCACCGCCCCGTTTCCGACGCTGCCGGAACGCGATCAGCTTGAAGTCATTTAGCGAAATCGAGTGAGGACACTATTGGAGGTGCGCCAAACCCTCGTGCAAGATACTTGGCTTATGTCTCATGTGCCGAAAATGTTGTAACTCGGCGGCGTCTGACCGGACCATGCATAGTAGCCCGTACCGGCGATGATCCAGGCGAGCCCTGCGAGCAACTCGCCGCTGATGACGCCAACCGCGACGGGCCGGGCAGCTTCATAGCCGCTTGCGCCACCCGTGCCGACCACAGCGACCTTGGCAAGCCAGCCGATGAGGAACGAGAAGCCGACGAGCGCGCTGGCTTGTGTGCCGATGATGATGAATATCGCCGGATGCAGCGGCCACCATGGCAGGCGCAGCCGTGCCAATGCGGTTGCACCAACCAATCCAGCGCCAAGTGTGATCCACAGCAGGAAACCCGGGGCGGGGGACATTGACATGATGCGCGACCAGCCGTGCAATTGAAGCGACTCGGCGAGCGTGTCGTTGACGCGCATGTCCGCGACAGCCCGTTCAAGTGCGCGAAATGATGCCTGCGGCGCAACGGCCCGGACGTGTTCATGTGGCAGAGCGCTGAGCCCGTGAGCATGTTGCATGACGAGCGTCGCGGCCCCGGCCACGCCGATTCCCGCCACGATGGCCACAATCAGCCAGGGGCTCAATCTCGCCAGTGACAGCGGCATGCTGCGGCGCCGGTCCAGCAGGTGCAGGCCGTGCATAAGTAGCGGCATCGCGGCGTCGCGTGGATCGCCGACAAGCAGCAAGCCCACGACCATGATAAGGATCAACTGCGTGGGGCCGATCGCTTCATGCCCCAGCAGTCCCGTCAATACCGCCACCGGCAGCAACGGGCCGGTGACCATCAACACGCCCGTCTCACAGACCACGCGCGATACGACAAGCCAGACCAGCAGACACACAACCACGAGCAGCAATGCGAGCAGCCAGTCCATCCCAGCCGTGGTCAACCACCACACACTCAACGGTAACAGCACCGCCAGCCCCCGCGCCGCCCAGACCGACGTGCCTGGCACACGATCCGCCCCCGCCGTCGGCAAGCCGCAGCCGGCCCGAACCACCGCCGCATAGTACCGGCGGCCGGTGTAGCCGATCATGATCGCCATGCCCAGGTAAGCGCCCAGACGCAGCAGCGTGCCCGGCTCAGGCTCAAAGCGATTAAACCCGAGCGTGACCCCTTTGGCCAGCATCGCCGCGCCGAACATCATCCAGACCAGCGGCGCGATGCCGATACTGAACGAAACCTTCGCTGGCAGAAAGAACGCAAAAGCGGCCATGCTCAGGTAGAGCGTTGGCGAAAAGACCGCGCCGGAAAAAGACGTTCGACTGGCATTGTCAAACAACTCGCGCAGCGGATCGAACTCGAACTGCAGCGGAATATGCAGGCCTGTTTCATACCAGGCATGCAGACCGTGCATCAGATGAACTCCCATCACTGCCACCATGGCAAACCAGAATCCGCGGACGCGCATGACAGTCGGCACGACCTCGCCCGGCGCTCGGGTGATCAGGTGATCCATGAATTGCGCAATGGGATAGGGCAGCAACTCTTGCCGCGACCATTGTGGGTGCACAATCAACGCCAGGCAAAGCGTGCACAAGCCCAGCAGAACGACCAATCCTCCCCAGAATTGCAGCACCGGTTGCCAGTTCGCCCACGGCATCGCCCGCCACGTCGCCCCCAGCTCGCCGCCGTGCCCGACAATGAATTGCTCGACCGCTTCACCTGGTTGCCCGCCGCTTAGCAGCAGCCCCTGGCCGCGCGGTGCAGGCAGGACGAGGTCGGGCAGCTCGGCCACCAATGCGTGTCGAGTCAAGCGCAGCCGCTGCTGTGCATCGAACGCGTCCGCATCAATCGCGTTCGTTTCACGTGTCGCAAAGCTCGGCTGCCGCAGCGCGTCGTTCATCGTCCGCGCCAAGTCATACGCAAGGCCCGGATCAACCGTCGACTGCTCAGCCGCGCGATCGATGACCTGTCGGCCGGCCGTGCTGCTGTGACGCCAGACCGCGCCTGCCAGCGTCGGCGCTTCTCGATCGGCCACGATGCGTCGCGCCAGTGCGCCAGGCTCGGGCAGATGTCCCGGTGCGATTTCCGGCGAGCCGCCCGGTACATAGGCAAGCAGTTGGTTGCTCTGCCAACCCGGATTCACCTGATACCAATAGCCCGGCGTGCCGACCACCGTTGGGAAGAAGCGAAAGAAACTCGCCCCCGCCCACCCGCTCGCCGCAAGTGACAGCGCCAGGATGACCGGCACGGCCAGCGGCCCGACCTGCAACGCCGAGAGGCGAGACACCAGCGGATTCCACAACAAAAGAATGGCCACTATCACGCCGAAGATGCCCATCGGCAGGAAACTGCCGAGCAGCGGCGTCTGCTGAATCACGTAATCGTTGTAGTAAACACTCGCCGCGACGAGCAGGCCCAACAACAGGCCCAGGATGATGCTTCGTGCCATCGTCGTCGCTCCGTCGCTTCACCCCAGGCGCTGACGCGGTTGGAAACGTCATCGCGATCGTTACAGACTGACGCCGACCGTGGCGATCTTGTGTGGTGCAACGCTCACGCGCACAGAACGCTCCCGTATCTGAGGTGATGGCGCGTCGTCATCAACCTCTTCGTGCAGCTTGAGTCGCCGCGCGGCCTTCACCTCGTCGGCAAAGGTCAATGTGCCCTCGGCCGATTCAGCGCCGGGGTTCCACAACCGAACCACCAGTTCGTCACCCTGCTCGGCCGACTTGATCGCCGACACGACGAGTTCGCCCGAATGGGTCATGAACGACTGACGCGGGTCGGCCTCGCCTGCCAGAGGCGGAAAGCCTGACGCTCGTTTGCCGCTTTGCCGCGTGAAGATGCCCGCCTGCAATGAGGCGAGTGCCTGCAAGGCGTCCACGGCAGGCAGTTGACCGGCGAACGGCATCAACGCGTAACGATGCTCCGTTCGCCCCGATTCCAACCCATCCTGCTCGCCTTCCGTGCCGACAGTCCGCCGGAACGAACGCAGCAGCGTCACCTGCATGGTCCGCCGTGCATCGTCACGCACGCCGCCTTCGTGCAACCCCGCGGCGCTGAGCAATGCCAACCCGCGTTGACCGGCGCCCACCGCCTGCAATCCGAGAAACGGCTTCTCCGCAATCTCCGCTTCACGCCAATCGACTGTCTCACTATCAAGCGCAATCGATCGCTCCACCACGTCGTAAGGATGATGCGCGACATACGTCGTGGCCTCACGCGCGTCCGTTGGCAGCAGCAGTTGCAGGCGATGATCTTCAGCCGTGTTGTCAATGGTCGTCGCCACTTCCACCAGCTTCGCGCCGCGGCGCAGCGTGATGACATGGCTCAGGCCAAGCGAGACCCGTTCGTCCACCGGCCGCTGTTCATGCCAGTCGTAACGGGCAGGCAGCTGCATTGTCAACGCGACTTGAAAGCTCACCACATCCGGCCCTTCATGCACCACACTGACTTGGGCCGAGCAGGCATGCGACAGGGCTTGCTCATCATTGAGGGCATGCCCATGAAACCAGCCATCGCCGATCTCACTGCGATCATCAAAACCCAAAAGGTCGGTA
Source organism: Phycisphaerales bacterium AB-hyl4 (assembly GCA_041821185.1). Lineage (NCBI taxonomy): Bacteria > Pseudomonadati > Planctomycetota > Phycisphaerae > Phycisphaerales > Phycisphaeraceae > Natronomicrosphaera > Natronomicrosphaera hydrolytica. The sequence continues at coordinate 239,981 of JBGUBD010000005.1, read as the reverse complement.
TACGTCTGGTCGGTCTGCTTGTCGATAAGCGTGAGCGTGCCGTTCGGCGCGATCTCGACGATGAGATGCTCGTTCTCCGCGCGGCTCGGCGCCGTGCGTAGCGAGCCCATGCGACGCACCGGCCGCTTTGATGGCACGACACGCAGATTGGTAAAGCCCATGGCCGGCAGGTCCACCTCCGCCGCCACGGTGTAACGCGTCAGCTTGCCCTCACTTTGGAAACATGGCAGAGCATGACGCGAACGTTCGCCAAGTTGCGGAATCATCGACAGCCGCTGATAAGGCACGGCCGTCCCGCTGGCATCCTCCAGCGTGAACGACTTGATCGGCTGCGACCGGAACCCTTCCGTAAATTGCTCCGGATAATCCAGCGGAAAGTCCACATCAAACACCACCACTTCGCGACGCGCCTGGGGCAGCGGATTGACCAGCGTTAACGTGAACTCGTCGGGCGTCCGCCCCAGCTCACGGCAACCTTGCGTCAGCACGCCCACCGCCTGGGCGCGTAACTGTTCCGCGAGGATGCGTGCCTGATCGTAGCGATACATCATATCCCGATGCACCTGGTCGATCGAACAGCCGCAGATGCTGTCATGGGCATGGTTGAGCAGCACATGCTCCCAGGCAGTACGCAACAGTCGCGGCGCGAATTCCGTGCCCCGCAGCTTCACTATCGCCAGCATCGGCTCGACCCACTTCTCCAGCAGATTCTGACACGCGTCGTTGGCCTGCTTCAACCGCACGCGCGACGACACGCAGTTGGGGATCAGCCAGAGATAGCCGCCGTTCGCATCACGGCTGGGCTCACGCAACTCGCCCGATCGCACGGGCACGTCGTGAGCCGTCCGCTCCGCGTCCGCGAGGAACGTGGGCAGCGTGGAATGTTCAGCCTGGACGTCATCTCGCGTTTCATGAATCAACCGCAGATAGCGTTTGACATCACTCGCGGGCATGATGTGATCCATCCAGTCCATCAGCGCAATCGTCTTGCCATTGCTGCGCTCAAGTTCGTGGTTGACGTAATGCGCCAGCCGCTCGCGAAACCACTTTTCCCTCACCGCCGTTCGCTTTTTATCGTCGTCGCCCGCCTGCTCCATCGCCCGGGTGAACTCGGGCAACTCATCCAGTACGGCCGTCGGCTTCTCCAGCACCGCCCGCGGCACGGCGAAAGCGCCATAGCCCATCGCGTCCTGCAATTTGAAGCTGAACACCTGCGAGCCGTCCGGCGATTCCCACTGGAAAAACATCGGCGTCGTGTGCTCGTTCGTGCCACGGCCAACCACGCAGTGCCGCATATCAAAGCCGGCAAATAGCTGCGGCATCTGCGATGGATGCCCGAACATGTCGCAGGTAAACCCCACCGGCATCGGCTCCACGCCCCACTCGCGCGCGACGCGTCGTCCAAGCAACAGATTGCGCACCAGTGCTTCCTCGCCTACGCAGAACAGGTCCGGCATCGTAAACCACGGGCCGACGAGGATACGGCCTTCGCGAATCAACGCCGCCAGCCGATCGCGGTTCTCGGGTCGAATCTCGATGTAATCCTGCAACACGCAGGTCTGCCCGTCGAGATGAAAGTATTTAAACGCCGGATTGCTTTCCATCAGGTCCAGCAACTCGTCCACCAGTTGCACCAGCAACAGGCGAAACTCCTGCAACGGCCGATACCACTCACGATCCCAGTGCGTTCCGGAGAGGTAATGAACGCTGGTGGTGGAACCGTTCTGCTGCTTCGGTGGGGCGTCGATCTGGCTCATCTGTTTACTCGTACTCGTTGCTTCTTCGTCGGCTTCAGGTCGGCCCGCGACCACAGTTGCCGTTCATTTCAATCGGGTCGTCTGCCTTACACCATCGCGAACGATACTGTGCGCAGAGCGATGCATGACATGACACCTCACAACACGTGCTTCCATCGCCGCGATGCGATGCGACACATGGTGCTTGCACTCGTAACGACTATTGGCCGTGCTCTTCCGGACTACCTTCGGTGAGAATGACACGGCGATACTGCGCGGGGTTCTTCTGATTGTGCACCCCTTCGCCCCAGAACAGCCAACCCTTACGGCCTTCGCCATCATTGTCATTGATGATCACGGCTGTACCGATCGACACGCCGTGACCAGGCACGATGCCAAGCTGCGCTGCGGGGATCGTCACGTGGTAACGGGTGGTTGTACCGGAACGCTCGGCCTGAAGTTTCGGGCTGTAATGGGGCTGGCCCATGACGCGTGCCCACTGTTCGCCATCGTCGCGCAGCCCGAAGGTGATCTCGATAAACGACTCGCCCGGTGCGAGCCGACCTTCAGGCTGGAACGCCCAGTGACCGCTGTCGTAGCCGAACGGGTTGGGCGCCTGAGCGGGGATCGGCACGTGAATGTCATCGGTCTGCTCGATCCACAGCACCAGTTCTTCAAGCGTCCAGCCGAGATAGATCATCGCCGAGCTGTCCTCCGGGCCGTGATACGTGCGGTGAGCAGCCATCAGCCGAAACGCCTCTTCGCCGCTGAGTTCGATGCCCGGCAAATGGTCCGGCGGCGTGGGTGATGCGGCCTGCTCCGGCGTCACCTGATAGACGGGCGTCGCTTCAAGTTTGGTCGGCTGCCGCATCTCGCTGCCCGCCATCGTGACCGTGATCTCCGCGTCGTACTGACGGTTGGGCTCAAGCACGCTCGGCAAGGTGAACGACACGTCGCCCGTGTCGCCTACCGATTGACTCGCTTCAAAATCCAGCTCCGGCACGCGAAGCCCCACCACCGCCTCCGCGCCATCCGCCGGCCGACCGACCGCCACGTTCACCGTTGGCCGACCCTTATCATCAAATTCCACGGTCGTCGCCGGCTCAACGGACGACGCCGCCGTCACATCGCCTTCGATCATCAGACCATGGGTCAGGTCAACCGTAAACCGCCCCTCGGTCACCTCCGGCTCACTGCTTCGCCCCATCAGATCCCACACCACGGGCTGCTGGCCATCGTTGACTTCAAACGTCACCAACGTCGGGGCCGCCTGATTGGTCACCGTCAGCAAAGGCGATCGACCACTTCGTTCGACACGGTAAAGCGTCAACGCGCCGCGCTCTTCGATCTCGCCATCCACCGCGCCGGACATCAGCCGGGCAATGGTGTAGTACGCCAGCGCCGAGGGATGAGGCTGAAGATCCTGGTTGATGAGGCCGAAGTTGCCGCCGGCGACCGTGTCGTGAAGGACGAACCAGTGCACGTTCTGGAGATTGGGGATGGTGATGCTTGAGCTCATGACCTGCGTGACCACGCGGGCCTGTCGCATGGCGCCGTCCCAGTCGTTGCCGCGAGGCAGGCCGATTTCGCCCGAGCCGAGGGCAGGGGTGTCGTGGCCCAGTTCGGCCAGCAGGCGTCCCGCGACACGGAAGTGTCGGACATGATGGCCGTACGTATGCAGGATCAGGCCGTCGAAGTGTTCGCCCAGGCCGAACTCGAACAGCAATCGGATGTTCGATTGGTAATTACCGCTGGATAGTGACGCGAGGATGCGAATGTCATCGTGACCGAGTTGATGCGCTGCTTCATGTGTGCGCTTGACCAGGTCGTAGTAGTTGGCCGGCGTGCCGAACGCAGACGCAAAGCCGTAGGCCTTGTCCGGGTCTTCATTCCAGAACGCATCGGGCTCGTTCCAGATCTGCCATAGTTTCACACGATCGCCGTAGCGTTCGATGGTAGGCACTGCGAAGCGTTCGACCCACATCGTCCTGCCCTCGTGGGTGTGAGCAAGCTGTCCATCGGTTACGTCGTGTGTCCAGTCCCCGCCGTAGTAGCTGAGGCAGAACATCGCTTCCATCTGGTGTTCTGCGACCAGGTCCATGAACTGATCGCTCTCGCCCCATTCGTACTGGCCCTTCTCCGGTTCAAGCCGACCCCACCCCGGCAGCCAGCGCACATGCCGTACGCCCAACTTTTCCATGTACTCGAACGACTCAGGATAGACCGTCCGTTCGAGCACGTTGATAAACGGCACAACGCCGACCCACTGCGGAATCTCCTCCTGCGGGCGGTCGGCCAGGTCTTTGGACAACACGGCAAACCGCGCGTCGATCGGCAGTGTGCGATCTTCGATCGCGATCTCACCGTGCAGACGATACAAGCCCGGCGTGAGGCCAAGAAAATCCTCGATCGCCAACTCAACCTGCTCGCCCGGCCGCATCTGCACCTCGTAACTGAACTGACGGGCAGCCGAGGGGTCAGGCTCCACGTAGTCTTCCGCGGTGAGCTGCACGTTGGCGGTGCGCGCCTCACCGCTGAACCATGTACCGCGAAGCCGAACGATTGGCGCTTCGCGATCTTCGACAAACGATGCGCCGAACGGCATGCGGAACTCAACCACGTCCGACGTCGGATCGACCGCCCCGATAAAAGCTCGCACACGGGCGAGCCGGGCCTGTTCCTTGCCGGGCGACGCATCGCGCAGCGTCAGGTGTGCGGGCTGAAACGCTCGCGGCAACTGCACCTCGGTCGTGTCGCCACCGAAGCGGGCAATCCTGAGTTGATCGCCATCCAACTCGAAGTGAACCACCGCCGGCGTCAACGCAACGCCCCCGCTTTGCACGCCCGCGTCCAGCGTGTCGTCCGCCAGACTGCCGAGCGACTCGCCTTCATCTTCATCGCCCGCATGCCAGTAGACCTCGTACTTCTCACCGTCCGCCTGCCTCAACACGATGACGACTTCGTCGTCGCTATCCGCATTAGTCAAACGGGCTTCCAGCAGACCGCGCCCCCGGCCGGCCCGCCAGCCATATTCCACAACGATGTGCGTCGGCTCACCTTCCCGCGCCGACAACGCACGGCCGATGGCGGCCCCGGGCCCTCCGCTTTCAAGCGCCGGCACGCCCTGTCGACGGACAACATTCCACGACTCAGCCTCGCCGAGCCACGCCGCCGTCTCGTCCTCGTCCGTAAACCTGCTGTCGAACAACGCCTCGGCCGACGCCGATGCGCCCACAGCAAACAGAAGCAGCAAAAACGCGGCGAACATCGGGATGCTGGTGCGAGTGTCATGCATGGCAATCATCCGTGCAGGCTCCACAGAATGGGAGCAGAAGAGAAAGAAACGACACTGTCAATCAGACAAAGTGAATCCGAATCCATCAATTTGATGTATATACATCAAATTGATGGATTCGTCAATACCTTGCGCGGTGTCCGTTAAAGCGAACATCGACATGCCCGACAGGGTGGGGAACCGGCACCGACACCACATGCCGCTGACGCTGAGGAGCGGGCGCGAAAAGGCGCAGCGCGCCAAAGCCAATAACACGCCAAAGCGCGTCATCGCCTGACATCGTCGGCAGTATCGGGAAAGCGGTGGAAGGGGAGAGGGGCGAGGCTCGTAAACCCCGAAAATCACTGGGCTTTGGCACGGCTCGCCAAGCCGTGTCATCGTCTGACATTGAAAAAGGCCGCGGTGGGATTCGAACCCACGACTGCTTACGCAAACGGATTTGCAATCCGTCCCCTTGGTCCACTCGGGCACGCGGCCAACCTTAGTATTTTCAGGTAGTTACGAGCGTTTCGGGGCGTCCAGCTTTCGGCCCGTTTTCGCTTCGTGCTACGCCGGTGCTACGCGGTGAAAAAAACTTCGATTCGTCCCCGTAGCACGCCCCAAAGTGTAGCACGGGGGGCGGCGTCGTGCTACACCCGCCGCGCACTCGCCATCGGCCTTGACCCTTCAACGCGTTTCCTATGACCCCACCGGCCGTCGATGCGTTCGGATCGTCACTTGGCAATCATCGCAAGCCACCCGAACCCTTGGTTGTAGTTGCTGGCGTGGATAACCGGGTATCCACTCGCGTGGGCAATGCACCGTCGTGGCGTCCGGCAACTGCACCTCTTGCGGAAACTGACATTGACCCAGCACGTTTGGGCGAATGGTCCGGTATTGCGTTGCCGCCGCCTGCAACTCGCGCGATCCGACTTGTCGGGGATTGAACACGATGACGCGCTTGTGAAGTTCATGCGCCACGATCCGCACCGGCTCGGCTAAGTCTGAATCCCCCGATATGACGATGGCTTTATCGAACATTCCAAGATGGGCGTCGTGGATCAGGTGCGAGGCAAGGTTTACGTCTGAACCCTTTTCCTCTCGGATGCTGACCTGAACAAAACAAAGCGGGCTATTACCGCACTGATGCACCGGCTTAGCCACGCCATGCGTGCGGAAGTGGCCGAGGATAATTTCAACGTTAGGCAGTGACGTGAGAGCCTGGTGGTACGTCTGCTGACGCACCGACTTCTGCGAGTCGTTCGACGTGTCCGACACCATCGCTGTGCAAAACTTGATCTTGTCAACCGCGCCACCATTGAGGCGCGCGACGAACTTGTTAAGGTTCAGCCAGTGCGTTCGCGTGCTGCGGATGGCCCCGTAATAGAAGTTGAACCCGTCGATGTAGACGTACGTGGTCAAAGGATGCGGCCCCAGTAAAAGCAGAAGCCGCCTTTTCGGGCGGCTTCGCAGCCCGCGCCGATGACGCGGGGGTGGCTCATGTTTACCGGTGAATCATAGGGACTTAAAAGCTCCTGTCAATGGTCCGATGACACATTGTATCACTCACTTGATCGGTCATCATAGACCTCATTCTTTAACCGTTCCGTGTGTAGCGTCTGGTCAACTAGGGGGGCTTGCGTGGCGTCGGATTGGGAAGCGGTCCCTACTTTGACCAATCAAAAACCCGCCGCCGCACCAGTGGCACGACGACGGGCGTTGTGGGCTTCGGTTGTCGGGCGGGTCACGCTGCCTCGTCGCGCCAGTCTTCCGGCTCGCGGTCAGTGTCCACGTTCACGGCCAGCGTGCCGATCTCGTCCAGCGCCTTGCAGAACAGCGGGTCGAACTCCACCCCCATCGCTCGAAGCTCAAGGTAGAGGCTCCACAGTTGCCCGAGCGTGTCCTCGTTCGGCTCCACGCCATCCGCCGCCCGCAGGGACGACCATAGATCGGCGTAGCGGAACCACGCCCCTTTAAGCTCGTCCGTCACTTCATCGGGCAAGCGCGGAGGCAGGTAGTCGGCGGGTTCCAGCATGACGAACACATTCACAAGGTTGTAGACGCGGTGGTCGCGGTTGGTGCTCATGCTGCACCCCCGACCATCTGCGCTTCCACCACGTCACGGTACGATTCTTTCCACAGCCCTAGCTCCGGGTCGCTGTCACTGCCGGCCATCTCGATGATTTGATGCTCGCCCAATCGCTCCACGGCGTCTATCACCTGCTCCACGGTGATGCCAAGGTCTACGGCAATGTCCGATGCCAACGCGGACGCGGGCAGGCAGGGCAGCATGTGGAGCACGTTAAGGTCGATGGATGAAGTACCCGCCACGGGCCTGCCGGGCTTCCGCTTCGGCTCGGTCGTCACCGGCTCGGGCTTCGTTTCCACCACGGGCGCGGGCTTCACCACCGGCAACGGCTCGCCCCGATCAATGACGTAAACCTTACCCTGTCTCACCACTGGCACGCCGGCGGCGCGGATCGTCGCAAGGTCGCGGAAGAACTGGCGCTCGCTCAGCCCGTAGGCAAGCCGCGCCTCCCGCTGGTCGATACCTCCGTGATCCATGTCACGGCAGAAAGACAGCAGCCGCACGATGCGCCCGTGAATCGCTTGACGGAGTTGGCCGGGGTTGGCGTCGGTTGTTCGTGTTTGCGCCGTCGGCATTGGCTTCGGCCGTGCCGGTCGTCCACGCCCCCGATATGGACGCGGGGGCAACTCCGTCGCCTGCTCTGCCGGGGTGTGGTCGATGATGAACCGCCGCCAAGGTTCGGCCAAGTCCGGGTGTGGTGGTCGGTTGACGAATCGGTCTAAAAGAAGGTGCTCCACTGCTGACATAGCTGCGCTCCCTGCCGGTATCCGGCGTTGGGGGTGATGCGTATGGAGCGCGCGCGAAAACGTCCGGCGTTGCTGCCGGATGGCGATACGTCGATGCGTTACTATCATGGGGCTTAGCCATTGACGCGCTCCACCGCGTTGATGGTCAGGGGTCGGCAGGTGTTAGCGCACCTCGCCGGCCCCGCTTTTTTGATACGCCCTCCATCTTGACCATCTTGCCCAGCCGCGTCAACAGGCAAGCCCACAGACGCCCGCTCACGCCTTCCCCCCTCGCACCCATGCCGATCACCCCTAAACCATTGACCATAAACAGGTTGCCTGCCAAATCGCCCCCATCGGCGATCACCCCCGCGCCCATGCCGACGCCCACCGCACGCCCTCGGCGAGCAGCAGGGCCAGTAAATCGGCGTCGCGTTCCGGGGTGAGTCACGCTAACCTCTGCTCGGCTCTCCGCAGCATCCGCCTTGTGTCAGCCTGCGACGTTCCTTCTCGATATCAAAGTCGGCAGGGATGACCTCGACGGGGCGTGTGTAGGGCTTGCCGTCACGGATCGCCAGCCACAAATCACGGTCGATGATTGCCCTCTCACTGTTCGATGCGATCGGATCGGCGTGCATCCTGACGCGGTCTGCGAGATGTGGGTATTTGCTGTAATAGACGGCGACCCGTTTCATCCTTAAACCACCTCCACAATCTCAAGCGTTTCGGGTTGCGTTTCAGGGCATCGACGGGTGTAGACTCCTGTCGGAGGGCCTTGGCATGGCTTTTCATACATAACAACCCGCCCGGTACTAAATGGCACAAGTATAATGCGCCACTGGGTTAAACTCCTGACTATTCTTGTCCTTACATTGTTGTCGAATCGATGGTTGCGCCAAATCGTGCGGTCCTCCCATCGAAATCGGCCGGTGCCGCCGGGGAAATCACCATCCCACCTACAGCCGGTTGACGTGGCTAAAAAACGCTTATTCCACAATGGGTAAGTGTCGGACGTGTCGATATTCGTGTCTTGGCCGACATTGCACCCTGTCGGGAAGGTATATGTCCCCCCGTCACCTACAGTCACCGGCCCGCCAATCACTTCATACTCAGCCTTTAAACCATCCGTGCCATCAGGGGGCCAAACGGTGGGCGGGCATGGACACCCAGGGCATTTCGCCAGATCACCACTTCCCGTTTTCGCTAGATCTCCACTCGGTAGTTTTCTCAAACTGCCTGCACCCATTATGCATCCTCTCCACATATCGCCGGGTTAGCTATCTCGACACGCCGCTCGTCACTAATCAATTTCAGCCGACCCGATGAGTCATAGGTGAAGTCGCGCACAAAACCGTAAAGCCTCTCGTCGCCCGCACTGTAATACGCGCCGCCAGTGGACACGGTGATGATTACGCCGTCATTTTCACCTTGGCTGCTGCGGTCCCAACCACTGTCGCTTTTAGCTTCCTCACCGTGGTTGCCGGTATACGTTAAATCGTACGGGTCGTCAGCGGTTCCCTCCGCACCCACGCCACCCACAATCCACCACTCCGCGCCACCCCCGTCCACCCCCACACGAACCGCGAATACGATGTCGTCTTCTTGGTGGCCGCTACCCCCAGGATCAGTTTCTTCGTCAGGCGAGAACAGCGTGTAAGTGTCAGTGTCGGTCGTCGAGTCGATCCAGCCTTCGTAGCTGGCCGATTCCTTTCTAGATGCTTGCCGCTTCGCGTCGTACGTCACACGATTTCCGCCGACATCATTACTCCCCGTCACCCTGAACGCTACAAGGGGGGAGGGGCGCTTACCCCCACCGCTGGGAATCTGCGGGCGATTCTTCAACAGACCCCGCTCGTAGTCGCGGACGATCTGGTAAAGCTTGTTCAGCGTGCGGGCTGACAGCGCGTATAGTCTGCCTTGTGATGCGTGCATGGTTGGGCCTCAAGCGACGTTGAAGGTTTCGCCGGGCTTCGTCACCATGCGACGCTCTGCGGGCGGAATAGACGCGGTGCCGTTGACGATCTGCCGTAGCTCGGCATCGCTCATGCTCGCCAAGCGAATCAGTAGGGTTGCCGCCGACACGTTGACGCGCCGGGCGATGCCGTTGATGGTGGCTGCGTTCATGGTGGCAAGGTCGCTTTTACTGTGCTTCACGGTTGAACCTTTCGTGGTGCGTGAGTTCTGGAAACCCCCAGCCCGCCTACGAAAACGGGCCGGGGGCACAATGAATGACGGCGAATCTTGAAACCCCGCCGACCACTTTTCAATGGCCGGGGGGCCAACCTCCATCCGGTCGAACACATGACCGGGTGGAAACCGTCGGCGCGACGTTGACCACGCCGACGGCGGAAACCAAACCCCCTACACCGGGGGCATGAGCACAAAGCTAAACCGTGACGAGCCGATCGCGCGATCCAGCCAATTGCCGCTTGATCGCTTCGACGGCCTCCGTGTTCTTGTTTCGGGCCAGCCGCATTGCGTCGTCGCTTTCCAGCGACTTTACGGTGTTGCGCAGTTCCACAACCGTGGGATGGCTTTCAGTAAAGGCGGGGGTGATCTTCGACGGGTGGGGGACGTTCTTGTCAAGGTCCAGCCAGCCGAGTTTGACAAGCTCGCCCTTCACCCACTCGCGGGCCTCCGCCAATTGTTCGCGGTACTTGTCTCGAATGGCGTAGCGGTCGCTGCGGATCATCGGGAGCACGGCGTTCACATCCTCCCGTACGCGGATCTCTTCTTGTAAGAGCGTAAAACGGCGTTGCGCGAAGTCCTGCCGATACAAGTCGTCGGGCGACAATGCGGACACGTCGGCTTGCGACATGCTGACCGCATCCTGCTCAAGCGAGGCGCGGGCGGTCTGCATGTCGGTGATGCGGGCGTTGAGTTCATTTACCGCTTTGACGGTGGGCTTGGAAAACCATTCCTCGACGACGATGGTGTCCAGTTGATGCCAGTTGATTGCCTGCATATCGAGTTCCTCGGGGTTGGGGGTGGTTGGTTATCGTTTCGACGCGACGCGCTTGGCGACAACGGCGTTAGCCTTGCGTTCCGCTTCCTCGCGGGTGGTGGTGCCGTCACGCTGGAAGGTTTCGACCAGCTTTTCACGGTCGGCAGGCATTGTGATGCCGTACGCGTTCGCGGCCTTGGCGATCTTCGCCGACCGCTGCGCACCGTATGCACCGGCTTTGCCATCGACCGGGAAACCGGCCAGTGCCCAGCGGCGAAGGTCGGCCTTGTGGTACCGCTGCACCACGCCGACCTCGCGCGGCTTCGGTGGCGTCGACAGCTTCGCCAGGCCCAATAGCTCCACTTGCGTCATGCCGAGCAGCTTCGCGGCTTCCGCGCCGGTCAGGTGGTCGCCTTCGATCTTGCTCAGCTTGTATAGAAAGCCGGCGTTGTCGTTCGACTTCGTTTGCATATCGTGAATCCTTTGCGGTTTGGGGTTGCGATATTCGATATTTGAATGCTACCCCGGATTTGCATACTTGCAATGTGTTAATCAACCACTTGTCCATCACGCGGACAATACATCCATTTTCGCCGCCGTTTCATGTTCCACCCACCGCGTAGCACACGACGGGCGAGCGCATTTGCAGTAGCGGGTGGTGAAGTTGGGCGTAAGCGAACGCGTCTTCGTGACGTGTCGTTTTGCATATCCACACGCGGGGCAGACGGGCCGGGCGGTTAATATGGCGGGTAGTGGTTGGCGCTTCATCGTGTATCATCTCGCTGCGATTGTTTTATTGACAGTACTTATGAGATCGGCTGTTCCCTTTGGTTGAGAACCCGATCCCCCTCGACGGGGAAACTAATGGGGGGGGTGTAGGTTCCCTGTGCCAGCGCCGAGCGGCGACCTAATAGTGAACAGGCACGACCCCTAACTCCCTTTCCTTTTGCCCTGCGTCCCGTCTGCGGCGTTCTATGCCCCGGCGTGTATCGGGCCGTGTTCATCGTCGTAATGCCCTCAGCGTCGATCCTGCCGTGAAATAAACTCACTGCGCTAACCCTGCCGTTCTCTTGTCCCTCGCCGCTCGTTCCGATGCTTCGACAGGACCCGCCGCTATTCGATCTATCTAGTGTGCCTTGCATGTCGGTAGTTCCCTGTGGGCTGAAAATCCAATCCCCTCAAAAGCCAGTACCTCGCGGCTGCACCATTCGATACTCGGGCCTGCGGTCGGTCATCGACTTAGCACGTAACGCCAGCGCCTCACGCGAGCACAATCGGCCGATGCGTTCCTCGGCGTCGTCGCTGGTCATGGTGCCGGCTTCGATTGCCTTGGCGGTCTGCTCAATGTCGCGGGCAAGCATGTGCCATCGCTCCACGGTCGTAGGTCGGATGGGTGATTGTTTGGTCATGGTGTTGTCGCCTTTCTCAAAACCGCGTTTCTGGCGTTTCTGCCAATGGCTGCCAATATGCCAATAGCCCCGGAACTTTCGTCATTTGTTTTTGATCTAAATGGGAAAAGTTTCGACCCTATTGGCATATAGGCAGGTATGGCAGAATCACGCATCGAATACATAAACGGATACCTCTTTAAAGCTGGTGTCGGAGTAGACACGCCGCCGGGTGATGGTGAAGTTGTCGACGGTGGCAGTGTCGCCCTTGCGGAAGTATTTCCCCATCCGTCGCCCGACTGACAACAAAACCTTGTGGCGGACGTGCTCGTCGCTCAGGTCGTCTGCCTCCTTCATGCCCGGTAATGGCACGTCGGAATCTTCGAGCAGGTCGATAAGGTCGTGGGCTTGCAGTTGGCGGCCGAGTTGCTCGGCCTGCTTCACGACAATCGCCACGTCGCGGAGCCAGTTTTCGGATTGATTCGCCGTGCGACGCTGAACCGCTCTATGTCCATCCAGCGGATCGGGCAGTTTGAATAGCTTGGTGGTCATCCAGATCACCGCCCCCGCCCAGCGGTGGAAGTCGTGCCGCCGTGGGTCTGGTCCGCTTGGCCGTCCCTGTCGCAGCCATTCGCGGATCACAGCATGAACACACGCCAGGTAGTGCGGTTGATGACGTTGAACGTGTGTCAGTAGGTCGGGGCCGTCAGGCCAATCCCTGAACCGTTCACCCTCCGGGCGTTTCTCGATGCGGATGATGCTGCTGCGGTTGGCAAGGTCTAGCGTCAATTCCGCCTTGTTCGATGTCCACGCGAACACGGTACGGCTGGGATCAGCTACAACGCCTCGCTTGTATGCGACGCGAGCCTCAATCTGCGATTCAGTAAGCGCGGCCTCGATGAACGGGGAGTCGAGTTTCCCGCGCAGGTTGTCGAAGCTCACGAACGGAGCACCGCCGATCAACGCACCGCCTACGGCTTCCTCGATGCCTCCGACGCCGCCGGCACGCTGGGTGATGGTCTGCGGATGGGTGTTGTAGATGGCCGCGAACACGCGGAGCATGTACCCCTTGCCCGACTGTGATTGATCGGCTTCCGTTCCGATGGCCGGGCATCGTGCCCCGTCCAGCAGATCGCCGAGCACCAGCGCGGGCGTGAGCATCCCTGCCACGGCTCGGGATTTATCCGGCTCAGTGGTGAATCGGTAGTCGCAGAACAGGGCGAGCAGGTCACGCACGGCCCTATCGACCGACACGTCATCGCCCGCCTTGCCCATCGCATAGATGCCCGATTCGCGGTCATACCCCGCCGCGATGCGACAGTCGGGCAGTAGAACCGGGCAGTGTGACAGTGCGTTGATGGGCGGGATCGCATCGAAAAACGCATCCGCCGCGAGAATCTTGGTCGCGTTCTCTTGTGAGCAGCGTTTCGGGGTCAGCTTCGTTTGTAGCGTGACACTGCCGTCCTCTTGAGGAACCTTAATGACGCTGCGGACGCGCAAGTCGCCCACTTCCTCGAATAGCGAGCACGCCTTGGCTGATTCGATGACCTCGACCACGCGTTCGCGCACGCGGGCCAGTTGTCCGAATCGGCTGTAATGTTCCGTCTCGCCCATCCGTTCGCCGATCATGCCGGCTGATTCGCGGATCTCGGTTTCAGGGCTTGGCAGCAGCAGAATCGGGCGGTTGGCTTCGGGTTGGTCGCCGTGGGCTTCGCCGTTGGATTCTGCCGACGCCGGTTTCGATGTTCGACGCTTTGGAACTTCCCGCGATCCGTTGCCGACCATGCCCGCCATATGTCGCAGCGTGCCCAGCGTCACCGCTTGGCCGTTGCCTTCACCGTTGAAGCTCTGCCACTTCGCCTCACATTGCCCCGGCTGATACTTGGGCGATTGACGGCTCCACGTATCCCACGCGTCGAGCAGGTCAGGGCCGATGCTGTGTAGGGCCATGCCCACGTTGAGCCATCGGTCGTAATCGTCTGCATCGTCAGCGCCGAGCCGATCAAGACATTGCAGTGCGATACGCCGATCATCGTCGGGATCGCCGACGAAACGGATATGCCCACGTTTTGCCGTTTGGTCGCCGACTGGGGCGTCGTCCCGCTTCGCTCCCGTAAAATACTTGTTGAACATATCGTCGATGACCTCTTGCCGATTCGGGATCGGCTCATCGCTTCGCGCCGGGATGGCGAGCAGGTCAGCGGGTAAGGGGTCGGGTGTGCTCATTGATCGAGCCTCCATCCGGTAACGGCGAACCATCGGCGCTCGCGGTAAATCTCGAGTTTTCCACCCCACGGGCCGACGCACGTTTCGCCGGTCTTTCCGTCTGGAATCGGCAGCTTGCCCGTCACCCACGCCTTGATGCCCGTACCACTGGGCGAAACCTCCGAATATCCCCCCAGCGCGTCGATTAGCTTTCGGGCTTCGGGATGAATCACGTCGCCCACGACGCAATCGTCCAAGTCGATGCCGATGAATGGATCGTCTGCCGTAAACAGGAAGGCGAGCCAGTGGAATTGATCTGCGTAGCCGAGTCGGTCGGCGAACGCGTCGACGGCTTCGGAGAATGTGCCCCACTCGTCAGGGGCGTTGACCTTGGCGCGGCGGTAAGGCGGTCGTGACTGGCATGGAATCTTTCGACCATCTTCATTCCTGCCTAGCCCCCATTGATCAAGCTTGATCAGGTCATCCGGCAGCAGGTGAATCCGGTCGAGTAACGCATCAGTAACGGTGATGGGGTCTTTCAAACTTCACCCCCTTCAACGTCCGCCAGTGCCGGCGGGGGTGACGGCCAACCCCCACCGTCTGCCCACGCTTCGCACTCGGCACGCCAGGATTGCAGTTGTTCAGCGGTCGCGCCCTTGGCGATGTGGAGCAGGGTTGTGTCGATGCCCGCGAGCACGCCGCGCCTGAACGCGTAGGATTCGCCGCTCTTGTCGTTCGTAACGGGTGTGAAGTTGTTCATTCGTCTTCACCTCCCAGCGCCGATTCGTGCAGGAAGTGCGGCGTGTTGTTCGCTGCGCGGTAGTAGCAGTGCAGGTCCGCTCCGTCTGACAGCTTGATGATGTTTTCGCGTTCGTGGGCGTTCATCTTCCGGCCGGCGTATGCTCCGCCGACGAGGGTGATGGTGCGCCATCCCTTGGGCGGTGGTGGGGGCGTTGTCGTGCTCATCGCATCACCTTTCCGCTGCCGTTGAACGCGCCAGCAATCACGCTCTCATGCCACAACACGGAATCGCGGCCCACTCTCAGGTAGCGGTGGGCGACGGTGCCGACGTGGACAACGTGCTCTGTGTGCAGTCGGTGAAGCTCGACTAGTTGGCGGTTAGCTGGTCCGCCGCGAAGCTCGCAATACTCCCAGCCGGGCGGAAGGGGCTTGTGATTCGTGCCTGTGTTGACGATCATGGTGGTATTCCTTTTGGACATGCCCCATCGACCTGCCCGCAAAAGCTGGGTCGGTGTGGCATGCGCCGATGTGGTGTTCAGGCTGCTTCCCCGTCGCCGTGGCGAACGGTGGCGGATTCGATGAACTGCATCACGTCGGCGCGGCGATAGCGGATGCGGCCGCGCAACTTGACATAAGCCAAGCCACGGCCGTTACAGCGGTCGTTCGCCAGGCTCTTAGTGCTGAGGCGCAGCAATCGCGCCGTTTCTTCAGGGGTGAGCAGGTCGGGAAGGGTTGGGGCGGTCGCGGTCATGGCGGTTATCTCCGTAGCAGGGTGTGGTTGACCTGCTGCGAAGATAGCCCGCCGATGATATGCGGAGAAGCGTAAACCCCTTGCAATACTGCACTTGGGCGTTTACTTGGTTAACTGTCCGTTTAGTTGACCGTTTGAAACGCCCAACTATCCGGCACGCCGGCCCGCTTTAGGTGGGGGTAGTGTTACCTCGATGCCGGGGTCGCCGATCATCTGTAGTAGCTTCGTCCATTTCGTTCGCTCGTCCGCGTAACTGTCCGCATTGCTCCACCCGCGTACGCGAGCACGGGCGCGGGCGGTACGGCCGATCTCATGCGCATTCAGGGATCGCGGCAAGCCCTTTTTCCCCGGCGGGACAACCGGGTCGGCAGCACTCATTGCGCGTTGAATCGTCTTCGTGTCTACGCCTACGAACTCGGCGATCCTCGTCACCGTCCAGTCTGCCCCACTGTGCGATGGTGCTTTCGTCGCCGAGTCTGCCATGTATGCCCGTGCCATCTCCGCAAGCTCGCCAATCTCGAACGTTCCGCGAGCATCCAGCGGCGATTGTGGCTTGCCATGCCGTAGGTCGTGCCCTTCTATGCGATTCACCATGTCGAGAATTGCATCCCCATACCGATCGCCAGCATCTTGGAAACGACCCTTGTAAAAAGAAACGGTCAATCCCTCGACACCGTTGTCCCACTCGCCGCCCGTTCCCTTTGCGACATCTTGAAGTAATCGCTTCATGCCCGCGACGATGATAAACACGGCGTCTTTAATGCTCTCGGGATACGGCATGACATGAAGCGTTGCCAAATCGAGCGCGTCGACAACATTCTTCGCCCAACGGGTATAGGTTTCTGGTTGGTCCCCGTACTTGGCGGAATCGGCCAGTGTTTCAATTGTTAGTAGGCCTTCGCGGGCTAAATACAACCATGCGGCAAGATTGCCCAACTCTGTCTGTGGCAATCCACTTGAAGACTGGTTTTCGTTTGATGCGTTAGACATGGTTGTCCTACTTTCGAAAGGTCGGGCCAGCCGGGGCGACGGTCACGGGAAAGTAGGAACCTGCGCCGCCGCCTCGGCCGTTCATCGGGGGATCAATCCCGATGCCCGACAAGGTTAATGTTACTCGCTGCTCTGTTCGTCCGTCTGCTGCTCCGCGTTGTCTGCCTTGCTCGCTGCCATCATCGCCGCCGTCGCCTTGTTGAAGGCGTCACGTACTGGGTTCATGCCCCCGCCCGTGAGTAGGTGCTCATATCGCTGTCGTGCCGCTGCCGACCGATGCCCCAACGCGCCGCCGACGACGCGCCCGCCCGCCCCAGTGCTCGCCAGCCATGACCCCATCGTGTGACGCAAATCATGGATTCGCAGATCGCGGATGCCGGCCAGGTCTAGTAGCGTCTGCCAGGCTGTGTACGGGTGCTTGACGTGGCCCGTGTCGCTGCTCCGGGTGCTCGGGAAGACATAGCCCGTGCCGCTGGTTGCTGCCCGTCTGCGTTCAATCACGGCCATCGCCTCGGCGGTCAGGTTCACGCTTTGGGCGCGGCCGTTTTTGAACTCCTCGCCGGGGATCATCCAGATGCCGCGCGTTTCGTCGATCTGCTCGAACCGCATCCGTTGAATGTTGCCGCACCGCTGGCCCGTGAACAGGCACAGCCGAAAGAAGTCGGCGAACATGGGCGACGGGTGCTCATCCAGCGCCTTGAAGAATCGGGGCAATTCCTCCGGCGCGAGGGGGCGTTCGCGTTGCTGGTCCTGATACTTCTTAATCCCGGTGGCGACATTCTCGCCAAGCTTGAAGTGCTCTTTCCCGTGGTTCAGAACCTTGGAAATCAGGGCCAGCACACGATTGGCCTGCCCCTTCGCCCGCTTTCCGATGTCGGTGTGCAGCTTGACGATCTCGGCGCGGGTGATGTCGTGGATGGGCCGGTTGTGCAGGGGCTTTAGATCGCGGTTGAACTTGGCTTCATCCTCTCGCCACGTCCGCTTGTGAGGCTTGGCGTGATGTTCAAGGTAGTGGGCAAACAGGTCGGCGAACGTCACCCGCTCGGCCTTCTCTGTTTCGGCCTGCTGCCGTTCCTGCCGCCGCTGCTCCACGGGGTCAATGCCCCGGTGCATGGCGAGCAGGCTCTCCCGCGCTGCCTCACGGGCCTTGTCCACGGTCATCGACGTGAACGACCCCAGACGGTCACGCTTAGGCTTTCCCTTCGACCGGCCATAGGCGTAGTAGTTGGCTGTGCCGGCGGCGGTCAGGCAGAACGCCAGCCCACGCACGACCTCATCGTAGACGTACACCCGATCTTTGCCATCCGGCACGGTCACGGCTTGCAGCCGGGCTTTGGTGAACGGGATTCGCTCGGCCTTGCTCTTGCGGGTCTTCGTGGTGCTCATGGTGTCCCTCGTGCTACAAACCATCGTCGTGCTACGCCGGTGCTACGGCGTGCAAGGATTTCGGATGATTTACAGTGTAGCACGGGGAATACGGACAGCCTAGCAAGTCCCGTGTTTTAGGCTAGAAATGATGTATAGGGATACGGAAGGAAGGGGTAAGGGGGCCATTTGCAATCCGTCCCCTTGGTCCACTCGGGCACGCGGCCGATTCAGCGAGTCCGCCTGTCCCGGGGGATGACCCACGCAAGCCAGCGGAAATCGCTGCTGCAGATTCTAGCGAGATCGACGCCTCTTGCCTACCACCGGCCGGGGATACCGCAGCTTCGGCTGGACATTGCTTACCCGGCCAGCCAGGCGTCGCGATGTTCAGCGACGAACGCGTCATCATTCAAATGCGGGTAAGCGGCATACACGCGATCGATCTCCGCCAGCTGCCCTCGGCCGAGCGTTTCGTCCGGGTTCAGACACCAGATGCCTTCGAGCAGGCCCTGCCGACGGAGCACTTCGTGCAGGCCCGCGATGCAGCCGGCGAAGCCGTTGGCGGCGTCGAAAAACGCCGCATTGCTGTCCGTCACCTCGATCGCCAACGCGAGCATGTCCGCATCAACCTGCCCGCCATTGGCCACCACATGCTGGCAACGCGTCAGCAGTTCCGCCGCTTTCTGCGTCCACACCGACCAATGCCCCAGCAGCCCGCCGACGATCCGCCGTTCGACCACCTGGCCGTCCACACAAAACCGGTGCGGCGTGAGCAGATCGAGCACGATGTTGTCATCGTTGCCCGTGTAAAGCGTCAGATCATCCCGCCCCGACTCGGCCACGGCTCGCACGACGTCCAGCGTCTGATACCGATTGAAAGGCGCGATCTTGATCGCCACCACGTTCGGCAGTTCCGCCAACCGACGCCAGAACGCGAACGGCAACGGCCGACCCCCCACCGCCGACTGCAGGTAAAAGCCCACCACCGGAATCACTTCGCTCACCGCTTGGCAATGCGCGATCAGCTCATCATCATCCGCCGACTTCATCGCCGCCAGCGACAGCAGCCCCGCGTGATACCCAAGCTCGCGCAGCAGCCCCGCCTCGGCCACCGCCTGCTTCGTCGGCCCGGCAATACCACCAACGCGAACCAACGGCTCGGCCCGGCCAACGTCCGCGCGATCCATCTCTTCCTTCGCCAGCGTCAGCACCGGCTCGAACAGCCCGTACTTCGACTCGCGAATTTCAAACTGCGTTGTATGCACCCCCACCGCCAGCCCGCCCGAGCCGGCGGCGATGTAATACCGCGACAACGCCCGCTGCCGACGCTCGTCAAGCTTCCGCTGCGCGTTGAGCGCAAGCGGGTGAGCGGGAATCGCCACGCCGCGCTGCAGCGTCGCCCGGATCGCTTCGAAACCGTCCGCCTTAGAACTTGCCATCGCGCACCTCGAATTTGGTTGGCTTGCCCAGCAGCTCGCCGCCCTGCTTGACCCAGCAGGCGACATGGTCAATCAATTCATTGATCGTCGTGGTCGGATAACCGAACAGGCGATGCCCCTTCTGCCCATTGCTGAGGATCGCTTCGTTCGCTTCCTCGCCGGTGAAGGTGACTTCCTTCCCCATGCGATCGGCCAACTGTTGGCAAACGCGACGCACGGAAAGCTGCTCCGGCCCGGCAATGTTCAACGCAAACGCAGGGCTGTCGGCGTGTGCCAGGCTCGCCAGTGCATACGCGTTCGCGTCGCGCTGCCAGATAACATTCGCCACACCCATCGACACATCAATCGGCTGCCCCTGGCAGATTTTCTGAGCCAGGTCCACCAGCACGCCGTAGCGCAGCTCGCAGGCATAGTTCAATCGCAGCAGCGACACCTTCGTGCCCTGCGACCGACTGTAATGCTCGAACGTCCGCTCTCGTCCGAGGCAGCTCATGGCGTACTCGCCCTGCGGATCGGGCGCGTCCGTCTCCACCGACCCGCCGAGTGCAATCGGCGACATGCCATAAACGTTGCCGGTGGAAAAAGCGGCAATATGACTATCCTTGTAATGCTGACAAACGTTAGCGGGCAATAGCGTGTTCATCGCCCAGGTGAGGCTTTCATTGCCCGTCGCGCCGAACTTCATGCCCGCCATGAACACGACATGCTTCGCCTTTGGCAGCGACGCGACAAACGCCGGGTCGAGCAGGTCGCCCGCGATCGTCTCGATGTTCCAGTCTGCCAGCTTTTGCCGATCGCTCGGCTGACTGAACCGCGAGACGCCGATGACCCGCCCCTTCGCGCCCGCTTCGTCCATCGCCCGCCGAGCCATCCGCGCCAGCGTCGGGCCCATCTTCCCCGCGACGCCGAGCACGATCAGGTCGCCGTCGAGTCGGCCCGCCAGCTCGCTGATCGCCGGTGTCGGCGCGGAGAGGGCGTCTTCCAGTTGATTGACATTCTCGATGCGTCGTGGTTCGCTCATGGGCAAAGGTCCATCGCAAGGTTGCTTGTGCACGGCCGACGGCCACTTGGCCCCCCGATGCCGGATGGCGACTTGACGATCGTATCACAACATTGGAACATTGCAATATGGCAGTTACTACATCGCAATCGACCGAGGCCGTTCGGCTCGTCGGCACCCGGCTCGACCGGGAGCACGGCCCGCACCTCTACCACCAGATCGCCGGCCTCGTCCGCGAGCAGGTGCAGACGGGCGGGCTGAAGCCCGGCGACAGCCTGCCGCCGCAGCGAACGCTCAGCGAGTTGTGGCAGGTCGGCGAAGTCACCGTCCGCCGTGCGTTACAGCAATTGGCCAGCGAGGGACTCATCCAGGCCCGCCCGGGCAGCGGCACGGTCATCTGCGACCCCGACGCCGACGGTCCCGCCCGCAGCGAACGCGCGGCGCTCACGCTCGGCGTCGCCTTCGCCGACCTCGCCCACGGCTACCCCTACTTCCGCCCCATGCTCGCCGGCGTGCGCGACGATGGCTGCGATGTCGCCATGCGGCTGTTCGACATGCCCCACGAAGAGCAGCATCGCGGTTCGCTCGCCCACGTGCCGCCGCTCGCGGAGCTCGACGGCCTGATCATGATGTCGCCGGTGAACCTCGCCCTGCTCGCGCTCTGCCAACGGCAGGCCCTGCCGACCGTGCTGCTGTTCAGCGATCTGGCCGACGGGTTCAGCCATTGCATCATGCCTGACTATGGCAGCGGCGTCGTCGAAGCGGTCAGCCACCTCGTCGCCGTCGGCCGTGAGCGTATCGCCCTCGTCACGCCGGGCCCCGAACGCTTCAGCACCGGCCGATGGATCGACGCGTACCGTGCCGCCCTGCGCGCCCACGACCTGCCGATCGACCCAGCCCGCATCGTCCGCGCCGGCTACAGCGAACAGGACGGCGCTCACGCCACACGCGAACTGCTCGCGCTCGATCCTCAACCCGACGCGATCCTTTTCGCTTCCGACTTCATGGCGCGTGGCGGCCTGCTTACAGCCCACGCCGCCGGCCTGCGCGTGCCCGACGATCTCGCCATCGTCGGCGCCGGCCCCGTGCTCGACGAAGGCGGCTGGACGCTGCCGCTGGCGACCATCGACCTCGGCCTGCACGAGATGGGCCGACGCGCGCGTCAGACCATTCAAGCCTGTTGTGAAAAAAGACTCACCGAACCCGCACGCCACGCCGTCGCGTCCCGCTACCGCGCGGGCGGCACGGCGTAAACCCGCCAATGATGATTTCGGCTTGCCCGGCCAGACCTGCGACAACGTTGCTCACGCTTCGCTGGCATGGATGAACTGGCGGTAGAGGTTGGCGTAGACGCCGGCCGTGGCGAGCAACTCGTTGTGCGTACCGCGTTCGATGATGCGCCCGCCGTCGAGGACGAGAACCATGTCCGCATGGCGGATCGTGCTCAAGCGATGCGCGACGACAAAGCTCGTGCGGTTGGTCAACAGCAGCGAGAGGGCCTTTTGAATGCGGGCCTCGGTCATCGTGTCGACGCTGCTGGTCGCTTCGTCGAGGATCATGATGCGCGGGTCGGCGAGCATCGCGCGGGTGAAGCAGACCAACTGCCGTTGGCCAAGCGACAGGTTGCCGCCGCGCTCGCCGACGTTGGTGTTGAAGCCTTCGGGCATCGCTTCGAACAGGTCGAGGCAATCGAGCTTCGCGGCCGCCTCGTAGACATCTTCCTCGGTCGCGTCCGGCTTGCCCACGCGGATGTTGTCCATGACCGTGCCGGTAAACAGAAAGTTCTGCTGGAGCACGATGCCCAGCTGCTTGGCCATGGAGTCAGCGGAGATTTTCACAAGGTCGAGATCGTCAATGCGGATCTGACCCGCGGTGGGCAGGTAGAACTTGGAGATGAGGTTGATGATCGTCGACTTACCGCTGCCCGTGTGGCCGACGAGCGCGATGGTCTGGCCCGGCTCGGCAGTGAAGTTGATGTCGTGAAGCACGGGCTTGCCCGGCTGATACTCGAAGCCGACCTCGTCGAACTCGACCCGGCCTTCGATTTCGTCCACATCGACGGCGTCGGGCGGGTCGAGCGGTTCGGGCTCGTGGTCAAGCAGGCTGAAGACGCGCTCCGCGCCGGCCATGGCGGTCAGCGCCTGGTTGTACTGCCGGGCCAATGCTGACAGCGGGCCGAAGAACTGCGGCACCATGAAGAAGAATACGACCAGCGCTTCAACCTGCGAGACCGGGTCTTCGTGCACCCAGAGCACGTTGTTCACAACCTGGTAGCCGGCCAGCAGCAGCAGCACGGAGATGAAAAACTGGCTGTTGAGTTCGATCAACGGCAGGAACACGCCCGTCAGCTTTGCGGCGCGCATGTTGTATTCGCTGTGGTCTTCGATCAGGTCGTTAAACAACTCGGCGTTGACGTCCTGCCGAACGAACCCCTGCGTCACGCGGATGCCCGACACCGACTCGGCAAGCGTCGCGGTCACACGGCTCATCGACTCCTGCACCTGTCGATACGCCAGGCTCAGCTTCGAGCGGAAGTAGCGGTTGATCATGTGCAGCACGGGCGCCATCGCCGCGACCACGCCGAACAGCACCGGGTCGTACCAGAGCATGATCGCCGCGGCGACGACCATCCGCCCGCCGCCGACGAGACTCACGAACAGCACATCCTGCACGCCGGAGCGAAGTGCCTCCGCGTCGGAGACGAAGCGAGAGATGACGCGGCCGAGCTTGGTGATATTGAAAAAGCGCATCGGCATGCGCTGCAGATGCTCGAACATGAGCTGGCGAAGGTCGTGAATGACTTTCTCACCCAGTTCCAGCGCATAGCGCTGCCGAAAGTGCATGGTGACCTCGGCGAACACCGCCAGCGCGACGAAGCCGGCCGTGCCCCAGAGCAGCCCGTCCCAGTCCCGGCGGGCGATGAGGCTGTTGATGATCGCCGCCACCGCCCACGCGAGCAACGGCACCTGCACGGCCCGCAGCAGCACGATGCCGATCAACGTGTTCCGCTGCCACGCGTAAGGCCGCGTGAAACTGAGCAACCGAAGAATGATCGCCATGCTCAGCGGACGCTGGTTGGGCTCGTCACGCGCATCAAGCTCGCGATGCGTCAGCGTCTTGGCCGTATTCGAATGGGAAGCCTTGGCGTCGTTGGCGCTCATATCCGGTCCGCCTCCGTCTCGGCCTCGGCCTCAGGCATGCCAAGCAGCCGCCGGGATTCGTCGTCGGGAATCTGCAACCGCGCAGCCTTGCGGTAGTGGCCCCGGCTGTTCATCAACTCCTCATGCGTGCCCGTCTGAACGATGCGCCCGCGCTCGAGCACGATGACAAGGTCGGCCCGGCGAAGCGTGCTCAACCGGTGCGCCACGACGAAGGTGGTTCGGCCCTGCATGGCGTTGTTCATCGCGGCGAGGATTTCGTGCTCGGTCTGCGGATCGATCGCGGCCGTCGGATCGTCGAGCAACAGAATCGGCGGCTCGAGCAGAATCGCGCGGGCGATCGCGAGCCGCTGCTGCTGGCCACCCGAGAGGTTGGACGCCCGCTCACCCAGCACCGTGTCGTAACCCTTGGGCAGTTCCATGACAAAGTCGTGCGCCTGCGCGATCTTCGCCGCCTGCTCGATCTGCTCGCGCGTCGCGGTCGGATGCCCGAACGCGATGTTCGCCGCAACCGTGTTGGAAAAGAGGAAGCTTTCCTGGAACACGAGACCAATGTTGCGTCGCAAGTCGTCGATCTCATACTCGCGAACGTCCACACCGTCGACGAGCACTCGGCCGTGCTGCGGATCGTAAAAGCGCGGGATCAGACTCAACAGCGACGTCTTGCCCGCACCGGTCGCACCGACGACGGCGACGCTCTGGCCCGGCTGAACATCGAAGCTGATGTCCTGCAGCTCGGCTTCGCCGTTGCTGTGCTCGCCGTAGCTGAAGCTGACGTTCTCAAACCGCACCGCGCCCGCCGCCCGGCCCAGCGGAACGGGGTCTGCCGGGCTGGTGATCTCTACCGGCGCGTCGAGCACTTCGAACACGCGCTGGGCACCGGTGAGGCTTTGCTGCACGCTGTTGGCGATCTGTGCAATGTTGCCCACCTGCGTGGAAAACTGCTGCAGCAGGCCGGAAAAGACCACGATCATGCCGAGCGTGAACTCGGGATCGTTTATGTAGATGTACCCGCCGAAGACCAAGAGCACCGCGAGGTTGATCTGCGGGACAAAGCTGATCAGCGGGCCGAAGGTCGCGACGCGCCAGAAGATCCACTGTTTCTGATCGCGGACAGCATGGTTGGCCGCGGCGAACTTGGCCGTCTCCTGCTTCTGCCGGGAGAAGCCTTTGACGACGTGCACCGCCTGGACGTTTTCCGCGAGCACGCGAATGGTGGTGTCGTACAGCTCGCGGTTCAGCCGATAGGCTGGCTTGACGATGCGGGAGAACATCGCGGTGAGCACCCACAGCAACGGCGTGGTCGCGAGGCAGGCGAGCGTCAGCGTCGTGTGGATGCTGAGCATGTACGTCAGGAAAAACGTCAACGACAGCACGAGCATGAGCACTTCGACCATGACGCCGTCGACGAATCGGCGAACGGCCTGCACGTCGCCGGTGACGCGGTTGATGATCGAGCCCGACTCGTTCGCATCGAAGAAGCGGAAGCTCAGCCGTTGCAGTTTGTCGTAAACGTGGGTCCGCAAGTAGACGACAATGTCCTGCACCAGCCTTGCCTTGGCGACGGTGGTGACACGGTCGAGGGCGAACCGCATCAAGGCGATCACGAAGATCAGCCCGGCAATAGCGCTGATGACGCCGAAGGTGGTCCACTCCGGGGGCGGTTCGAAGCCGAAGGGCCAGCGCGGCTCTTTGATTTCATCACTGGGCAACGCCTGGCGGACGAGTTCCGTGTCGCGGAGAACGTCGACGCCCAGGCCCACGAGCCCGAGGCCCGACAGGGCCATCGCGAGCATGAACGCCTGAAAAATGACCAGCTTGATCGCGCCCCAGCGGAATCGCCACGTGAGCGTGAGCATGCGGAGAATCAGCCTTCCGGTGGAGGCATCATCGCGCGTACTGAGCTTCGCTGACGGGACGGCGGTTGAGTTGGAAGGGGCAGGCCGAGCCACGGCTGACGGTTCCCGTGTGTCTGCCGCGCCGGCTGATACCTCACCTCGGCGACAAGCGACACATGGATAGTTTCACAGAGTGACAGTCTACGATCGTCGCTGAAATGAGCAAGCCGGGCAGTGAAAATGCAGCTTGAGAGCGTCTGGGCTCGGGCGGTGCGACGCCGAGCGACTTTGGCTGCGCAAGGGACAGGGTCACGCTCGGGCTTATTCCTGCACCGGAGTCCGCGCTGCGGTATCGCTCGCCGAGTTGCACAGCCGTTCGAGTTGAACCAACGCCTGTTTGAGCACCTCGGGCGAGGCGCCGTCGACGCAATGCTGATGCAACCGCTCGGCCGCTTCGCTGATCTGCGGATAGCCGTAGCCGCCCGCCGAGCCGCGCAGGTCCAGGCAATGCTTCTCAAGCACCGCAAGATTTTCACGGCTATCCACCAGCTCACGCAGGCGGGCCAGTTGATCGCTCAGCCGACTGACAAAATTCAAAATCAACGGCCGCATTCGACGGTTGCCCCAATGCTCGCTGAGCACCGGCTCGACCGGTTCCGCCTCAACCTCAACAGGCTGAGGCAGATGCTCGCGCAACGTCGCCAACAGTTGTTCGAACGTGTAAGGCTTGTGCAGCACCGCCGACGCACCGGCCGCGAGGGCCTCCGCGTCGTCAGGCTGCTTCGGGTTCGCCGTCAACAGCACGATCGGCCGATCGTAGCCCTGCGCCCGAAGCGTCCGCGCCAGTTCCAGCCCATGCATCCCCGGCAGGCAGACGTTGGCGAGCACCAGGTCGGGCGGGCTCGCCTTCATGCGGGCCAGGGCGCTGTCCGCGTCGGCCTCCGTGTCGAGCGTGACCCCAAGCTGGCTCATGTAAAAGCTCAGCAGGTCGCGGTCGTCCAGCGAGTCTTCGACATAAAACAGTCGGCCGTCGAGCTGGGGCAACTCGTGGCTGGCTTCATCTGCTTCCCCCGGCGCGCGGACGAGGCTTGCGACGAAGTCGTCAAGCACGATGGGCGATTCAAACTGCAGGCCGACTTCGTGCACACTCAGGTCGATGTGACGACACCACATGACCTTGCCATACACGACGTGATGCTTGCCAGCGACGGACTTGAGCCTGATCTCGCATTCGCTGTCCGGATGCAGATAGTGCCCGTGCAGAAAAGCGATGCCCGACGCGCTGAGATTGCGCGGCCGAACGAGGTAGTTGGCGTTCGAGCCGCCGGGATGAAACACCTTCAGCACCAGGCCCGCGCTGTCGTTGAACGCCACCCGCCGATCACCGCGCAGGTCCATGTATGCCTGGTCGTCGGCGCGCCGCTCCAGCCGGGTCAGTAGATCGTGACGCTTGCTGGAACTTAGTCGCAGCGTATCAATGCAGGATTCGGAGGCTGCCATGGACAATTACACCACTTTTGGCAAAACAAACTGCCGCCACAGCATGGGCGACCTCAGTCCCCCCGAAGCGACATCGCCTCGGTTCCACGTCGAGCGCATTGGCCCTGACGCCGAGCAGACGAAGCAAATATCGGTCAGTCACCCCGCCGACTGAAGCCCTGCCCGGCTCCACAACCGCGAATTTGAGAACGAACCGCAGATCAGCTGATCTTTCGCCATCTGACGAACACGAGGAGCCATGACAAAACAATGAGTTAGGGCGGATTCAGCTCCGACAACATCATCACCGTCCGCGCTGCGGACGACGGGCAGGCCGTGGGCAGGCCATGCCCCACGACCGCCGGGTGCGGGACGAGATCCGCGGGTTCGTACAAACCCTGCCCGAATCACTGGGCAGCCCCGAGTCGGCGGGGTAAAATACGTTAGTCTTCGCCCCGGTCACAGGATTGACGAGTCACTGCTTATGCCCACCCCGCCGCAAGTCCGCACGCCCCGCTTCGTCGTCGCGATCATGCTTGCCAGTCTCTTCGCCGTTTCGCTGTTTGCGATGCGGCAGTACGTCGCGCTCGGCGACCTCCACGCTCTGACGCTCGGCGTCGCCGCGGGCACGCTCTGCCTCCTCACCGCCGCAGGCCTCATCTACGCCAATTACGAAACCTACTGCCACAACTCCGACTCCCACGCATGAGTCACCGAGTGCCTCATGCCTCCCACAAATTGAACCTAATACGGCTTGAAGTTAATCCCAGCGCGTCCGGTTCCCTCTCCCTTCCAGGGAGAGGGTCAGGGTGAGGGTCGGAAGCCCCCGCACCATCCGCGACACAGCATGCTGATAGGCCTCAACTTCGCAGCCGTTTCACCCTCACCCCAGCCCTCTCCCTGGGAGGGAGAGGGAGTGGGAAAACGCGCTGGGAATAACTCGAAACCGTATAACTCTCACGTGCGCTTGAGCGACGCCCACGGATTCAATCCGTGGGCGTCATCCCCATACACACAGCTCAGGTTCGATGCGTAATCCATCTCACCCCTCACGCCGCCGCCCGAGGTTCGCTCTCATCATCGCCCCGCCGCTCACCGCTCGGCTCGCCGGGCGCCCGATCCGTCCGCTCCGCATAATCCGCCGGCTGAATGTTCGCGCCCACCCGCCGGGCGTACACGTGCGTGATTTCCGCCCCGAAAAACAGGATTAACGCCGAGTAGTACACCCACACCAGCAGCACCACCAGCGATCCCGCCGCCCCGTACGCCGACCCGATCCCCGCCTGCCCCAGGTACGCGCCAATCGCGAATTTACCAATCCCGAACAGCACACCCGTCACCGCCGCCCCCACCCACACGTCCCGCCAGGCGATCTTCACGTCCGGCAGAAACTTGAACACCAGTGCGATCAATACCGTCATCACCACCAGCGTGAACACCAGATCCAACACCCGCGACGTTACCCCCAGCCCCGGCAGCCAGGCATCCACCTGTTCCTGCATCCCTGCCAGCACGCTCGACGTGATCAGCGACGCCAGCAGCAAAATACCGATCATCACCACCACCCCCAGCGCCAGCAGCCGTGTACGGATAAACGTCCACACCGCGTTGCTCTTTTTCGGGCTCGGCTGCACCCGCCAGATCTGGTTCAACGAGTTCTGCAATTGCGCAAACACCGTGGTCGCCCCGACCAGCAACGTCACCAGCCCGATCGTCAGCGACACCGCCCCGCCGCCGATCTGCTCGGCATGGGCAAGCACGGTCTGCACCGCCTCGGCCCCTTCCGTGCCGACCGTGCCTTCAATCTGCTCGACCAGCTCTCCTCGCGCCGCCTGCTCGCCGAGCACCAGCCCCGCCACACCCACCACCACCAGCAGCAGCGGCGCGAGTGACAGCAGCAGGTAAAACGACAGCGCCGCCGCGAGTTGGAATGGCTGATCGCTCGTAAATCGCCCGAACACCTCTTTCGTCGCCGACCAGAACGAGCCGGCTTTCTCACCAAATGCCATGACATACTCCCTTCCCCCGAATCGTAGCACCGAGTGAAGCCGAATCGCCGATTTCCACGATTCAATTTCCCCTTGCCCGCCCCCCCAACCAACCACACACCACCAACCAAAAACCACAAATCACCAACCAGAAACGAGAAACCACAAACCAGAAACCCTTCTTCCCCCCCCCACCCCCCGCCGTCTGGCCATTTACACTCGCTGCTGCGCAGCTTATGATTCAGGCATGCTCAAGCGTCTCCTTTTCGCCGTTCCGATGCTGTTCGCTGTCACAGCCGCCCCGGCCCTGGCGCAAGACGATGTCTCGCCCGCGCCGGAAACGCAGCAGTGGGTTCCGCTGGTGTTGTCGCTGCTGCTCTGCCTGCTCGCCGGCAGCGTGAGCTTTCTAAGCTCTCGGCGAACGCATCAGGACTGATCCACACCGAACCAACCGGCGGGCATACTGCTGTTCGCCCCGCCGTCCACCTTCCGTTTGCGGAGTAACACCGATGAACCAACGCTCTCTGGCCTCGCTGATCCTGATCAATGCCGTGCTGCTGGCGGCGCTGGTCGTCACGGCGTTCTCGCCCAG
Organism: Phycisphaerales bacterium AB-hyl4; assembly: GCA_041821185.1. Taxonomy (NCBI): domain Bacteria; kingdom Pseudomonadati; phylum Planctomycetota; class Phycisphaerae; order Phycisphaerales; family Phycisphaeraceae; genus Natronomicrosphaera; species Natronomicrosphaera hydrolytica. The sequence continues at coordinate 210,279 of JBGUBD010000005.1, read as the reverse complement.
CCAGGCGGAAGCCCAGTTCGCCGGGCCGCGCCAGTTCCTCATGATCGCCGGCGAAGTGCAGGCCCGCGGGCCCCAGGCCGCCGTCTACATCATCGAAATGCAAAGCTCGCAGATGGTCGTCGCCCGCTTCGACTCCCGCACCGGCGACCTGAACTTCATCGACGGCCGACGCGTCAGCGATGACCTCCGCGACGTCATGAACGGCCGCTGAGCCCATCGCCACACCCGCGCCCCGCCACCACCGACTTTCAACCGGAGATCCTCCGATGACACGCATCCAACTCGCCTGCTTCAGCCTCGTCGCCTCCGCCTTCCTCCTCGCCGGCCTGCTCGTCGTCCAGCTCGGCGACCGCCACGACGCCGGCCTCACCAGCCAGGCCTATGGCGGACAGGTCATCGCCCGCGAAAACTTCACCCTCCTCACTGCCCGCGCACGCACCGAAGAGGAAGCCCTCTTCGTCCTCGAAAACTCCTCCGCCATGCTTCTGGTCTATCGACTCGACACCGGCCGAAACGAGCTCGTGCTCGCCGCCGCACAGGACATGAACCAGATCTTCCAGGAAGGTGCAGGCGGCAACGGCGGCGACCAGAACCGCGCCCCCCGCCGCGGCCGATAAGGCCATCCCATCCTCACACCGCGAATCGCCAAAGCCCACGGATGGCATCCGTGGGTCGCCTTCAACCTTCACCGCAGCTTGATCGTCGCCAGTGCGATCGCCGCCAGCAGCGCCGTCATCAGCCAGAAGCGGACGACCACCTGCTGCTCCGTCCAGCCGCCGAGGTGGAAGTGATGGTGGATCGGCGCACAGCGGAAGATGCGCTTGCCGCCGGAGATCTTGAAGTAGCCGACCTGTAGGATCACGCTCACCGCGACCATCACGAACACGCCGCCGATGATCAGCAGCAGAAACTCCTGCCGAATCGCGATCGCGATGAAGCCAATCAGCCCGCCCAACGGCAGCGAACCCGTATCGCCCATGAACACCTGCGCGGGCGAACAGTTGAACCATAAAAAGCCCAGGCACGCCCCGACCATCGCCCCGGCGACCACCGCCAACTCATCGGTCAGCGGGATGTAAGGCACGAGCAGCCACTTCGCCAGCGAGCCATCGCCCAGGCCGGCGATCAGCGCAAGAATCATGAACGCCACCGCGACAATCACCATGATCCCGCTCGCCAGGCCGTCCATCCCATCGGTCAGGTTCACCGCATTCGACGAGCCCGCCACGACAAGAATCGTAAGCAGCACGAAGCTCCACACGCCCAGCTCGATCAGCGTCGGCGCGGGCACCCAGCGATCATCCTCCTGCACCCACGACTTGAGGAACGGCAGGTTCAGACTGCGACTCATCGCTTGAATTTCCCGAAGATCGCGCTGCTGCTGTTCGCGCTGATATGCGATCGCGTCCGCGTCATCGCTCGCGATCGCCGCGACCATCGGCCGTTCGTCGATCTCAAACTTCTGCCCGCCGTGATGATGCGTGAACAAACCCAGCACCACCGCCAGGCCGATCTGCAGCAGCAGCTTCTCGCCCGAATACAGCCCCTCGCGCGAGCCGGGCTTGCGGCGGGCGCTCGTCAGCTTCAGCCAGTCATCCACCAGCCCCATCAGGAACAGCCAGACCAGGCAGATCATCGCCATCGCCACGTAAAAGCTCGCAAGGTTCGCCAGCAGCAGCGTCGTCCCGAAGATCGCACCAGCGATGAGAATGCCGCCCATCGTGGGCGTGTTCGCCTTTTGGCGCATGATCTGGTTGAGGTCTTTGTGATAGAACTCAGGGTTGTCGCCGATCTTTTGCGTCAGCAGCCAACGGATCGTGCGATTGCCCAGCAGCACGACAATGCCGAACGCGATGATGACCGCCATGATCGCGCGAAATTCCACGAACTGAAACACACGCAGCCCACTGAGCAGCGGCGTCTGTTCAATCCAGTCACGAAAGCGATCGACAAGCAGGTAAAGCATGAGTTCAGAAATTAATCATCAAAAAACAGTATCGTTCTCGTTCTCGTCATCGTAATCGAAAGCCCATCCCCCACGACGACGTCGCGCGAGCAATCGGCCACGAATAGCATCATGTTGCAAACCGCTGTTCAATCGCAGGCAGCACGCGTTCGAGCGCTACGCTGCGCGACGCTTTGAGCAGCACGATATCGCCAGGCTTGAGCATGTCCGCGATGCGCTGCGCCGCCGCGTCGTTCAGCGGGCCGAGCACGTGCACGCGCTCGTTAGGCCATCGGCGTGACAACGCCTCCGCGGTGAACAACGTCAGTTGCCCGACGAGCAACACCAGATCGATCGCGTCGCCCTGCTTGACCAGTTCCTCCCCCAGTTGACGATGCGCGTCCGGGCCATGCTTACCAAGCTCAGCCATGTCACCCAGAATCGCGATACGACGAGGGGCAGCGGCCTTTGGTTTCTCGTTTTTGGTTTTTGGTTTCTGGTTTGTGTCGGCAGTCGTCGCCTGGACGTTGACCAATGTCCGAATCGCGGCTTGCATCGAATCGGGATTGGCGTTGTACGCGTCGTGCAACACGAGCACCGCTGCGGTCGGCAGGCCGACGCGACGCACTTCCAGCCGACCCGGCACTGCTGACGTGCCCGCAAGCTGCTTCGCCAACTCATCAAGCGATACACCCATCCATCGCCCCACCACCACGGCCGCCAGCGCGTTGCTCGCGTTATGCCTGCCGAGCAACGGAAGCGTCATCGCCTCCCGGCCGACCTTTGATGTTTGATTCGACGCCGACACCGCATCGCCCACCACATCAAACCGCAGCCCGACGGGCGTTTCGCTCAGGTTTTCATAGCGAACGTCCGCGTCATCGCCTTCGCCAAAGCGGACGACATGCACATGTTCGGGCATCGCGCGAACGCCAGCGATCCGCTGCATCGCTTCGGCCTCAATCACGGCGAGCCCCTGCTCGACGAGGTGGTCGAGCACGGCCGCCTCTTCGCGGGCGACCGCTTCGAGCGTGCCGAAGTGTTCCATATGCTCTCGGCCGACGCTGGTGATCACCGCCGCGCTCGGCCGAGCGATCGACGCCAGCGCCGCGATCTCGCCGGGGTGATTCGTCCCGATCTCCGCGACCACAAAATCATGCTCCGCCCGCGCCGCCAGCAGCGTCAACGGCACCCCCAGATGGTTGTTGAAACTGCGCGGCGATTGCGTGCCTTCGAGCCGCTGCGCAGCGGTTTCTGCTTTCTGGTCTCTGGTTTCTCGTTGTGACGACTGATCGTCTGCCTTGGAACCAGAAACCACGCTCTTATTTAACGCCGTGTGCACCAGATGTCGCGTCGTGGTCTTGCCGTTCGAGCCGACGACCGCGATCACACGACAGCCCGCCGCGGCGAGCACGTCCCGCCACGCGCCTGCAAGACGATGCAACGCCTCAACCGCGCTGTCCACGTGAAGTAAGGGAAGTTTAGAGTCGGCAACATCATCAGAGCTCGAAACTTCCTCAACAATCGCCATCGCAGCCCCCGCGGCGGCGGCGGCGGGGAGGAAGTTATGGCCGTCGAACCGTGGGCCGACGATGGCAAGGAAAACCTCGTCCGCACCGATCGTGCGCGTGTCGATCGACAAGCCCGCCAACGGCCGATCGAGATCGCTCGGCTTACGCAGCCATCGCCCCCCCGTCACCTCGGCGATGTGGCGCGGCGTCCAGAAACGTCGCGCCATACCCAGCGCATCGTCCGATTCGTGATCAGATGACGGCGGCTGCGGCGGAATGGTGGCGGGCGTGTGCATGCGGATCACGATTGGCAAGGCGGCGTTGACGTTTCAACAACACTCGCGGGCGACGATCGATCAGACCGCCACCGCGCCAGCGCAGCCGCGGCGTGTTCGCGATCGTCAAAATGATGTTTGTCCTTGCCGAGGATCTGGTAATCCTCATGGCCCTTGCCCGCAAGCAAGACCGTGTCATCCGCACCGCCGGCGTCGATCGCAGCGCGGATCGCGCGAGCGCGGTCGGGCTCGATGTGGATTGTGGGAATGCTTGCGGGTGTGGTTTCGGGGGCAGGGCATCGCGGCTTAAGCCGCGCTGCCTCGGGGGAAGAGGTAAAGCCTTCGGTGATGTCGTCGATGATACTTTGCGGATCTTCCGTGCGCGGGTTGTCAGACGTGACGAAAATCACGTCGGCCCACTGCTGCGCAACCCGCGCCATCTTCGGCCGCTTCGTGCGATCGCGATCTCCGCCGCAGCCGAAGAGCACGATCAGCCGACCCTTCGTCAACGGCCGCAGCGCACGCAACACGTTGTCCAGCGCGTCGTGCGTGTGAGCATAATCGACGAGAACGGTGGGAAGTTTCGAGTTGGGAGGCGTACCCGTGGTCGATACGGGTGCATCATCTGAACTCGAAACTCGAAACTCGGAACTCGGAACTTTCTCAAGCCGACCCGGCACGGGCGGGCAGGTGGTCAGTGCCTGGCGAAGCGTGCTGCCGAGATCGCAGACCGCGTGGGCGGCGGCGATGGCTTGCAACGTGTTCATCACGTTGTGCGGACCCACCAGCGGGAGCATCACCTGCATCGAACCCCAGGGCCCGTCGAAGCGTGCATCGCTGCCCTCGGCCGAGGCGTGCAACACCGTCGCGCCGACGCGCTGCACATCCGACACGATGTCGGCACTGTCGCCGGCTGACCCCGTTTCCAGCCGACTGCAACGCACCACGCGAGCGCCCTCGGGCGCTGCTGCCAGCATCGCCTCGGCATATTGATCGTCCGCGTTCACAATCGCTCTGCCGATCGGCTTGAGCAACGTGAACAAGTGAGCCTTCGCCTCGGCGTACGCTGCCATCGTCTGGTGATAGTCCAGGTGATCGCCCGAGAGGTTGGTGAACACCACCGCATCAAACCGCAGCGCGTCGGCCCGGCCCTGATGCAGCGCATGCGAAGACACCTCCGCCACGGCAGCCTGGCAACCGTTTGCCACCATCCGCGACAGCAGACGAACAAACTCAATCGCACCGGGGGTGGTGTTTTGGGGAAGTTCCGAGTTTGGAGTTTTGAGTTTCGAGTTGGGGGGCGCGGCCGTCGTCGTGGCTGGAGCGTCATCTGAACTCGAAACTCGAAACTCGGAACGCGAAACTTCGCCCACGTCGACCGCGACCGTGCCGATGAGTCCGCATCGCAGGCCGGCGGATTCGAGCAGATGGCGGACGATCCAGGCGGTCGTCGTCTTCCCGTTCGTGCCCGTGATGCCGATCAGGCGCAGCTTCTCGTGTGGCTGGCCGAACAGTCGGCTGGCGAGGAGGCCGGCCAGCCGTTGATCGACCTGATCGGCGCTCAGCAGGGTGACATGCTCGGGCAGGTCATCGGGCAGCGGCGACTCGGCGAGGACGGCGGTCGCGCCGCGGGCGATCGCGTCGAGGATAAACGATCGGCCGTCCGCGTCCGCACCCGTCCGCGCGATGAACAAACAGTCAGGCGACGCCTGTCGAGAGTCGTCGGTCAGGTCGCGGACGTCGCGCCGCGCGTCGCCCCGAGCAACGCGCACCGTCAAGTCGGCGATAAGCTGGTCCAGCCGCATCCCTCGAACCCGCCCGTAAAAACAAACAACAACTTCAGGACAGGGCGAACGCGCACCATGTCCCTCATTGTATCGGCTGGCAGGGTGGGTTCGGCGTCAAAAGTTTGGCTGGCAGGAGTGAGAAAGCCCCCGGGACAACCCGCATCATTCAACCTCATCGAGCACCTGCCGGGCGAGCTGCTGGTCGCTGCCGCTGAGCCGACGGGCCGCGGTAGACAGCAACTCGCGAGCGCGGTCGGGCTGGTGCAGATAGCGGGCATAGATCAGCCCCAAAATCAACTGAATCTGCTCGCGATGGCTGTAGCCCGGGTAATGCTTGAGAAACAGCTCATAAGCGGCGGCGGCGGTGGCGTAACGGCCCTCGGCCATGAGCTGATTGGCGACGTCAAGCTGCGGCTGCTCGTTGAGCACCTGATGCGATTCGATGCCGAGCAGATCGCGGTACAGCCGGGCCGCCTCCGGCAGATCATGCACCGCCAGCGCCTGCGTCACATCCCGGCGAAGCTCGAAGATCTGCTGCTGGTTCGCCTTTGCTTCGGGCGTCAGCGCCGCGTCCGCGCGATCGCCCTCGCCGCCGCTGGCTCCCTCCCAGGGCTGATACCCGCTCCGCGTCAGCCGACGAAACTCCGACCGTCGACGCCGCTGCTCGATGAACGACAGCAGGTCGTAAGGCTCGCGCGGCACGACCCGCCCCACCAGCAGCCCCAACGCCACCACAAACCCGAACGCATAGCCCGCCAAGTGCGACACATACGCCACGTTGCCGAAGTCCAGAAAGTAAAACACCACGTCCGTGATCACGCGGAACAGAATCAGCACCATGCCCGACACTTCAAAGGCATAAATGATGATCATCCAAAAGACGATCGTCACATTCGTCAGCGGGAACAACACAAGGTACGCCCCCGTCACCGCCGCCACCGCGCCCGACGCCCCCAGCACCGGCGCCGGCTCGGTCCAGGCATGCCCCAGCCCCGCCATTACGCCGCCCGCCAGGTAAAAGCACAGGTACCCCACTCGGCCGAGCCGATCCTCCACCGAGTTGCCGAACACCCACAAAAACACCATGTTCCCCAGCAGGTGCCACAGGTTCACGTGCAAAAACTGGTAGGTGATGAACTGCCAGAGGCGCGGCTCGCCGGGCCAAAGCCAGAACTGCCCCATCTGCTGAAACCCGCCGACGAAGATCAACACGTTCACCGCGATGAGGGTGTAGTTCACCCACGGCGTACGCTTGAGTCGGCGATCGGTGCGGATGGGAAAAAACATGGGCAGGTCGGTCGCGGCCGGTCGTGCCCCGAACGTCGCCGAGACAGCGACAGACGAACGCGCCAGCGGGTTCGTGCTCCCTCGCGGGAGCTTTCATCATCATAAAACAGTGTGCGCTATCGCCCCCTTGCCATGGCCTGCGGGCCCCGCAGGTTATACCCGCTACGCACCGCTCACGCCCAATATGGCGACCGACAAGTGTAGCCCATCTCTAACACGACAACCCGGTTCCAATCCGGCGACCCCATTTAGCCGCGGGCCTTGGCCCGCGCGTTCGGCCCGCATACTCGACAAACGCGGCGAAAGCATGACGGCGGAATGTCGCAAGCGCGAAACCGCGTTGTCGAATCAAGGCTCCGACCCCTCGGCGGCCTCATGCTCGGCGTCACGCTCAGGCCGCATCGGCTGACCCACCATCTGCACGTCCCAACGATCCACCGGCGTGTCGGGCAGCGTCGGGATGATGATCTGACATTCAATCGGCTGATCCGGCGCGGATGGCCGATTCCACATCGCCCGCCAACGCATGATCGGATACCCCCCTTCGTCCATCGCGGTGATCAGAAACAGCGTCCGTCGCATCGACACCGTTTCCGTGTTCGCCGCCAGCAGCCGAAGCCCACGCACCGACGCGTTGGTCATCGGCATCGCCACCGCGCCTTCCATCAGCCTGCCGTCTTCAACCGAATCGAGCACTTCCACCCGCGACGACACACGCAAATCCAGCCACGACTGCGTCAGGTCCGTCGGCACGGGCAGCAGCAGCCGATACCGCTGATCACGCGCGATCATCGCCACGTCCGCCCGCGTCCGTGCGACCTCCATCCCCGTCTGATCGATCAACGACACATGCACCCGCGCCCGCGACACAACGTCCGGCCGCGAGGTCACCACCGACGCACTGAGCATCGGCTGACCGTTGATCGGCATCCCCAGATTCGTATCAATCAATCGCACGCCGTCCGCAGCTCGGCCGGCCTGCTGCGACCGGTCATAGGGCTCGCCAGGCCGCTCCCAAGGCTCATGCGACAGCCGAACCGCCATGATCATCGGCAAGTCCGCCTGCCCCGCCCCGGCCCCCGCGCGCCCGGGCGCCACCGAGCTCGCATGCCACAACGCCACCCCCACCACCACCAGCCCCAGGCAAAGCGTGCACGCAATCATGTAAAGCGACCGCGGACCCGTCAGTCGAGTCGTCGCCGTCGGCAGCGGCGTCCGAGCAGGTCGACCAGGCGGCGGCGGTGCGTCGTCTGCAGAGCGACGACGAGGCGTGCCCACCCCCTCGTGACGCATCATCTCCGACAGCCCCGACAAGCCGATCACGTTCCCATCATCGTCCACCCGCAGCCGCGCGCCCGCCATCGACGCCAGCTCCTTCGCCCCCGGCAGCAGCGTGCCCTGACCGCCCCCCGCTTCGCCCCCGCCCGGCGTGGCCAACACCTTCCGCGCGATCTGCGAATCCTTGATCCGATACCGATGGGCACAGCGCGCACAATCCGTCACCGCCCCCGCTCGCACGAACGCTGCACGCAACACCTGGCCGCAAGATGGACATTTCAATTCGTACACAGCCGTGACACCAATGTAGCAACGCCGGCCCGAAGCTGCATTACCCATTTCCCCAAACCCGCCGCCTCCCCCCCGGCTTCGAAGCCCCCGGCGTCACGCCGGGGGCGTCTCCCACTCCCCACCCCCGTTACAATCAATCCATGACAAAAAACGCCACCGCCCAATCGTTAAACGAACAGTTCGGCATCCCCGAAACCCTCCGCTTCGAAGACCCCGGCCAGGGCATGCCCCGCGCTGTCATCACCGCCGACGCCGCCACCGCCGTCATCTACCTCCACGGCGCTCACATCGCCGAGTACCAGCCCACCGGCGATAAGCCCGTCCTGTTCATGAGCCCGAAATCCAACATCCACCCCGACAAGCCCATCCGCGGCGGCATCCCCATCTGCTTCCCATGGTTCGGCCCGAACCAGCACGACCCCACCGCACCACCGCACGGCCAAGCCCGCCTCGCCGCCTGGCAACTCACCCAAGCCACCAAACTTCCCGACCAACGCGTCCAACTCACACTCACCCGCGACATCGCCCCCTTCCGCCTCACCTTCACCATCACCGTCGGCCAGGAGCTGCAAATGCAGCTCCGCACGGAAAACACCACCAACCAGCCCGCCCAGTTCGAGCAGGCATTGCACACCTACTTCACCATCAGCAAAATCCACGACATCGAAATCACCGGCCTCGCCGGCCTCAGCTACATCGACAAAACCCGCAACGCCGAACGCCTCACCCAGGCCAACCCGCCCCTCCGCTTCGAAGGCGAAACCGATCGCGTCTACATCAACCACCCCGGCCACTGCACGCTCCACGACCCCGGCTACAAACGAAACATCGTCATCGAAAAGCACAACGCCAACAGCACCATCGTCTGGAACCCCTGGACCGACAAGTCGCTCAAACTCCCCGACCTCGGCGACGACGACTGGCCCGGCTTCGTCTGCATCGAGTCCGGCAACGTCGCAGACAACGCCATCACCCTCGCCCCCAGCGAAGCCCACGAAATGACCGCCACCCTCCGCCCCCAACCCCAAGCCTGACCGCCCCAAGGGAGCCCACTCCAGCCGCTATGCCCCCCCGCCCCTCGTTTGCCCCGCGTGGCGAGCAACGCTATCCTATTCAGGCTTGATGGCAAGCACCGTTTTGCCGACGCACCTGTAGCTCAATTGGATAGAGCATCGGTCTACGGAACCGAAGGTTGCACGTTCGAATCGTGCCAGGTGCATTCGCGGACATATGGGCCGCGACTCGTCGCAGATCGGGCGTATCTGTCCCTGACTTCTGTTGCCTGAATCTGTGACGATGAAACGACTTAGGCCCGCGTGCGTGATGGCTCGCGGGCCTTTTTGCTGCGCGCGAATCTGAACCCTTCGGTTCAGGAGACCGACGGTTGCGCGTTCGCGTTCCCCTCATCGCCCGACCCGGCCCCGCCCCGGCTGCGACTTCCTAACAATCCCCGATTGACGGTTTGTGGAAAACCCCTCGCAGGCCTCCCGTCGCCAACTTTTCAGTTGACCCGGGCGAAATCTTCGCGCATGCTGGTTTCCAACAGAAGTCAGGGCGCGGACCATCACCCGCAACCTGACACACAACCCAACGCCGACGCGACGCAAGTCGCCAAGGTTCCGTACGCACGGTCGCCACCCCTCATCCTCGCGAGAGGCCTGGCTTCTGTTAGGCGGCTGTGCGTGCGGACTTTTTGAGCCGATTCAGGGATGTACACGGACGAACGGACAACACGAGCATCGGAGGCCCAACCGAACACCGGGGCGACCACCCCGGGGGGAGTGACCGATCTTGAGCAGCATCCCTGCCCAACCTGCACCGCGCCGATGGCAACGACGGACCCAGGCGCCACCCACCATCGACGCGATGCTCGACCGCTACTTCGCCGAAGCGGACGAGTACTACCAGAAGGAAACCCGCGACGGGGGACGTCGATCGACCCGCGAAGCGGATCAGCAACGCCAGGCGGCGAAGTCGCTGCGGCTGGCCTCGACGGATCCGGAGACGTTGGCGCTGGTCGAGTCGGGCCAGCTGCCGGAGACCGAGCGACCACCGCAGATCGCGGAGCTGCAGCCGGCGGACTTCTGCGCCGAGCTGCTCTACGTCTGCCGCGACTGGATGGAAGCGAGCGGCCTGGCTCGCAAGGAAATCAACAAGCGGCTGCATCGGATCCGCCGCATCTTCGCCTGGGCGGCGAAGCCGCCGCGCCGCTGGTTGTCGGCCGAGACGGTGGCCGACCTGAAGCTGGTCGAGCCGCTGAAACAGGGACGCACGACCGCGCCCGATCGCAAGCCGGTCAGCTCCGCACCGGAGCACCTGCTCACCGGGCTGCAAGCGCACCTGGCGGAGCAGGCCACGGCCGAGGCGTTCGAACTGGCGACGATGATCGACCTGCACCTGCATACCGGCATGCGGACGAGCGAGCTGGCGGAGATGCGACGCTCGGAGCTGCACGAGCTGGACGACTGGATGATCTATCAGCCGGCGGAGCACAAGACACAACATCACGGCAAGCTCCGGCAGATCTTCCTCGGGCCGATTGCGCAGCGCATCGTCAAGGACTGGATCCGGCGGATCGATGCATCGACGTTGCCCGGGATGGCAGCGCCCGACACGCTGTGGCGATGGACGAGCGGCGAACTCTATCGCGACCAGGTCGAACGGGCCTGCGATGCGATGCATCAACCGCCGGCGAAGCTGGCGCGGCGGCAGGTGCTCGCCACCGGCCGCAAGAAGATGATGCGTTGGGAACGCCGCGCCGAGTGGCGCAAGCGACTGGGTGTGAAACGCTGGGCCGAGCTGCTCACCTGGCGAAAGCAGCAACGCTTCACGCCGGGGCAGCTGCGCCACAACTTCGCGACGATGATGGCCCGCGAACACGGCCGGGCCGGCGAGCTCGCCGCGCAGAAGCTGCTTGGACACGGCACGCTCAAGACGACGGAGATCTACATCGATCCCGACATGGCCGACGCGCTGGCGCTGCTGCGTCAGATCGGCTGACCGTCGGCGGTCTCTCCAGCCTCCACTCCCCCGCGACGCGCGGCACGTCCAGCTGTCGCGCGTCGCATTTCTACGCTGCCCCCGGAAGCCGCGGCGGGAAGGCTCCATGCCTCTCGTCGCGGTTTTTCACTTACCCCCGGAAGCAGTCGTCGGCGCTCCATGCGTCGGCGGCTGTTTTGTTTGTCCTCACCGCCGGCGTGGCGTTCCATTCCGCCACGCCGGTGGTTTTCATTCATTGCCCCCGGAAGGCCCAGCTTGCCACCCACGCGCCGCGTGGGTGGCGGCTGGGTTTTTTCATCAAGTCACCTGTTCCAGGGAGATCCTCATGATCAACGCACAGCACTCGAAGCCCGTCACCGCCGACAGTCTCAGCCCCCGGGCCCAACTCGAAGGGCGCATCAACGTGGCCATCGACCAGGTCGAACGCGAACGCGAAGCCGAGGAAGCCGAACACCGGCGACGCGAAGCGGAGGCGACGCGCCGCGCCGAGCAACGCGTGCTCGAACAGGTCCGGGCGCTGCTCAGCAGCCTGGCGGACCAGTTAGAAGCCGCCGGCTTCGCCCTGCATCCGTTCATTCGGTCCGGCGTCCAGGTCCCTGGTCGCGAGCGTGGCGTGGCGGTGCTCGATCCTGCCACCGGCCGGGCCGACGTCGAGATTCAGCTGCCGGAAGTCGACAGCCACAACATCGGCATCATCGCCATCGGCTTGCAGACGATCTGGCGCAACCCGGTCACCCACCGCGATGCCTTCGAACGCGACCTGCTGGCCCGGATCGGACAGACCCGCCGGTCGCACTGGAACCGCGAAGGGTCGATCGACCAGGTCGCCTGATCCTTGCCATCCATCCACCAACCTTGAGGGAGGTTTCCATGATCCGACGCACGACCATCGACACGAACGACGCACCGCCCCGGCCCGCCGCGGTCTTCCCCGGCTTTCAACAACCAATCAGACGGCCGCTGGATCCGCGCCGCTTCGGCGACGCGATGTTCATCGGACTCATGGCCACCGGCCTGGCGATGAACATCGGCATCGGCCTCGCCGTCGGCTTTCGCGTCGCGGCCTGGCTCATGGGCGGGCTCTGACCACGCACGGGCTCCACGCGAGACCCGATCACTGATGCGTCCGTCGCCGCTTCGAAAGCAGCGGCGACGGTTTAACCGGGGGCGGCGCTGCCTGAATGACACGGCCAGTGGGGCGGGATGTTCCCGCCCATGCAACACCGCCCCCGGCTTTCACCTTCCGAAGGGAGTAACACCATGAAGCGCATCCCCGTGCACATCGTGGGCCGACTCGCAAGGGCACGCCGACGCGCGTTCGACGTCGGCCGCGCCACGCCCGACGAACAGCATTCCCCTGAAACACGGGCTGCCGACTGGTGGTGGTCCGGCTGGTACCGGGCGTGGCTCAAACGGTTGGGCACCGATCGGCGGGAGCAGCCGGCCGATCGCGACGCGGCGTAAACACGCTCCGCCGTCGGGCGCCCCACGCGAGGGCCCGACGGCATTCAGGTGATGGGAATGAACACGAGGGTTTCGCAACCAGCCTTGCCGGGACGTTCCCGGCGCCCATCACCCGACTCGCGGGCGAAGCTACGCGCTGGGCTTCGCTCGCCTTCAAACCCTTGGGAGTAGGGCCCGGGTGGCGCGGGGAGGCTGGAACTGAACGCCAGCTCGCCCGCGTCGAACCGCCGTCAGTTCAGCGGCGCGAACCCTCGGGCCCATGCGTTAAGAGAGGACAACCATGAGCACCGCCACCGCCAAACCCAAACGCCTCCGCGACGGGCAACGCGTCAACGGCCAGAACATCGTCGCCGCCCGGACGCACGGCGGGTCGATCGAGGAGGTGCGCATCGACGCCATCAAGCACCACATCGACAACCATCGCCACGCCGCGCTGCACAGCCAGGTGAAACTCGACGCGCTGGCCGCATCGATGGGCGAGCGCGGCCTGCTCCAGCCCGTGCTGGTCTGCGAAGTGAAGTCGATCGGCAAGAAGGAAACTTACTGCCTGGTCTATGGCCACCGCCGCCTCGCCGCCGCGAAACAGCTCGGCTGGGAGACCATCCGCGCCGAGATCGCCCCGGCCATGAGTGACCGCGACGTGCTGCTCGAGCGGGCGATCGAGAACCTGCACCGCGAGGACCTGAACCCGATGGAGCAGGTCACGGCCGTCGAGCAGGCCGTCGACTCGATCGGCGGCGACGCGAAGGCGGTGGCGAAGCAGCTCGGCGTCACGGTCGAGTTCGTCCGCGATCGCCTGCACCTGGCCCAGGGCCTCGGCGAGAAAGCGAAAGCGGCGGCATACGCCGGCCTGCTCGGCCTCGGCCACCTGCGTGAGCTGGTGAAGATCCGCGATCGCCAGTCCCAGAACGACATCGTCGAGGGCCTCACCGAACCGGACTGGCAAGGCACCGAGCCCCGCATCCCCACTGTCGAGGCGGTCCGCCGTGAAGTGCAGGTGGAGCTGAATGACCTGGGCAAGGTGCCGTGGCGTCTGGACGTGGACTTCGCCGGCAAACGCCCTTGCCGAAGCTGCCCCAGCAACACCAGCAGCCAGCCCGACCTGTTCGGCGATGAGTTCACCGGCCATTGCACCGACCGCCAATGTTTCGCGGCAAAGGATAAAGCCGCGCGAAACCTCGCCGACGCCGCGGCCGATCGCCTGGTCAAGCTCAAGGTCGACAAGGTCGGTAAGGCGGAGGTTAAACAGGTGTTCGATGCGATGCAGGCCGAGGGCATCGAAACGGGGAGCATCGACGCCGCCGGCATCGCGCCGCAGGTGCGCAGCCGGGTGGTGATCCAACGACCGCCCCGTCGCAGCAGCAGCAAGCAGAAGCTCACGCCCTTGCAGAAGGCCATCGAGCAGTACGGCCAGAAGGTTCGCGGCTGGGAAACCAAAGCCACGACTGCGATCGCGAAGCGAGCTGAGCAGGACACGATGGCGGAGATCGTCGTCCGCCTGGTCATCGCGACGAAGGCCTGGGAAGGCCTGCCGCGAACCGACACCGGCTACGCGGCCCCGCATGGCCATGGATCGCCGACGGCACCCAAGCCGACAAAGCCGCTGAACAAGCAGACGAAGCTGGTGATCGCCGCGGCAACCATTGCGATGAACCCCGACGCCGAATGGTTCTCACGGCTGACCGAACTGCGCGTGCTCGCAAAGCTGCCGACGTGCAACCTCAACAGCTGGCACATGAGCGGCAACCTGATGAACTGCGGCAACGTGCCCGCACTCCGCGCCCTGGCCGGCGCGTTGCGCGTCGAGCCGAAGCTGCCGGATCCGCCGGACTGGGAGACGTTCAAGGCCAAAGCCGAGGCGAAGCCGAAGACCCCGGCGAAGAAGACCGCCCGGAAGAAAGCGAAGCGCAACACGAAGAAGGCCGCAGCGGCCGCGACGCCGAAGCAGCGCGCCGCCGCGAAGAAGGCGCCCTCCAAAAAGAAAGCAGCCAGGTGATGAGGGGTGGCACGCATGCAAGGCAAACACGATCGGGCTCGGCCGCGAGTGGCCGGCTCGAAGGATCCGACGCGGACACGCGGGTACCCGCGGGCGGGGATCGAACTGATCAACGCCGGCCCGTACGACATGGACGAGCTGGTCGAGATCTTCACCGCCGCCGACGCGGCAGCGCTGCGCAGCGGCTGGGTGGGCTGCGTGGTCGACGCCGCGACGGTGGGTCGATTCAGTGTCGGCGATCTGGCCCGGGCGCTGGCCGTCGTGGCCGATCGACTGCATCCCGTTTCACCTTCCAAGGAGACTGATCATGCCGATCGGCTATGACAAAGGCGGGCCCGAGGTCACGCGCATCGTGCAGGAAGTGATGCACGCGCATCACCCGTGCCTCGTGCACGCCGGCGTCCGCGTCGGCACGCTCATGGCCCGGTGGAGCAGCGATACCGAGGCCGAGCCGCAGCCGGCGGTGAAGTGGGGTGGCTATCCGGCTGCGGCCGTCGTCAAGGTGCTGCCGCTGAAACAGCGCGTGCTCGGCAACCCTGACGCGTTGATCACGTTCGATGAACGCGTGTGGGAAGACCTCGACGCCACCGAGCAGCGGGCGCTGGTTGATCACGAACTCGAACACCTGCAGGTGCTCTCGGCCACCGGCGGCGTGTGCTACTACGACGATGTTGCGGAGGCCGTGCTCGGCTCGCCCAAGGGTGACGACGTCGGCCGGCCGAAGCTCACGTGCAAGCTGCACGACTGGCAACTCGGCGGCTTCCGCTCGATCGCAAAGCGCTACGGGGAGTCGGCCCTGGACGTGCAGGCGGTGCGAGCCTGCAAGGATGCGCAGTCGGGGCAGTACTACTGGGATTTCTTCGACGAGCGGGGTCGCGACGCCGAGCACAAGCCGCCGCGGTCGGCGTCGTCATCCGGGGGATCCAGATCCCGGCGGACGATGACAATCGCCGAAGCGGACGCGGCCGACGATGACGATGCGTCCGGCGGCGGGACGCAGACGATCGAGATCGAGGTGTACGTCTCACCCGAAGAGCGGAAGGCCCGGGCGGAGACGCAGAAGCTCTGCCAACGCATCGCGGCCGACAAGCTCACGGGCAAGGAGGACGTCCGCACGCTGCGGCTGCTGCACGATCTGATTCCCGACGGCAAGGACGCGACACTCACGCTCGGCGGGGGCACCGACTACGAAGCCACACTCGACGCCGCCTGCAAGCAACGCCTGGCGGACGTGCTGAAGGCTCGCGGCGAGGAAGGCGGTGATCGTGATGGCTGAAGTCGAACCGATCCTGGTGATTCAGGTGATCCCGACAGAAACCGGTCGGCGGACCGGGTTCGCCTGCCGCGCCAAGTGCACGCCGCGCGAGATGGGTCGGATCTACGGCGAGCTGCACGCGAACCTGCTCAGTATCGTTCGCGGCGCGGCCGAACACCTGTCCCCGCAGCATCAGGCCGAGTTCAGCCGTGGCCTGTTGGAAGGCAAAGGCTCGATGGTTCGGACGGTGGCGGAACAACACAACGTACGCCCGGTGCGTGAAACAGGAGCGGGCGAGCCATGACGAACCTCGAGTTATTCGGCGGGCCCATCATGGTGGGCGTCATGGCTGCGATCATGCTTTGCCTGTTCAATCAGCGCGTGAACTTCTATCACCTTTGCGCGGTCATCGCCATGGCCATCTGGTGGGAACTGTTCCTGCCCATCCTGATCGTGCTCTTCGTCGCCTTCTTAATCGTGGGCGGCTTCGTTTCCCAGCTTCCTGAAAGAGAGGACGCAGATGCAAATCGCGGAAAACATTGAAATGGAGGCGCGCTGCTGCCCGAGTTGTGGGATCCAGTACGCCGGGCCGGTCCGCTTCTTCGAGAGCCGACGCGAGCAGGGAGGCAGCTGGTACTGCCCCAACGGCCATTCGCTGAGCTTCACTGAAACCGAGGCCGATCGCCTCAAGCGCCAACTCAACACGAAGACCCGGCGGATCGAACACCTCGAAGGCGAGGTCGAGCACACAACCAACCGCCTGCGCGCGACGCGTGGTCATCTCACCCGCGTGAAGAAACGCGTGGCCAGCGGCGTGTGCCCGTGCTGCAACCGCAGCTTCGAAAACCTGCATCGCCACATGAAGGATCAGCATCCCGAGTTTGCGAACGACAGCCAGGAGCAACCCGCGCCATGAAAGTCCAGCTCGAATCGACGGAGAAGATCGTCAACATCAACGGCGTGCCTGCCCGCATCTGGGAAGGCCATACGGAAAGCGGCATCGCCGTACACGCCTACGTTACGCGCATCGCCGTGCACAAGGACGCCGATGCCAGCGAGTTCGAGCGGGAGCTGCAGGAACATCGTCCGCCATCCGTGGACGTCGCCGGCATCCCCGCGCGCCTCATCCTTTAACTCGCGAGCCCGCGCCATGAGTCAGACCCTGCCCGGCCAATCCCGCCTCAGTTACACCGCCGCGTCCGCGCTGGCGGAGAAGATCCGCCAGACGCTCGCCCCGGCCTGCCGCCGCATCGAGATCGCCGGCTCCATCCGTCGTCGCTCCGCGTGGATCGGCGACCTGGAGCTGGTCGCGATCCCCATCCATCAACCTGGCCTGTTTCCCGGCCAGCCGGGCGTGTCGCTGCTCGACCAGTCGCTCGACGAGCTGGTCGAAGCCGGCCGAATGCTCCGTGGGGAGAAACAAGGCCCGCGATACAAGCGTTTCGTCGTGCCCGGTCGCGACCCCGGAAGCGGCGATCGCCGCGTGAACGTCGACCTGTTCATCGTCACGCCGGCGACGTGGGGCGTGCAGCTGCTGATCCGCACCGGCCCGGCCGACTTCGGCCGACGCTGCGTCACACGGCGCAGTTACGGCGGCTTGCTCCGCGACGACTGCCGCATCGCCGAGGGTCGCATGTGGCGGATGCTGGCCACGGACGAGCCGATCCCGCCCGACAGCAAGGAGCGGGGCGAGCTGACGATCATCGATGGTTACTGGCACGTCGCCGAGCCCACGCCCGAGGAGGCGATGGTCTTCGAGTACCTGGGCATCGATTACCTCGAGCCGGAGCGGCGCTGATGAATAGGCAACGTGCGGTCGAAGCCGCGGCCCGATCGGCCGTAAACGAGTTGGCGTCCGAAGCAGCCATCCTCCGCCGATGGGCTATTGAGTCGGAGGCCGGCGGCTGGTCGACCCACCAGGTCGACGCCATGCGACGTCGGGCCGATGAGCTCGACACGAAAGTGTTCTTCCTCCGCCGCACACTCGACGCCGCCGGCGTGCGCGATCCGAATGCTGGCGTCTTTTGAACTGGATTCGAACTGCCCGCGATTGATCAGCAAGCATGGAAGCAGCGCAGACCACCAGCCTCACTCCGGGAACTTCCTCTCGCCCCTGGCATAACCACCTGCCGGCGTGGATCCGCGAAGACGAGGCCTTCGCCAGGCTGCGTCCGCAGTTCCGCGGGACGCTGCAGGCGATCGCGGATGCGTGCGACGCCCCGGGCCCCGACGGATCGCTGCTCGGTGCGTTCGGCGGCAAGCGGCTCGTTGAAGCCGCTGGCGTCGGCCGGTCCACCTTCTGGCGCCACCTTGAGCGCCTGACCCGCCTGGGCTACGTCGTGCTGCTGAAGCGCGGCGGCGCCTTCGGCGATCGCAACCTCGGCAACATCTACGCCATCCCGGGGCACCGCAGTGCCCTGGACGATCGACGCTGCGCCCGCAGGATGCAGCGCATGGTGCCGTCCGCAGACGGCACGCTCAAGCCGGAGATCATCGAGCCGGGGACGCAGCCGCAGCTGTGGCCCGGTTCACAGAACGATCCCGGCGACCCGGCCCGCAGGCCGGCCCCGCCAGATCCGCCGCAGCGCCCCCGCAGGGGCGACACCCGAAGTGGGGCGCCCCCGTCACCTTGCGCGAAAAGTGAGACTACCCCCGTCTCAAAGTGGGACGGGGGTAGTCCCAAAGTGGGACACCACCATCCCCTCTCCCATCCCCTTGCTGGTAAAAACCAGTCTGGCGCTGGTGCTTCGCGCCCGCTCCGCGGGAGACGGACCGCCGAGCCGCGGCTCAGCGACATCCGCGACGTCGACCTGACCGACACGGGCCGGCTGCTGGCATTGCACCGGCAGGCCATTCGCCGGGGCTGGGTCGGCTCCAGCGACGCGGATCGCCTGCGGTTCGTCGCCGCGGCCGTCCGGGCGCTTCGCCTGGGCGACTTCCCGCCGAAGCTGTTCCGCACGACGGTGGAGCGTCGGCGGTGGCTCTGGATCAGCCAGGCGGACGAGGACGAGGCCCGGCGGCGGATCCAGCGGCACCTGCATGGGGCACCGGCCCGGACCTCACCGGCGGCCAAGCCGATCGATCCACCGCCGCGGCCGACGGTTTCGCTCAGCGCCGATGCGAAGCTGGCGCGGGCGGCGTTGGCGCTGGCCCGGGACCGCGGCCCCGGCGCGGATGCGTTTCGCATCGTGCAGGCCGGCGGGCCCGGCTGGACGCGGGAACGTTGGGAGCAGGCGCTGGCCGAAATGGACCGGATGTAAAACAGCAAGAAACCCGCCTTAAATATCGGGTTATGCTTGTTATTAGGGTGTTCGGGTGGTATATTTCGCCCACGAGCAACGCGGCGTGCCTCCCGAGGAGCGCCGCGTTGTTACATGACCCCTCTCGATCGGACCTTCCCGCCAACCAAGCCATTACCGCCGCGCCACGTTGCTCGTGGACTGCCCGGCCGTTGTTGTTGCGTCACGGCAGCAACGGCCTTTTGCTGATCCTGCTGCTGGGCCTGGCCATGCTCTTCGGAGGGGTCGGCTGTGCCGGCTCGCCCGAGACCCGCTGGGCCCAGCAGCGCGAGGCGTTGATCAGCATCAACGACGCCGTCAGTGATCTGTACGAAGGCGGCGTGCTCGGGGATGCCGACATGGTGGCGATTCACCCCTACCTGGTCGCGGCGCGCGTGGCCCTGGCCCAGGCGTGGCTCGCGCACGAAAGTGACGCTCCGGACGAGTTCGACGAAGCGCTGACCCGCGCCCGCGAGTCGATCGCCGCCGCCCGCCGGTGGCTGCAACGCCGAGACGCCGCCTCCGGAAGTGCCCCCCATGAAGATCAACCCGATCACAGCCCTGACGATCGCCGAAGCCGCCCTCCGGGCTTTTGAACTGGCCATGCGTCAGGTCGAGCTGCTCGCCCAGGACGGGGAGCTCACGCCCGAACAGTGGAAGCATCTCAAACGCCGGGCCGACGCGTCGGACGCCCGCGTCGACCAGCTGGCCGAGCAGGCCCGGCAGCGCCAAGCCCGTTGAATCATACTTGAGGGGATGTCGTTGAAGACGCAGCCGATTCGTTACCACGTCGACGTTCTGAAGCGCGACGCAAACGGGCAGCTGTTTCGCGCGGGCCAATGCACGCTGGTGCATGGGCGTCAGTACGTTGACCCGGCCGGGCGTGTCCGCGTGGCCAGCAGCAGGCACGCCGCGCGGAAGGTCGCTCGAAGCGTTTACCCCACGCCGGAGTTCAGCCTCGGCCGCGTGAACGTCCAGTACACGACCGCCCTTCAGGAAAACTTTGCATGAGCCGTTTCACCAGCCGCAAGTTCATCCTCGCCCTCGCCGCGCAGCTGATCGCCCTGGCGGTGCTGTTCTGGCCCGAGCATGAAAACGTGATCACCGAGGCCGTCACCCAGGCCACGGCGTTGCTGCTGAGCCTGGGCACCGCCGCGGGCTACATCCACGCCGAAGGCAAGATCGACACCGAGCGAGCGAAAACCAACCAGGGGGGCTGATGCGCGACCGTGACACTTCCGCGAAACCCATCGACTTTGCCGACGCGGCGTCCGCCCGCCGCGTGCTCGAACGCCGCGCCGCCGCCGAACACGTGTTGGCGATGGCCCAGCACATGGGGCATCGCGAGCGCGTGCTGCTCGAGCAGATCTACCGCCACGGCCTGAGCATCACCGACGTCGCCCGGCTGATGAACGTTCGGCCGCGCACGCTGCAGCGCGAGGTCCGCTGCCTGCTCAACCGGATCGCCGATCCGGAGTTCGGCTTCGTCGTCGCCGGTCAGGAGTTGCTGCCCCGGGACGTTCGCCAGGTCGCCCGGCTCGTCATCCTCGAAGGCCGGGCGCTGCGCGACGCCGCGAAACGCACCGGCCTGACCCTGCATCGCGTGCGCTGCCATCTCGCCACCATCCGCGCGTTCGCCGAGGCCCGCCGTCGCCAGTTCGACCTGGCGGGATGAGCCGTTTTGGAGTTTCCCGGATGCGAGGTCGAAGGGTGGACGTGATTAAATGAGTTTATTCGACGCCAAACAACTCGTAGCGCTGTCGAACCTGGCTGGCTTCATGGTCTACGACCCGCAGGCGCCCGGCTATCGCAACGGCGTTGGGACGTTCACCCGCCCCAACGTCGGGCTGGTCACCTGGCGCGGGCCAGTGGATCCGCGCGACTCTAACCCCGGTGAGTTTGTCGATGGGGTGGATGTATGGATCGAGGTTGAGCATGTCGGCGCGTCGTTTGATGCAGGCGCGCTGGACCTGCTGACCGAACCCGACATTCGTGCGGCGTGGTCATCGGCGCGTCGCTTGCGTGGCGCGTATGACGGGCTGGTCTTGGAGGTGCGTGAGAGCGACGCGAACACGCTGGCGGACGTCGGCTTTGACAATGGCGGTATTGACCAACCGGCCCTGCTTGCCCACGTCGGCAGCCATGACGGTCTGGTCCGGCGACTGTATGACCAGAGCGGTGGCGGGCGTACAGCCGCGATGACGACTGACGCGCAGCAGCCTGCCGTGGTCGATTCGGGCACCGCAATTGAGTTGGGCAGTCGTCAGGCGATTCGATTCGGAGCGACGACCAGTACGCGGCTGGAGGCGGATGCGCCGACTCTCATACGCGACCTTGCAGGCTTCACGGTCTTCGCGGTGGCCCGCTCTACCGACGCCAGCGGCGCAGGTCGTCCGATCCTGCGCGTTGACGGCGATGGCAACCAGCTTTTCACGCTGCGCACCAACGGCGGCGATTGGCAGGTCGGTGGCCGCCGGGTCGGATCGGACGCGTTCCAGATTCTGACTGGTCCTGCGGTCAACACGAGCGAAGACGTGGCGATTGCGGCGCGGATCGACTTTATCGCTGGCGAAGCGTCCCTATGGATCAACGGCGTTGAAGTGGCAGCCGACGCCAACTGGCACGATGGCGGCAACAGTGCCGATGCAGCCGCGAGCGACGTGTATATCGGTCGAGAGATCGGCATCACCCGCCAGTTCATCGGGCCGATCGGCGAGTTGTTTGTGATCGGTTCTGTGTTGAGTAACGCCGACATGGAGGCCGTGCAGGGCGACCAGATGACTTACTACGAGATCGAGTGATATGCGCGAACCCAAAAGCAAGCATGACGGCGTGGATTGGTCGCGTCGAAAACAGATGTGGCACGCGACGTACGGCAACTGCTGCGACGGCCTGCATGATTTGGGCTACCACGACGACGAGCAGGACGCGGCCGATGCGGTGAAAGCCTTCACGGAGAGCCATGAGCGAACCAACGACGCCATTTGAGGACGCATTGCCAGCGGACAACCCCGACTGGACGCCGCTCGCGCAGGAGGATGTATACCTCGGCGAGTTGGCGGCGTGGTCGCCACTGATCGCGCACGATCTGGATGTGGCTCGCTCATTTGGTGATCGGCCGATCAATCTACTGCGCGTCGGCAACCCCGCGGCGACGCTCGGTGAGTCGCGACGGGCGATCTACATTTCAGGCTGTATCCACGGAAATGAACCTGCGGGCCGGGAAGCACTGTTTACCTGGCTGCGTGAAGTGGTCGCGCAAGACGCTGATTTTCTCCGAACTCATCACATCATCGCTGTGCCGACGATCAACCCCGATGGCCGTGCCAACGACACGCGAGGCAATGACGACTCCAACCGCGATCTCAACCGTGTATGGGTCCAACTCGATCAACCTGAAATCTTCTACAGCTGCGAGTTGTTGCGCGATCTGCGCCCACTGATGGCAATCGATCTGCATGAGTTCGTTGGCGGCGGCGAGGACGTTGCAAAGATCAGAGGGGCCGACATACCAGACGCCGACGAAGCGTTGCGGGGTCTGGCCGAGGATGTGTCGGGGCAACTGATCGACCATCTGAACAGCTTGGGGATCAACGCGGACTGGTGGCCGTCGAACACCAACCCGCGCCATGCTCGCAATGCTTGGGGGCTTAAGCACGCCTTACCGATCCTCGTCGAGACGAATCGGAGCGAGGGTTACGACCGTCGTGTGCGGTACGAAGCACAGTTGGAGTGTTTGCGGTTCCTGTGGGGTTGGTACAAGGATCACTGGCGGGACGCGCAAGCCGCGACCGGCAACGCCCGACGCGCGAAGGTACACGAAGGGCTGACGAGGGATCGCGCGTTTGCGATGGTCGAAGGTGATGAGGTGTTCCCGCCCGGCAGGTCATACACAATCAGCGCGGCGGATGCGGTTACGCACGGCGCCCGGCTCGCCGCGCATGGGATCAACACCGCCGCCGTCGATGACGCGTCGGGCGATGTGCAGGCGCGATGCGATCAGGCAGCGCAGCCGATGCTGCCCTACGTCGTCGATGCGGACTCGGCCTACAACATCCTTTCAGCGACTCGCAACAGTGACCTGCAAGACGACATTCGGCCGCATCGGCTCGGGAGGCTTGGGCAATGACACGCCGACTCCGATGGCAAGATGAGGCGATGCGACCCGACCTTGCTGTTGAGGCGCGGCCGTCGCCGCTGGATGGCGAGGGCGACGTTGTGCCACTAGTACACACCGCAGACGGGGAGTACATCAGCGCAGAGCTTGAGACGTGGGCCGAGGCATACACGGTGTTCGCGGATGATGCGCCTGTTGGCACGATTGAGGCGACGGGCACCACCACCGATAGCGAGTCGCCCTGGTCGGCCGGACAGCGTGACCAGGTGCTTGATCAGCTTGCGCTGCTGACCATCCGCACCGCCGCGGGCGTCGCCGTCTCACCCGGCAGCCACATCGCCGACGATGGCCAGACGCTGATCCTCGTGCAGGGCGAGACGTATCTCGCCGCCATCGACAACGCGCTGCTCATCAACATCACCGACCCGCGCCTGCCCGATCCGATTGAAGGCACCGTCCCGGTGCTGCGCATCGCCGCGCGCGGGCGCGTCGGTGCAGCCTTGAGTGTAGAGGGCGTCGTCACGACGTTCGATCCCGAAACCGGGCAGGCCGTTGCCGGGTTCGAGATGACCCAGGCGCAGTCGGCCGGCCTCAACGCCGGCACCGGCAACGTGTGGGAGCTGGACTGGAAGATCAGCGGCGATGCCACGCAGGTGATCACGAGTGTGATCGACGCCCCCTGCCACGTGCGTCGCCAGATCGGATGACTTGAGGAAGGACGCCCATGATGCCGCCCCGTTACCTGCTCACCGTCGCCGTCGCCCTGCTGCTCGCGTCCGCGTGCCTGGCCGAGGGACCCCGGCCGATCGAACAGACCCAGGCGGAACTGCGGGACGTGATCCGCGACATCGACCAGCGGCGAAGCGCTCACTATCACGCCGAAGGGGACGACGAGGTGGAGCTGCATCGGTTGGCGCTGGCGGTGCACCGGGCGCTGGTGCTGGCGCGCGGGCTGGTCGCCGACTACCAGGCCGAGGCGGCGCGGCTTGCTGATCATGAAGTGCCCGATGATGAGGCACAAAACGAGCCGCCGTCAACGGATGATCCACAAGATGAAGACGCGGATCCGTCGGCCCCTGACCCCGAACCCCAGCTGCCGGCCGATGGCCTTCAGGTCGAGGGCTTGTCCATCGGCGACGTCGTGAGCGGCGCGGTGACCGTCACCGTGCGGGCCGACGTGCCCGCCAGCCGGCCGATCATGGCCAGCGTCACGCCCGTCGACGACGGCGGGCCGACCTGGTCGGGCAGCGTGCCCGACGTCGACGGTCAGCGACAGTTCACGCTCGACACGCGGGATCTGGACGACGGCGAGCACGTCTTGAGCGTCCGCGTGCATGCCAGCCTGTTCGGCGGCGAGGTGGTCGATCGACGCGACGTTGCTTTCACGATCGACAACGCCGACGACGAATGACCTTCACTTAAATGTGAAACCCCAGGAGCCCGCCGTGATCCAGGACCCCCGCATCGTCACCGCCATCGCCAAGGCCGTTGAGCCCAAGGCCGCGAAGTGTGCGGCCGAGGCCGTGCCCCCTTCAAGCGTCAGCCACGTGCGCGCGCAAGTCGCGATCGCCGGCACCGTCAAGCGCGGCGAATCGCAGATGGCCCGGCCCACCGCCAACCTCATGAGCAAGGCGGTGATCGCCGAGCTGCTCCGACGCATGGGCGTGACGCAGGCCGCGGCCGTGCAGCACCTGCGGGCGATCGCCCTGGAGCACATCGAGGCAGGCCGCACTGACATCGCCAAGGCTTTGGCCGACGCCAACCCCGAGCTGCTGCTCGCCGTGAAGCAGCTGGAGGACGAGCTGGTCAACCAGCTGCCCAAGCAACCCAAGCCCGCGCCGATCCGCGTGGCGCTGAGCGTCGACGTCACCGACGCCCACGTGAACTGAGGCGATCCCATCCCAATAGGTACTACCGGGCGGGGGTGGGGCCGGCGACCCCATAGGGAACAGCACGTTTGCACGACACACTTTCTTTCGCGCCGCCCCCCACGGAAATCCGCCATGCCGATGCTCATCGCCTTCTTGATCATGATCATCCTCACGCTGGCGAGCTACCGGTGGCGGCCGGCTTGCCTGGACCAACAGGATGAGATGCGTCTCCGCCTCGCACCTTCATGGATCTGGGTCTGTCCGTTGGTTGCTTTCATCTGGGTCGCCGGTTCGACGATGTGCGTCTTGGCAATAGCTGCCTGGTGTGGCGGGGAACACGCTCTCCACGTCTGGCCGTTGGCTGTCGCTTACGGCATGTTCGTCGGATTTCTGGACTGGCTCCGGCTCAGCCGCCTGCGTGGGGGTGGGGATCGGCGTCGATTTGTGACGGGCCTCTCACATGAAACAGCGAAGCCAGACACTCACACTTCCGGATGCCACCACAGCACGCGTTGAGGTGATCCGACGTTACCGATCGCCGATCGATGGCAGCGAGCGCATCGACGTCCGTTTGATCGACGGCGCGACGTACGTCGGCCTGCCGGCCGAGTGGGCATCGCCAGCAGACGAAGCGATGCATGGCCAAGCGTAAGAAAGCCAACTCGAAGAAGAAGGCGAGCGATTCGCCGCCAGAGCCACCGCCGACGAACTCGAGCTACGAGCGCCACCGCGAGCGGTCGGCCGGCCGGCAGGCCGAGCAGTCCCGCGCCGGCCGCGACATCGGCGAGCTGCCACCAATCGAGAATCCGAAGCGGCGCGAGGCCGCGGGCGGTGACTTCAAGCTCTTCTGTCAGACCTACGCCCCGCACGTCTTCTGCCTGGCGTGGGCGGATCCGCACGACCAGGCGGCGGAGCGGGGCGAGGCCGTCGTCCGGCGCGGCGGGCTGTTCGCGCTGGCGATGCCGCGCGGCTGGGGCAAAACGAGCCTGTGCATGTGGGCGGTGCTGTTCGCCGTGCTCTACGGCTTGCGCCGCTTTCCCGTCTACGTCGGCGCCGCCGGCGACGAGGCACGCCTCCGCCTGGAAGAGATCAAGGTCGAACTGGAAACCAACGATCTGCTGCTGGCCGACTTCCCCGAGGTCTGCTTCCCGATCCGCGCCCTGGAAGGGATCGTCCAGCGCGGCAAGGGCCAGACCTGCCAGGGCAAGCGTACGCACATCGGCTGGAAGGGACGCCGCATCGTCCTGCCCACCATCGCCGGCTCGCCGGCCAGCGGCGCGGTGATCGAGTCGCGCGGCATCACCGGCGCGATCCGAGGCATGCGCCACACGACGCCCGATGGCCAAGTGCTGCGGCCGGATCTGGCCGTCGTCGACGACCCGCAGGATGACGAGTCGGCCGAGTCGCCCAGCCAGGTGGCCAAGCGGCTGCGCACCATCAACGGCTCCATCCTCGGCCTCGCCGGGCCCACGCGCCGCATCGCGGCATTTCTCCCGTGCACCGTGATCCAGCCCGGCGACCTGGCCGACCAGGTGCTCAACCGCCAGCTCAATCCGCACTGGAACGGCCAGCGCACGCAGGCGCTGTCGAAGCTCCCCAGCGATGACAAGCTGTGGGCCGAGTATGCCGAGGTCCGGGCGGCGGGTTACCGCGAGGGCGACGACGGGGCCGCGGGAAATGCTTTCTATCTGGAGCATCGCGAAAAGCTCGAGCTCGGCGCTGAGGTGGTCTGGCCGGCGAACGTCAAGGAGGGCGACGTCGCCGCGCTGCAGAGCCTCATGAACCTGAAGATCGATGACGAGCGAAGCTTCTGGGCCGAGCAGCAGCAGCAACCGATGAGCCTGGAGCAGGCCTCGGAGGACAAGCTCGACGCCGACGCGATCGCCGCCAAGATTATCGGCGTCAAGCGCGACGTCGCGCCGAACGAGCTGACCCGCCTTGTCTCGTTCATCGATCCGAGCAGCAAACTGCTATGGTGGATTGTCTGTGCATTCGGCGACGGCTTCGCCGGCCACGTCATGGCCTACGGGGCGTGGCCGGACCAGGGGCTGCCCTACTTCACGAAGTCCGACGCGAAGAAGACGCTGGCCCGGGCCAAGCCCGGCGCCGGTCGGCCGGCGCAGGTCCTGCACGCTCTGGAAAACCTGTCGGAGCAGCTGCTCGCGCGCGAGTGGCAGAACGAGTCGGGGCAGCCGCTGCGGATCGAGAAATGCCTGGTCGACGCCAACTGGGGCGAGGCGACCACGCTGATTTACCAGTTCTGCCGCCAGAGCCCCCACGCCAGCATCCTCACGCCCAGCCACGGCCGGTACCTCGGCCCCGGCGACGCGCCGATCGGCGACTGGAAGAAACAGCCCGGCGATCGCATCGGCCACCACTGGCGTGAACGTCCCTCGAAAAACCACGCCAAGCGGTTCGTCACCTACGACACCAACCGCTGGAAGACGGCCGTGGCCGATGGGCTCCGCGTGCCGCGCGGCGACGTCGGCGGCATCACGCTCTACCAGGCCAGCCGGGAGCGGCATCGCCTGGTGATCGATCACCTGCTAAGTGAATCGCCCGTGCCGGTTGAGAGCAAGGGCACGCAGCTGACGATCTGGAAGCAGCCGCCGAACAAGGACAACGACCTGCTCGACGGCTTGGTCGGCTGCTGCGTCGGCGCGAGCATGCTCGGCATCGAGGCGGTGGGTCACAAGCCCGCCCCGAAAAAGAAGTCGCGTCGACGACGCGGCGTTTCCTACCTCTGACCCGGAGTCCATCATGGCCAAGCGCAAGCGAAACCAGGCAACCGCATCCCCCCAGCCCCCACGCCCGACCTCGTCCGCCGCCATCACCCAGGTGCCGGCGAGCTGCCCGCACTGTCAGGCGACGGATCTGACGGAGCTGCGCGTCGTCGCCGACCGCGCCCTCGTCGGCCGCACGCCTGCCGGCGATCGCTACGACCGCGTGACCTGGTCGGATCAGCGGTGCACCGGCTGCGGCGCCAGCGTCCGCGTTCGCACCTACCACCACGCCGAAGCGCACTGACGCGACGCCCGGGCCGGAAGTGATGGCCAGTCCCCGTTCCATGGTTGACACCCTTGAAAAGTTCCTCGCCCAGGGTGTGGGTGTGGGGCAGGTGGTCATCGACGGCACCACCGTCCGCTACGACCGCAAGCAGGCCATGGACGAACTCGAGTACTGGCGCCGACGCCTGGCCCGCCAGGAGCGTCGCCGCCGCCGTTTCAGCACGATCGACCTTCGCAGGGTTTGACATCTGCGCATGGCTGAACAGCAAGTCCAACCCACCGCCCCCATCGGCGAAGCCGCTGGCGTGACAAACCTCCCGGCCCCTTCGGCTGAGGGGTATGACGCCACGCGCGAAACGCCTCGCCGCAAGCCGCCGCGTACGAAGCTGCGCAGCGAAGATCAGACACTGCTGCCGAAAGAGCGATCGCGGCTCACCGCCACGACCCGCGACATCAACCGTAACTTCGCCATCGTCGCGTGGATGGTGCGCAAGCACCTGGACTACGTGGCGAGTCACACGTTCCAGGCCACCACGGCCGACGACGGTTTCAACCGCGAGCTGGAAGCCTGGCTCAAAGAATGGTCGAAGCGGGAGAACTGCGACGTGGCCGGTCGTCACCGGCTCGATCGACAGATCCGCCTGGCTGAGGGTCGGCGCTGCATCGACGGCGACATGCTGGTGTATCGCCTGGCCACCGGCCGTCTGCAGGCGATCGAGGGCGACCGCTGCCGACTCGACCGCCACAACCTGCCGCGCGACCTGGATCCGATGGACTGGACGCACGGCGTGCGGACCAACCAGGCCGGCAAAGCGTTGGCCTACATGATCTGCAACCGGGCCCGGTACGGCGCGGGCTTCGAGTTCCGAACGATTCTCCCGGCCCGGCACGTGTACCAGCATGCCTTCTTCGATCGCTTCGACCAGGTCCGCGGTGTGAGCCCGATCGCGGCTGGTGTGAACACGTTCCGCGACGCGTACGACGGCATCGACTATGCCCTCGTTCGCGCGAAGGTTTCCCAGCTGTTCGCCCTGGCGATCACGACCAAGGACGCGGAGGAGGAAGAGGACGGTGAGGCCAGCGAGTACGACGTGGCGTTCGACAAGGGACCGATCCAGCTGAACCTCGATCCCGGCGACGATGCGAAGTTCCTGGAAAGCAATCAACCTTCGGACCAGTTCCGCCACTTCATGCAGGTCTGCATCGCCGTCGCGCTGAAGTCGCTGGACATCCCGTTTTCGTTTTACGACGAGAGCTTCACCAACTTCTACGGCAGCCGCGGCGGGCTGATGCAGTACTTGAAATCCTGCAAGGCCAAGCGCCGCGACGTGCAGGAGATGCTCGACTGGATCAGCGAGTGGCGCATCGGCCTGGCGATCCAGGACGGTGACCTTCGCCTGCCGCGTGGCTGGGATCGCCGCGACGTGACCTGGCAATGGGTGCCGGATGGCGTCCCCTGGTGGGATCCGGCCAAGGAGGCCCGCGGGCACGCGATGAGCGTCGCCGCGGGCTTCGACACGTTCGAGCACGTCGTCCGCGAGACCGGCGGCGGCACAGGCGACATCTACGAAAACCTGCGGGCGAACGCCAAGGTGCTCGCGTTCGCCAAGGAGCTCGGTGTGCCGCTGGTGCTGCCGGGCGCCGCCGCGTTCAACCCGCCGCCCGCCGTCGGCAGCAACGATGAGGAAAGCGAGGGGTCTGATGCCAAATGAACTCATGAGCGACCACCCGGTCACCGATTCGCTCGGCGCCAGCCCGGCCCCCCGGGTCGATCTCGGCGGCGTCGATGTGCCGCCGCAGGCGCGACTGGATGAGTACTACGGCCTCTGGGCTGTGGAGGAGTCGCGATTCTGGGCGCTGTTCCAGCGCGCTCGGAACATGGACTGGGGCCGGCACTTCGCCGAGCCCCGCGCGCGGCGGGGACAGACGATGGCGGTTGTTCGCGGGCCGCGCCAGAGCATCGGCAGCGACGGGGTGGGCGAAGGGCCGAGCGTCGTGGTGCTGCAGGCCCGCGGCACGCTGATGAAGCATGCCTCCAGCCTCGACAACGCCACGTCGACGGTGGAGCTGCGCCGCCAGATCCGGGCCGCGTCCCGCGACTCGGAAATCGGCGGCATCATGATCGTCTTCGAATCGCCCGGCGGCTCCGTCGCCGGCACGCCCGAACTGGCCCGCGAGATCCGCCTCGCCGCCGAGCGCAAGCCCGTCTTCGCCTTCGTCGAGGACCTCGCCGCCTCGGCCGCGTACTACGCCGCGAGCCAGGCGACGCGGATCTACGCCAACGACCGCACCGCCCTCGTCGGCAGCATCGGCACGGTCATGGCCACGTACGACGTTTCGAAGCTCGCGGAACGTCAAGGCATTGAGGCGGTGGCCTTCACCACTGGCCCGTACAAAGCCGCCGGCATGCCCGGCGCGCCGATCACCCCCGAGCAGCGGGCTTACTTCCAGGACCTGGTCGACCGCACGCAAACCAGCTTCAGCGACGCCGTGGTCGAGGGACGCGGCCTCACCGCCGAGCAGCTCGCCGCCGTGGAGACCGGCCAGGTGTGGCTCGCTGACCAGGCGATGGAGCTGAAGCTCATCGACAACATCCAGAGCTTCGACGATTCGCTCGCGGAGCTGATGCAACTCTCTGCCGAAGGCGGAGCGCCCAGCGCCTCGGCCCGGCATTCCCACCGCGCACAGGAGACCCGCGCCATGCCCGAGACCCAACAGCAGACCCCGACCCCCGGCCCCGCCCCTGCCCCCGCCCCCAACGCTGATGCCGATGCCCCGTCGCCCGCGGCTGCGAAGCCTGACGCGGCGACAACCCCCGCGCCCTCCCCGGAGGCGACCGTGGACGCCGCGAACACCGACGCCGGCAAGGCTGCCGGCAGCGGCGACGCCGCCGAAGCCGCCGCCTCCCGGGGCGCTTCGGCCGAACCGGCCACGCTCGCGCAGCTCAAGGAGGCCTTCCCCAACGCCTCGGCCGAGTTCCGCGAGCAGTGCCAGGAGCAGGGCTTCACGCTTGGCCAGGCGTCCACCGCCTACGCGAAGAATCTCGAACAGCAGCTGACTGCGGAACGCGAGGCCAGCGACGAGCTGCGTCAGCGCCTCGGCCAGACCGATCGCGGCGGTGACGAAGCCGTCGTGTTCCAGGCCGAGTCCAGCCCGGAGGACGCCCGCCGGCAGAAGATGGGCCGACACATGGGCAGCGCCGCCGCCGCCCTGACCGGCGCCGTCCGCATCAGCGGCCGCAGCAACAAGTGATCCACCGTTCGCACAGGTCTGACGCACCGGCCTGACGCATCGCCCCTTCATGAACCCGCGCCGCACGTCGGCGACCCCGTTTGGAGAAACCACCATGCCAGAATTCCTGACGCTCGCCGACCTGGTCAAGATCAACGATCAGAACCTCGCCGACCGCAACATCACCGACCTGCTCAACCGCGCCCCGTTCCTCGCCGCCCTGCCGGCGGACGAGGCCAGCAACGGCACGACCCACAAGTACACGAAGGAAGTCGGCGCCCCGGTGGTCGGCTTCCGCAACGTGAACGAGGGCCGCGAACAGGGCAAGAGCGCCGACGAGCTCGTGTCGATCGACCTGAAGATCCTCGACGCCAGCTTCGCCGTCGACAAGGCCCTGGCCGACGCCTATCGGCTTGGCCCCGACGCGTATGTCGGCCGGGAAGCGGCTCGCCACTTGCGCGCCGCGTTCTTCGCGGCCGAGCAGCAGATGATCAACGGCACGGGCAAGGCCGACGGCGACGGCTTCACCGGCCTGGCCGACGAGATCGGCTGGGGCCACCAGATGTTCGTCAACGTCGGCGGCGCGGGCGCCACCGCAGACAAGAGCTCGGTCTACCTCGTCCGCGCCACGGAGGACATGGACAACGTCGTCGCGATCACCGGCCGTGAGGGCCAGATCGACATCGGCGAAACCGTTGTGCAGCAGCTCACTGAGGGCACGACGCTCAAGAAGTACAGTGGCTACTACACGCCGATCGAGGGCTGGGCCGGTCTGCAAGTCGGCGGGCTGCGCAGCGTCGCCCGCATCGCCAACATCGACGACGGCGACAACAAGGTCACCGACGATCTGATCTACCAGGCCCTGGAACGGTTCCCCGGCTGGGGCCAGCCGACGATGATCGTCATGAACCGACGGTCGCTGCGTCAGCTCCGCGAATCGCGCACGGCCACCAACGCCACCGGCGCCCCGGCGCCGCGGCCGACCGAGGTCGAGGGCATCCCGATCCTCACCGTCGAGAGCATCAGCTCCACGGAGGCCACGGTCGTCGAGCCGAGCTGATCCTGACGTCACCTCTCCGCCGTCCCGGCGGACGGTCCTGTCCCCGTCCGCCGGGCTTTTCCTTCACGGGTCATGCTCATGGGCAACCTGATCGACAACGCGATCGCCGCCGCTCACGCCTCGCTCGCTTCGGTGGCGGGCCGGGTGATCACGTATCGCCGCGGCTCGACCACGGTGTCGATCGAGGACGCCCTGATCGGCGAAAGCCGCTTCGAGGTCGTCGAGGCCAGCGGCTTCCATAGTGAAACCGTCTCGCGCGACTACCTGATCCCCGCCGCGGAGCTCGCCGGCCTCGCACCGGCCGAACCGCGCGAAGGCGACCAGATCGAAGAGCAGGTCGGCGGCGAACGCCGCGTCTACGAGGTGATGCGACCCGGCCCGGGCCAGACCGCCTGGCGGTACCGGGACGCGGCCCGGGCGCAGCTGCGGATCCACACGAAGCACGTGCAGACGGTGGAGGTCGAGTGATGATGAGCGACCCCGAAAGCAACCTCAGCTACGAGCTGAGACAGATCAAGGACTCGATGCGACGCATCGAGCATTCACTTAACGGCAACGGCCAGCCCGGCATCAAGACGCGGCTGGCCCTCATTGAACACTGGATCCGCGACGCCCGCCGCGTCGTGGTGCTCGTCATCGGCAGCGCCCTGGCCGCGGTCAGCAGCGCGGTTGTGGTCCTGGTGAAAGCAGCGGTCGGAGGGCTGTCATGAAGATCGTCACCGACGTCGCCGAGGCCGTGCTCGCCGAGTTGAACGCCGGCTCGTTCAGTGAACCCTTCCAGGCCCAGCGCCTCTACCTGCCCATTCACGAGCTGGCGCAGCTGACCGAGCTCAAGGTCATGGTCGTGGCGCGGGGCGTGGACATCGCCCGCTCCAGCCGCGAAGACGACGAGTTGAACGTGCAGGTGGATATTGGCCTTCGCCAACGCGTGCTGCCGGATAACACGCAACGCATCGATGAGCTGCTCGCCCTGGTCGAAGCGATCGAGGGATACCTGAACCGGCGGGAGCTCGCTGCCCTGCCGCACGCTGAGTGGATGGGGGCCATAAGCGAGCCGCTTTACGACCCCGTCGACCTGCGGGAACGCCACACGTTCACCGCCGCTTTGAGTCTGACCTACCGCCTCGTCCGGCAACCCCACGGGAGTTGACTGTGCAGATCGGCATCGGCATGTCGCGCAACCAGGCGAAGAGCCTGTTCTTCGATCGCCCGCGCGTGCTGGCGATGATGGAGCGCACGCGCCATCGGGTGTTCGGTCGGTTCGGCGGCTTCGTCCGCATGACGGCCCGGCGCAGCATCCGCAAGCGCAATCGCATCAGCGAGCCCGGGCAGCCGCCCAGCTCGCACGAAGGCAGCCTGCGTCGAGGCATCTGGTACGCCGCGGACCCGCAGCGCAGCTCCGTGGTGATTGGGCCCGTGTCGACCAACCAGGTGTTCTTCGATGGCGATATGCGCCCCATCCGGGGCACGGTGCCCGAGGTGCTCGAGCATGGCGGCGTGGTCCGAACAATCGAAATCTACGTCATGGGCCGGTGGCGGCGGCGTGATCTGCGACGCAAGGGGGCGGTGGCGTCGGTCGCGGCCGCAAGGGCGGCGGCGCAAAGCGGTGTCCTCAGTCCTGGCCGCGTGGTGCTCAGCGGCGGCGTGCCGCAGCGGACGCGCCATTCCACCATCGCCCCGCGCCCTTACATGGGGCCGGCGTTTCAGAAGGGCCTTCAGCGTCTGCCTGATTTCTGGCGCATGGCTGCCTCTCGGGCGGCGGCCTGATTTACAACCCGGCCACATGGCCATGCAAGGAGACTTCCCATGCCTCGATTCAAGCTCGGCCGCAAGGCCACGCTCCACTACGGCGACACGGACGGTGAGACGGTCGGCAGCCTCACCGAAGCCGGCAACGTCAAGGACGTCACCGTCAACCTCGGCAGCGCCACGGCCGACGCCACCACGCGCGACAACGGCGGCTGGCGGGCGACCGCCCAGACGCTCAAGGAAGCCGGCGTCGAGTTCAGCCTCGAAGCGCGGCCCGGCGACGACTTCTTCGAGACGCTGCGCGACGCGTACCTCAGCGCCGAGCCGATCGGCATGAAGGTGCTCGATGGTCCCTCTGGCGACGGCGATGGCCCCGTCGGCGACTGGGTGGTCACCGACATCTCGCGATCGGAAGAACTGGAGGGCACCGTCGTCTACAGCGTCACGTGTGCCATGTCGCGCTTCGAGGAGTGGGAAGAGGCGACCGCCGCCTGATAAGGCGACCGCGCTCTTCCTCGCCCCCCTGTCATTCACCCCTGCCCAGAGAAAGGCAAACCCATGGACCTGATCAAGCCCGTAAACGAGCCGACGAAAGACGCCGTCGTGGCGGCGCGTTCGATCCGGCGCGAACTGCGCAAGCTCATCGAACGCGAAAAGGCCTCGCTCCTGAAGGTCAACAAGCTGCTCGCCCGTGCCGGCCGCGCCAACGTCGACGAAGCGCTGGGCGCCAAACAGGCAGCGGATCTCAAGCAGATCTACCAGGCCCGGCGCCAGCAGCTGCGCGAGACCGGCTTCGACGTGCCCGACATGGAGGGCAACGCCGTGACCCGGTCGGCCGAGCCGCCCGCCGACAACCCGACGCCGCCTCGCAAGTAGGCGCGGCGTCTGCACGGATGACCGGACCCCGTAACCAGGAAACGCGATGCAAAGTTTTGAAGACAGCCAGGGGCGACGCTGGGCGATCGACATCACCATCGGCACCGCCCGGCGCGTGCGCAAGGTGCTGAATCTGAACCTGCTCGACCCGGCCGAGGGCGATCCGCCGTTGATGACGCGGCTGGACACGGACGTGATGCTCTTCGTCGACGTCCTCTACCTGGTCGTGCAGGAACAGGCGACCAATCAGAACGTCAGCGACGAGGCCTTCGGCGCGGGGCTGTCGCCCGATGCCGTGGCCGACGCGCGGCGGGCGTTCTGGGAGACGCTCTCTGATTTTTTCCACAAAACCGGCCGCGCCGATCTGGTTCGGGCGATCGCGAAGCAGCAGGCCCTGGTGGCCGAAGGCTACGCGGCGGCGGGCCGGCGGATCGACCAGATCCAGACGGAGGCGCTGGTCCGCCGGATCGAGACCGCCTCGATCGATGGCAGCTCGTCCGCAAGCTCGCCGCCATCGCCCGCGTCGACCCCGACCGCCTGACGCTCGCGGAGCTGTTCGAGGCGGCGGTCGAAACCCGCCGCGAGCAATGGCACCACACGTCGGCGGTCCTGGCGATGCTCGCCAACGCCAACCGGGATCCGAAGAAGAAGTCGCAGCCCTACAAGCCCGACGATTTCCACCCGGACCCCGGCGAGAAGCCGCCCAAGGAAGAAGCCTTGGAAATCGAGTCGCTGCGGCCGATGAAGCGCCGTTTCGTGGAGTCCTGAATGTCCCAGGCTGGATCCATTCGCGCCGGTCGCGCCCACGTGGAGCTGTGGGGCGACGACAGCCAGCTCCAGCAGACGCTCCGGTCTGTCGAGGGACGGCTGCGGCAGTTCGGCGCCCAGGTGCAGGACATCGGCCGGAACATGCTGCGCGTCGGGGCGATGATCACCGCACCCCTGCTCGCCGCCACCCGCGTGTTCATGCGGGCCGGCGACGAGATGGACAAGATGAGCGCCCGCACCGGCATCGCCGTGCAGCAGCTCACGGGCCTGGTCTTCGCCGTCGAGCAGACCGGCGGCAGTGCCCAGGGGCTGGAGCGGGCCGTGCTGCGGATGACGCGCACCATCGGTGACGCGGCAGACGGATCGCGCGAGGCGCAGGAAGGGTTGCGGGCGCTCGGCCTGGATGCGCGACGGCTGAAACAGATGACGCCGGATGAACAGATGGCGCTCTTCGCCGACCGGCTCAGCCGCGTCGACGACGTCTCGCAACGCGCGGCGATCGGGCAGCGGATCTTCGGCCGGGGCTTCGCCGAGATGCTTCCCCTGTTCGAGCAGGGGGCCGAGGGGATTCAGCGCTACATTCAGGAGGCTCGCGAGCTGGGCATCGTCATGAGCGAGGAGGAGGCGACGGCCGCGGCCGACCTCACCGATCGCTGGAACGAGATGACGCACGCGCTGCGCCGTACCTCGATGGAAATCGGCGCGTCGCTGGCGCCGACGCTGATGCGGCTGGTGGGCCACGTGCGGGAATCGGTCACGGCGGTCAATGATTTCGTGCAGCGCAACCAGCAACTCATCGTCACGGTCTTCACCGTGGGCGCGGTGGTGACCACCACGGGGGCCGCACTGTGGACGTTCGGTGCAATCGTGCGAGGGGTCTCGGCCACGGTCGGCACGATGATCACGGTCATGAAGGCTGCGACCATCGCGACGAAAGGGATGAAGGCGGCACTGGTGGCCCTGGCCGCCAACCCGGTCATCGCCGGCCTGTTGGCGATCGCCGCGGCGTTGACGGCGATCACGATCGCCAGTCGTCAGCTTAGAACGGAAATCGACGTCGCCGACATGACGCCCGAGATGCGGCGCGAAACGACCCGGGCCGAAGGTGGCTTGTCAGAGCTGCGCCGCATGGTCGGCGTCGAGCTCGATGACGAGCAGATGGCCCAGGCCTCGCGCGTCATCAAGCAGCTGGAACGGGACTTCGGCGACCTGGGCATCGAGCTCGATGAAAACACCCGCAAGCTTCGCGGCGTGGAGCGAGCGGCCGTCCGGATGAACGACGCACTGCGCGACCGGGCGATCGGCCAGGCGGAACGCAACATCGGCCAGCTCAACGATCGAATCGCCGAGGCCCGGGCCGAGGGCGACCAGAGCGAAGTCCATCGCCTGCTGCGCCTGCTCGACCAGCGCGAGCAGCAGCTCGAAGCTGCCCGGGCGGGCACGTTCATCACCGGCGCCGGCGCGATGGGGATGGACGACGACTTCGACGGGCGCATCACGTCCGAGCAGGAACGCCAGTTCGCCCGCCGCCTGCACCAGCTGAAGCTCCAGCAGATCGAGGACGAGCAGGAACGAGCGATCGCCCTGATCAACGAACGCTACGACCACGAGCGGCAGGAGGCCGAGGAGGCGGGGCTCGACATCACCGACCTGGAGCGGGCCCGGTCGCTCGAGATTGAGAACATTCGAACCGATCACGCCCGGCAGCGCCGCGACCAGGAGACGCGCTGGGCCGAGCAGGCCCACGACCTGGAGCTGCAGTTGATCGAGGATGAGCAGCAGCGGGCGCTCGCCCTGGTCGAAACCCGCTACCAGCGGCAGATCGAGGAAGCCCGCGCCGCCGGCATGGAAACCGCCGAGCTGGAGCGGGCGCTCGCCGCCGAGACGGAGGCGATCCGCAACCGCTTCGCCGATCAGCGGGCCCAGGGCGATCGGCAGCGCCAGCGCCAGATCGACGAACTGCGACTGCGGTCGACGAAGGAAGGCATCGAGCTGGAGCGATCCCTGCTGGACCTGCGCGAGCGGCAGGCGATCGACGACGCGAAACGCGCCGGGCAGAACCTTGACCTGGTGCGTGAGGAGTTCGAGCTCCGCCGGCAGATGTTCGAAGACCAGGCGGCGATGGACGGTCCTGAGTCGATCGGCGGCTTCGACGCCGACGTCCTGACTCGGCAGATCGCTGGCGTGTTCGAGGTTGACGATGACAAGCGGGAGGAGAAACGAGCGGCCGACGCGGCCGAAGAGACGGCCGAGCATACGAGCGAGCTGGTCGAGCTGTTCCGCGAACGGCCCGGCCCGATCTTTACGTGATCAACGGCGACGCGGGCACACCGCGTCGCGGCAGATCTCGAACCCGCCGCCGATGACCCCGACGACGACGATGAACAGCAGGATGGCCACGACGATTTCCATGGACCGATTGTAGCATGAGCGAACACGAAATCATCGTGAAAGAGAAGTTCAAGTCCCGCGAGCGCATCGCCGGCCAGGGGGCGTCGGTGACGCTCATCTACGACCTGTACGGCTCGAACGACGACGGCGAGCTGCTCGATGCGCTGCAGGCCGAATCGCCCGGCACTTATGGCGATGACAACATGCCGAGGGCGTCAAGCCGGGTCAAACAGGTCGGCAATCTGTGGTGGGAAGGCCGCGTCCGCTACAGCCACGCGTCCACGGGCACCTTCGGCGGCCAGCTCCAGCCTGGCCAGAGCAGCTTCGCGTTCGAGATCGCCGTGCAGCAGGTCCGCATCGTCAAGGGCATCGCGGTGGTCGCCGCGTACGGTGCCGGCGCGTCCGTCAGTGACAACGGCGGACTGATCGGCGCCAGCTCGCAGGGCGTGCAGGGCACGGAGATGATGGTGCCCACCTATGAGTTCTCAGAAACGCACGCGTTCACTGACGCGCAGATCAGCAACAGCTACAAGAACACCCTCGCGGACCTAGTGGGCACGGTCAACAATGGGACGTTCCGCGGTCAGCCCGCCGGCACACTGCTGGCGATCGGCGTCTCGGGCAATCAGCGCGGCGACGGCAACTGGGAGTTGGCGTTCCGCTGGGCGAAGCGAAAGAACCAGACGGGTAAATCGTTCGGCGACATCACCGGCGTCAATGCGCTGGGTTGGGAACACATCGACGTCCGAACCGAGCCGGCCGAGATTGACGGCTTCGGCCGCATCGGCCGGAAACCCATCGCCGTATACGTGCACCAGATCTACGAAACGTCCAACTATTCCGGCTTCGGTATTGGAACGAGCTGAATCATGGGCGACGAACTCAAACGCGTGCGCAGCGGCGAACCGCTGAACATTCCCGCACGGGCCTATAACGCGTTCGCCGCCGCAGCCGACGCGCATCGACGCAACTTCCCAGCCGGCGGCTCGGGTGGTCAGACCGACGCCCCCGCTCAAGTGCTCGTCCGCAACCAGACCGGCGAAGATCTGCCGCGCTTCGCCGTCGTGGGTATCGAAGCCCCGATCATTGATCCGGAGGAACTCGCCGACGCCTTCGCCGAACAGATCGCCATGGTGGGCCTGGCCCCCGACGAAGAGGATCACGTCGGCCGGTTCGCGGTGCTTCAGGAGCCGGCCGTCGACGGCGGCATCGCCCAGGCCGTGGTCGCCGGCGTCACGATCGTCCGAGTGCATGTGGCGACCGGCGATGATCCGCCGGAGTACGTCGACGTTGAGGATCTTTCGGTTGAGGCGCTGGTTGATAAACCAGATGGCTCGGCGCGGGTGCTGTGGATCGAAGACGAGGGTGAGGAACGTTGGGCGATCGTCAATCTCAGCCCTGCTCCGCCCTCACCCCTCGCGGCGTTCCGGGTGACAGGCGAAGAGGATGCCGGCGGTGACCGTGTACGCTACAAGGGTCGCAAGCAGAACGATACTAAGCCCGCCGCCGGCTATGGCGAGTGGAGCGACGATCCGAATGATACGGATGAATACGACCTTTATTCCCCCGCCGAAGAAATCGAACCGGGCAGCAGCGATTTAGACACGGATGACATCGTGTTCGCGGTACGAACGTTGGTCGACGGCGACGACCCCGAATGGTGGATTGTGGGGGTAGCCGGAGGTGGTGACGCGCTGCCGGAGGCTGGCCCACAATATCAAGTGCTTCAATCCGACGGAACGGGTTGGCATTCTGACTGGATGCGTTTAGGGCCAGGAGGCGAGTGATGGGGTGGACTGATCTGCCGGTAGATTACGGATATGACGTCGCAAGGCCTGATTTCCTCAATCAGTTTGTCGAAGCGATCAACGAACGTCGCGCCTTACGTCGGACCGACCTCTTAGCGCCTTTCGAAGAGGGGGATCGTCTGAGCGCAACAAGGATTGCTCAGCTACAGAATGCCTGTGTACTGATGGTCAATGAGTCCGCGTGGTGGGACTGGGACGCCTACCCCAACCCCATGGCTTTGGATCAAACTCCAATAGATGAGCTGTCCGAGTCGGATGTTCGATTGACGTTAACGCGTGTGCGGGAATTAGCCGAGCTGCCCCCTGAAGGCTTTACGCGAAAAC
This sequence comes from Phycisphaerales bacterium AB-hyl4, assembly GCA_041821185.1. Classification (NCBI taxonomy): domain Bacteria; kingdom Pseudomonadati; phylum Planctomycetota; class Phycisphaerae; order Phycisphaerales; family Phycisphaeraceae; genus Natronomicrosphaera; species Natronomicrosphaera hydrolytica. The sequence continues at coordinate 169,709 of JBGUBD010000005.1, read as the reverse complement.
GTCCGAAGCTGGTTGGGCCGGGGGACTCTGGTGCGATAGGCGATAGAGCGTATGGCACATCTTCGCTACGGAACGGATTGCCGCCAAGAACGAAATTTGAGTACGACGGTGGTTGGGTTGTTTCTGATGATCAGTGGTCGGCTGTGGATATTGTCACCGAGCATGGCATTGCCCAGGTGGGAGACTACCTGGGCCCGTGGCTGTTCAACGAAATGCAGGTGTTCTTACAGCAAATTAAATGGATACGTCCTGACACGATTCCAGACTTTGCGCCATTCTGGACAGTCAGCAGCGAGAAATTAAGGAACGAGCAAAGTGTTACAGGAGGCGGTTCGAGCACGGACCTTTCCGCATTGCTGGCAGATGCAAAGTCTGAGTGGGGTAGCGCTTCTCCTGTCTCCATCGGTTCCCTTAGCGGCTCTGAGCAAATACGGCTGGAACTTGGCCGCAATCGGAATAGCCAATGGGTGGCGACGGCGGCATCGGCTTCATTCTTATGTGATGCGGAGAGCAACCCATCCTCTCCGATTCACGAATTAAGATGCCATGCATTCTTTTTAATGCAAGTGCGAGGGCTGCCAAGTGCTACGTATGTGAATTTCGATGCGACCCCTCTTGGTTTGGGGTCAGGCTATGAGCATACATACTGGTTTCAGGATTTAGGCGAAGGGGGCTTTGATGACATCTCCCTTGATGTGGACGGTCACACCCTCCCTGCTGACCCTGTAATCCCAGATGCAAGCAGTAACGATCGATCCCGTTCAGGATGTGTAATCGCAGCAGGTTTTGGGGGATCGGTAAGAAACGCCTTCGTGATGCAATTCGATGTCGAAGGCGGGTTTGAATATCTGTGAACCCAGAGACCCCGACTATCAAGGGGCCACAGTAGTCGCGACCTCGTCGCCGGCGAGTGCCGCCGACAGCAGTTGAATGTTCGGCGACGAGCCGGACAGCGCAGCCCGGCCCGTGATCATGTAATCCTGGCCAACCTGCAGACTCGTGCCAAGATCGAGAAACGCACCACGGGCGATGATCGTCACGCCCCGTCCATCTTCGAGCTGAGCCGAAATCCGGCGGATCGATCCAGCCTGCTCAATATCGCGCTCAAGCGTGCGGATCTGCACCTGGACCGCTCGCTGTTCCCGTTGCAGGGTGCGGACCTGGGCTTGCGGATCACGCATATCGCGGGCGCTGTATTTGGCCCGGGTTCGACGCCGCCCTTGGTTGTCGATGTAGTTTTCTCTCGCCGCCTGCATGTCCGCCACGCGACGCTCGGCCTCGCGCAGCCGCGTTGCCAGCGTGCTGTCTGATGCAAGCTTCTCCCGTTCGTTTTCCAGTTGCCTTCGCAACTCGGAAACGTCGGTGGGCTGGTTGGCCAGGATCGTCACACGCCAACTGGCATCGTCGCCGCCATCGCCATCTTCTCCCGCCTGAGCGGCGGCGAGCTCCTCGCGGAGCTCCGCGAGCTCCTCTTGCAAGTTGGCAATCTGAACGTAGAGCTGCTCCGCGACGGTCTGTAACGTGTCGCGGTCGAATTCCGAGAGGTCGGGAATGTCGGGACCGTCGTCCTCGGCGAGAGCCGGCGAAGCAAGCAGGCACAGCGACAACAGAGCAGTGGTCAACAATCGAAACATGGCGTTCCCCTTTCGGAAGCAGAGTTGAATCCCGGACGTCACAAGCGTCGACGTTCAATGTAGCGACTCGCTGCCCCCTCGCCAAGAACAAACGCGCCAAAACCATGCATCCGGCCAGCAGAAGCTTACAAATCAGTTCCATGAGTTGCGGGCGATGTCGCGGACCGCGCCCAGAAGCACGCCGAACGACGCGAGCAGGATTGCTGCGATAAGCATGCCCACCCCTCGGCCGATGGCGGCGTTGACCACCACATGACTCAACGGGCTTGGATCGGTGCTTGTGCTCGCCTCCCAGGCTTGAACGAAGGAAGCGATCGCCGCGAGGCCACTGATCACCCCCGCTGCATACAAGGCACTCATCGCCCACTTGATGTTGTTGTATTCCGGCGTGGCCTGGGCCACTTCCGGCAATTGCTCGATGCTGCTGACGAGCAGGCCGCGATTGGAGGCGTCCAGTTCAACCGCTTCTCTGCTCGGCAGCTCGACGACGTATTCAACTTCGTCGCCATTGGATCGGCGAGCGCCATGAACTTGATACTTTGGCAATGTGTCCCCCTTTCGAAAGGTGTGGTGCCCTACCTTACCGATGCGGCTCTGGGGCGGCAACGGCAACGTATGGTTGCAAGCGCTCACATTGGCTTGTGGAAAAAAATCTTGAGCCGTGGATAACTTCCCGCGCGGCCGCTACGAACCCGCAACCGCATCGGTCTACGGAACCGAAGGTTGCACGTTCGAATCGTGCCAGGTGCATTCTAAAGCTTGAAAACAAAGGCTTTACAGCAGCGCATATTTGACCCACTTCCCCGTCCCACATCCTGACCCGAATTTGACCCAATATTGATCCAGAATAACCGATGCTCTAACGTCTTCTTTCGGACTCCATCCGAGCGACGAGCAACAGCATTACCGACAGCATTCAGCAGAGCTTCCGCAAGTTCAAGCGGACCCACCCCGACATTCTCAGGCACAAAACCCGCTTGGCCAGCGAACGGTGCCCGGTGGAGAAGTGGTGATGTGGCTGCAAAGTGGGCGGTTCGGGGTCAACGGCTTGGTGGGTTACGCGCAGGGAGGACGAGAAGCAACGTGCGGGACGGCGGCTAAAAAAATGGATTCGCTTCAATACTTTACGCTGTCGCGGGCGATCAACTGATAAGGCAACACAAATTCCCTGTCGGAAACGGTGTTATTCAGGTGTGATTCAATAATATTGGCAACCGTCTTCGCCAAGGCCTTGTGATCCTGCATGATGCTCGTCTGCGATGGCGTGGCGTATCGTGAAAACTGCAGGTGTTCCGAGGCTATCACAGAGATTTCTTCCGGAACCTGTTTGCCGAACAGCGACAGCGCATACGCGGTGACAATGCCTGCATTTCCGCCGGGGCAGAACAATGCGTCGATGTCCTGCTGAAGCAGTTTGCCGATGATCTCGACATAGTTGTCGTCGGCGGAGAGATGTATCAACGCGTCGTGTGCAGGCAGGTCTCGCTTTTCCAATGCCTGAATAATTCCCTGACGTCGGGCGTCTGTATTGCCGACGCCGGGCTTGCCGTAGATGATCGAGCCGACCTTGCGACAGCCTCGTTGGTGCAGATGTTCGATGGCAAGGTCCATCCCCTGCATTTCATCTGAGCGTACGCAATAGACGTTTCTGCATCCGGCGGGCGCTTGTCGATCGACCATCACAAGAGGCAAGGAAAAGCGGCCTGGCCACGTTTCAAACTCGTTCGGCTCAGCGCCAATGGCGACCGCTGCACAGAACTGGATGCTATCAAGCCTGTCGAGGTTATCGTGTGGCAATACTTCGATGCGAAGGCCGCGGCGCGGCAGTTCGCTGGTCAACGCCAGCATGACCATTTCCAGGCAATTGCGAATGGGATAGATCTGATCGCTGGGGAGGATGAGCACGACATTGCGCTGCTTGGGGGATAGCCGCGGCTGGTAGCCGTGGGCTTTGGCCACAGACACGACCCGACTGCGGACCTCATCCCGGATATTGGGATGATGGCTGAACACGCGCGACACCGTCGCCGGCGAAACGCCAGCCAGTTTTGCGACATCTTGAATTCTCACGGGAATACAGTAACCCATCTTTGAAAATTTTCAACAATAGCGCCTTGGCTCATGAAAACGCGGCGCATTTTCATCTTCATTTTCCTGCTTAACTGTTGCTAGAAGCATTTTTTATGATACTTTGACGCATCGCATGCAAATGTTTCAGGAGCAGGTAGATGATTGGCCATGCCGTCGTCATTGAATCCAGAGGTCAAGCGGTTCTCAAGAAGCAGGACATTCATCCGCCCAAGGCGGGCGAGGTCTTGGTTGAGAACAACTATTCTGTCATTAGTGCGGGCACGGAGTACGCCAACCTCGTCGCGCTGCCAAACACCTCCACCGATGAACGTGGATTCCCGTGGGTTCCCGGTTACTCGGCAGCGGGGCGTGTCATTGCGGTGGGAGAGCAGGTGGAAACCCTGGAAGTCGATGACCGGGTTGTGGTCGCCTGGGGTGGGCATCGATCTCACTCAATAAAGAAGGCTCGCGATCTTGTGAAGATCGAAGATGACGCCATCGATCTGCTGGATGCGGCCTTCGCGCACATTGCCAGTTTCCCTTTGCTGGGCGTGCGCAAATTGAGGTTAGAACTGGGAGAATCGGCAATGATCGCCGGCCTGGGAATCCTGGGCGCCTTTGCAGTGCAGTTTGCCGCGCTTGTCGGGGCGATTCCCGTGGTCGTATCCGACCCGGACCCGGCCCGTCGGGCACTGGCCCTGAAACTAGGGGCGTCTGCCGCGTTCTCTCCAAGTGAGCCGGGGTTTGTTGACAAGGTCAAACAGGCCACGGGCGGCCACGGGCCTAATACGGTTGTTGAAGTCACGGGCTCAGCCGACGCATTGCAGCAGGCGCTGGAATATATCGCATGGGAAGGTCGGATTGCGCTTCTTGGCTGTACGCGCATGTCGGATGTGCCAATCGATTTTTACAAGTACGTTCATCGGCGAGGCATTTCGCTGATCGGCGCACACACCTTCACACGAGCCAAAGCGGAGTCCGCTCCGGGCCGCTGGACTGAGCAGGACGATCATCGCACGTTTCTCAAACTGATTGCAGCGGGCAAGATGCAAACGCGCCCACTGATTTCGGAAATCGTCTCGCCGGAGCATGCAACGGACGTTTACACCCGACTCGCGGAGAACAAAACGATGCCCTTGGGAATCGTTTTTGACTGGAAGAAATTCAGAGGTAAAGCATGAGCGCAATCAAATTCGGCGTCTGTGGCATTGGCAGAATTGGAATGTCGCACTGCCGACATTTCTCACAGAATCAGGACCACTACAAACTGGTTGCTGCATGTGACATCGATCCAGAGCGAGTAAACGCTACGACGGCGAAACTTGGCGGCAAGGGATATACGGATCTCGCGTCATTTTTCGCAGATCCGGAAATGGAACTGGCGATTATCGCAACCCCTTCGCTCGATCACGCCAGAAATGCAGAGCAAGCTTTGGCCGCCGGGAAAACCGTGCTGCTGGAGAAACCTGTTGGCGTCACCGCGGAAGATTACGCGCTCCTGCAAAAACTTGCCCAGCAGTATCCGGATCGGCTTTACTTTGGACACAACCACCGCTTTGAACCTGCGTTTGAAAATACGCAGGCCATCATATCGGATGGATTACTGGGAAATGTCAACGTCATCAAACTCTGCAAGCATCATGTGTTCATGCGCCGGAATGATTGGCAGATGCGGCTGGACTGTGGCGGCGGACAACTCAGCGTCTGGGGGCCCCACCTGCTTGATCAGGGACTGCAGCTTCTGGGCTCACCTGTCAGGGATGTGCATAGTTACTTGAGGCGCATTCTGACGCCGGGCGACGGTGATGATCACGTCAAAATCACACTCATCGGTGAGAATGACACGGTTGCTGAGGTGGAGATCAGCAACTCGGTGGCGATGGCGAGTCCGTATTGCACCATTTATGGCGATCGTGGCACGCTGACCTATGAGCAGGATCAGAAAGAGATCAGACTCAGGTACCTTGACCCGCAATTCCGCTGGCCAGCGGCGACAGCCACCCGCGCAACCCCCTTGCCGGGCCAGCCGAAGAGTCCTGAACAGGATCTGCCGTGGATTGAGGAGACTCGAAAAGTGGAGCCGGACACGAATATGTGGGTGCAGGTGGAGCTTGAAATAGCCCGGCACATGTATCGCGCCCTTCGTGAGGATGTTCCGTTCCCGGTCAGCAGTCACGACGCGCTGGAAGTGGTTCGAATATCTGAGATCGTCAAAAAACAGAATCCTCAGTTCGCGTGGATTGGCTGAGCACGCCCAGGTAAACACTCATGGACAGAATTAGAGTTGGACAGATCGGTATCTGTCACGAGCATGCTTCCGCCAAGATACAAACGCTCAAGCGCATGTCTGATGTGTTTGAAATTGTCGGCGTTGTCGATGATCGCGCGACTTCTTCTTCCCGACGTGCCGGCGATGATCTCAGCCCGTATGAAGGCCTGACGTGGGTGACGGAAAAGCAACTGCTGAGTATGCCGGGGCTTCAGGCAGTGTTCATTGAGACTCCCAACCAAGACCTTGTGCCGACTGCCATGCGCTGCATGCAGCACCATCTGCCGATGCATATGGACAAGCCCGGTGGTGAGGATCTGGCGGCATTCCGCGAATTGCTCAATGGCTGCCGCAAGCATGATATTGCACTGCAGATGGGATACATGTTCCGCAACAACCTTGCAATGCAATTTGCGACAAAGGCGGTAAAGCACAACTGGCTCGGTGATATTTTTGAGATCCAAGCCAGCATGAGTCACAACTATGGCGGTGAGCCCTACCAGATTTACCTTGGCAGCTACGCGGGCGGCATCATGTTCAATCTTGGTTGCCATCTGATCGATACGCTCATCCCCATGATGGGCCGACCAGATAACGTCACGCCTTTTCTGAAGTCCGCACCGGGATACAGCCAGAACATCAAAAACAACTGCCTGACCGTGCTGGAATATCCGCATGCCACGGTCACGTTGCGCGTGTGCAGCAAGGAGGTAGATGGCCTGAATCGGCGATCACTTAAAATCTGCGGCACAAATGGCACGATCGAGCTGAGTCCGCTGGAGCGCTTTGACGGCCAGCCACTTCAACTGCGGCTGACACTGCTGGAAGGCAATCAGGAATATCCTGCCGGCACGCACATGGTGGATTTCGGTGTTGCACAAGATCGCTACGAAAATCAGCTGCTTGAATTCGCCAGGATCATTCGGGGTGAGATGAAAAATCCCTATTCATACGAACACGACGAACTGGTGCAGGAAGTTCTCCTTGCCGCTTCGGGATACACCAAATGGGAGAGATGATTTCACCCGAGGAGTGGCTTCATGACGTTGCATTTCACTGATCTGCCGCGCCCGCTGCTTGTCGGCTCGCTGCGTAACCGAACCACAGCTGAAACCATCGCTGACATGAAATCCGGCGAGTCAGATGGCGCGCGGGCGTTTATTCTGCACCTCCAACTGCTCGACCAGCCGTACCGCCAACCGGAGGAACTCAGGAAGATTTTCACGGCAACGAGGTATCCGATGATGGCGATCAACTATCGCTGTGATGGCGGGCCGTCGGATGACGAGCGTGTGAACATGTTGCTGCAGGCGACGCGCGTGGGCGCAAAATGCATTGACCTGCCCGCGGACACATTCGACCTCGACTCACGGAAAAGTTTGGCAGGATGTACATTGCCGTTTGCGGCTGCAGACCCCGAAGAAATATCCATGCGCCCTGAGTGCATTGACAAGCAGATGCAGATCATCAAGCAGGTTCATGCCTTGGACGCACAGGTGCTCATGTCGGCACATGCGCTTAACACACACCTTGACTGCACCCAGGCAGTTTCGCTCGCGACGGAAATGGAATCCCGGGGCGCGGACATTGTCAAAATCGTTACCGACTGTCCGACTGTCGACCACGCTTTGGAAATGCTTCGCACCACGGTGGAACTCCGAAAAAGGCTCAAGGTTCCTTTCGTATACATCTGCACAGGCCCGCACGGCGAGATTGTCCGACCGCTCGCGCCGCTGCTGGGCTCCATGCTTGTATTCGGACATCACGACTACCACGAACGGGCCAACCTGCGCAAGCAGTTGCTGGGCAATCTGCGGGAACTGTACCGCATCATCCCATGGCGCATTGACGATTATCTGGAGTAGACGAGTATGCATGTGATCAAGATCGCAGAGGACCGCAGCCTGCGTTGGGTGGAAGTGCCCGACCCGGTCATCAAGGACGACGAGATATTGATTGATGTTCGTGCGGCGGCGCTCAACAGGGCTGACCTGCTCCAGCGAGCCGGGCATTATCCCCCGCCCCCCGGCTGGCCGGACTGGATGGGGCTGGAGGTGGCGGGCACGGTATCCAAGGCCCCCGCCGACAGTCGATGGCAGGTCGGCGACAAGGTCTGCGCCCTGCTTGGCGGCGGCGGATACGCCGAGCAAGTTGCAGTGCCCGCAGATATGGTTCTGCCCATTCCCGAGGGGCTGTCTTTCGTCGAGGCCGCCGCGATTCCGGAAGCGTTCGCCACATCACATCTCAATCTTTGCATTGAAGGTGGCTTGCAGAGCGGTGATACGGCTTTCATTCAAGCCGGCGCAAGTGGATTGGGCGTGGCGGCCATTCAACTGGCCAAGGCGATCGGTGCAAAAGTCGTCACGACCGTCGGCTCGGATGACAAGGCAGCGCTGGTCAACCGTCTTGGTGCTGATGTCGTGATTAACCACAGGAAGGAAAACGTTGCTGAAGTGCTGGCACGTCATCCCGTGAACGTTGCGATGGATTGCGTTGCAGGCCCCGACCTCGGCAGCTACCTGGAAACGGTGGCAGCCGGATGCCGTTGGATCGTGATCGCCACGCTCGGCGGATCGACATCAGACATCAACATGAATTCTTTTTTCAGACGCGGCATCAAGCTGATTGGCAGTACGCTGCGCAGCAGAACAACGCAGATGAAAGCGGAAATACTGGCTGACCTTGAAAAACAATACTGGCAGGCATTTTCATCCAGGCAGATTCAGTTGCTCATTCACAAAGCTTTGCCGATCACTCAGGCGGAGCAGGCACACGCGATACTTGAACGCAATGAAAATCTCGGCAAAGTGGTGCTGACCATCGAATAGCACATGTGCACCACCCATCCATTCGGCCCATGGGCTGTCGCCGAAAGTGTTCTGGCTGAATGATCAATGACGGCATACCTTGGATGTGTTTCAGGCATCCAACGAACACCTGTCCACGCTGGAGGAGAACGATCCCATCATCAAGGGCCAGTCGACACATGTTCCACGCCATCTGGCCTGAACTGACCATCAACAGCGTCCCGACTTTGACAGATCGGCAATGCCGCAACCCAGGTCGCACCAGGTGGGATCGTCACCTGCCTGCCTGAACGCTCCGCTACCGTCTCGTGCCAGACGGCGACAGGCTCGGCAGGCAGGGTCAGCGCCGCCGGCTCGGCGCCGACATTGAAGGCAAACCACACCTCGCCGGCCGGGCCTTGCCGTCGTCGCACGAGCAAACCGCGATCGACCTCGTATTCAGGCTGAACGCCGGCCTCACGCAACAGGTCGTTGAGCACGTCCAGTGCCGCGTCATCCCATTGCCCGCTTGCCGAGAGCGAAAGGTTCACGCCGAGCGTGTACACCACGCCATCGCCCAGCCGACGGCGCACTGCCGCCACAGCGCCGTCCGACCACTCGGCAACAGGCTCGCCGGCCGTCAACGCCAGGTCCACCCGCAGCCCCGCCGCTTCGATCGTCCGGCCGTTGGCGAAACGCACCGGCTGACGGCTCGACCCCAATGCCACCCGCGCCGCCTCGCGCCACCCCAGTTGCTCGGCCAGACCATGCGTCGGCCGCTCTGGCGCCACCCACGTGCGATCATCCCGACAGGCAAACGGATGCTCGATGATCAACGTTCCACCCGCCTTGACGTATTGAATCAGTCGATCAGCGGTGGCCTGGTCGACCATCTCCATCGCTGAGACATGCACCACCGCTCGCCCGACCAGATCATCGCCCGGCGTCACCATGTCCGTCGTATAACCCAGTGCCTGATACAGAAAATGGCTGCGGAACAATGCTTGCTTGTAGCGGTACTCATCCGAAGACCGCTCCAGGCTCGGATCCTGATCGCGAAGCGCCATCGCCTCTACTCTGCCGAGCACGTCCGAATCGCGGCTGTACATCAGCGCGACCGGCGCGGGCGGCCGATGCGAGTCGACAAGCAGGGCACCATGGTCGCGGAGAATGCCTGCGATGCGGTCGCACACTTCGCTGCGGGCCGTGGGCTCGCCGTTGATCTCGCGCATGCCCCAGCCGTTGCTTTCGTTGCCGATACGCTCCGAGCGGAACTGCCAGAATGTGAAGCCCGCCGTGCCGCCCGCCAGCGCCATCCAGACCAGCCGATCGAGCGTCTGCGGGTTCGGCGGCTCGCACCAGTTTGCCTCGTTGGGGTAGAACTCGTGACACCAGTAGTCCGGAGCGACCCGGCGCAGCCAATCGCTGATCAGGTCGGCCTGCGTGTGATGCAGCGGCTGCTTCGGCCAGAGGTTCACGGGGAACGACGTGCCGTACCGGTCCGCCTTGGATGCAACAAGCACATCGTCGTTGGCATCGCACACCGGGTCCTGCAACACACTGCAGAACCCGGCGTGTGCAAGCACGGTTCGATCCGGGTCGGCTTCACGCATCGTTTCGACCACCCCCTGCACATGCTCCGCCACCGCGCTCGCCGCCCACTTACGCCAGAAATACATCTCCACGTAATCACCAGCCGACGCCGGCGGGCGAATCGTGCGAAGCGACGTCCATCGTTTGCCCAGGTACTCGTTGATCTGCTCGATCGACCCGAACCGATCGCTCATCCAATCCTGGTACGAACGCAGGGAATGTTCGCAATGACACTGGCCGAGCGGTCGACTGCGCGGCTCGTTCCACGCATCGTAAAACCACAACGCCGGGTGTTCGCGATAGCGTCGCACGAGCTTCTCGACAAACGCTTTCGCCGCCGCCATGACCTGCGGATTGTCGAAGCAGGGCAGCCAGCCGCCCACATAGAACGCACCGATCGCCACCGGGCTGATCGGCACGCCGTGGAAGCCGATGCGCGTGCCGCCGAGTTCCTGAAACACCCAGTCCGGCGCGGTTTCCAGCATGGGCTTGAGCACCACGCGCAAGCCGTTCTCCGACGCCAGGTCGAACAGCCGATCGAGATCGTCGAACACATATCGCCCGCGCACCGACTCATGCCACCGCCACTGCGGGCGGTACTGCACATGCGTATAGCCGGCCTCGGCAATGCGCTTCAAATCACCCGCCCATTCCTCGGGCAACGGCGTCGGAGCACGGTGATACTGCGTACCAAACGGAAAAAAGGCGGTCATCAACTCATCCCTCCAACGTGTCTGCGTCGCTCGTTGTCAATCAGCATCACGTACCTTGGCCCGCCTCACGGCCCGACCCGCACAATCACGCCCGGCCGAGTGGCAGAAACATTCAACCGAAGCCGATCACCGTCAAGCGAATGCTTCAGTTGCGCATCACCATCCACCACTTCCACGGTCGCGTCATCGATCGCAGGCATGCGCACCACCACCTCCGTCGCCTCCAGATCGTCCGCCGCGTCGCGAGCAATCGCGAACACCAGCAGCGAACCATCCCGGCCAACGAGAATCCGCGCATCAACGCCTTCACTGACCTCATACACCCCGTTGGACGGCTGACTGTAGAGCAGCCGATCGCCAAGCTCATTGCACAGCGCGTTCAGCTCGGCCATGTAAGGGTGCAGTTCCGGGTAATCGCCCAGCCCGCCGCCACGATGAAAGTGCCACGAATAATAGTTGACGCCCTTGCTGCCTTCCGCCAGCGCCCAGTACAACTGCGAACGCAACTCGCGCTCATCGGGCATGCGGCCGCCGCGTTCCTCGAAGTAGTGCAACCCGAGCGTGGCGAACATCGGCCGCGGCTCCGACGCCCGCCGCATGATCTGCGCCACGTCGCCGATCGCTTCCTTGAAGTTGTCGCCGTCGCGGATTTCCTGCGTCATCACAAACGGGTACGGGTCGATCGCCATGATGTCCGAGATCGGGCCGTAGGTATGCCAGTTGAAGGGCTTGAATGTGTGGTCGACCACCACATAGGTCAGGTGATTCGGCTGCTCGCTACGGAAGCGGCGCTGCTGCTCTTCCACTTCCATCCCCGTCACGCCAACGCGCCGCCGCAGCGGCACATCTTCCACGCGGTAGTCTTTCACGTCCGGCTCGTCGAAGCCGTAGAGCGCGTAAATGGCGGGATGTTCCGCGATCACCTCCGGCTCGGCGGTGTCCGCATATCGGCTGCCAAACACGCGGCCGAGCAGATACATGCCGCGATCCGAGTATTCGTTCAATGCATCTTCCGTCAGACGCGGGTGGTAGTCGAGCTTAGTGTTGAAGCCCAGTTCCGCCAGTTCATCGAGGTCGCCGAAGTACATGCCCACCGAGAACGGCCGATCGAGCACGCGGAAGTCGCCCGCCAGGGCGATCGCCCGCCCGCCCGTGCCCGCCAGACCGACTTCGACAAACTGCGGTCGGCCGTGGCCCGGCACGTCATCGAGCGGAGCGACAATTCGCCCCACATTGCCATACCATTGGATCGCCTGCGATTCGTCGGCCGGTGTGAGTGCCTGATGATTCAAGCGGACGTATTCCAGTTCGCTGACCGCCTTTTCCTGGCGCGTGATGAACAGCACCAGTTCGCCCGCAGCACGGTCCACCGCGGCGTAGCCGAGGCTCGCCGGCAGGCGGCGAGGGCTCACGCGATGGCGGAATCGCTGGCCTTCATGGTTCACCACGACCAGCGCGTTACGGTTGATCATTTCCAGGTCGTGAAAGCGAATCTCCAGCTTCGCCACGCCGAGCGTTTCATCCAGCACGACACGCCGATGCCAAGGCACTTCAAACGTCTCGCGCAATTCCGCAAGCGTTCTGCCGTTCACGCGCAGCGAGTCTTCGTCCCATTCGACCGAGTCGCTGAGATACACCCGCAGCAGCCCGCCGCGCGTCGCGGCTTCTGAGTATCGCGTCTCACCCTGGTCCCAGCCCTCGGTCCATTCGCGATCGAGCAGTCGGTCGGCGATGACTTCGCTGTGATACACCGTCGCTTCCGCCGACTCAGACTGTTCGCTATATGCCCCGGTTGTAACGCCGCCGAGCAGGGTGGCGCATACGATCGCCTGACTCATCGTTGTAAAGAGCTTCATGGTTGCCTTTCGTAATGAACTATTGACTGGCTGCGCGCAATGCAGAGTCACGGTGTACTGTTCCACCTGTAGCCGTATCGAAGTTCCGTTTCCGCTTCCACATGGCCGTCAAGGAATACGATATTTTTCGATTCCCCCGGGTGGCGTAGTCGGACGCGGCTCTCGAACTCGCTGTAGTTGTAGAAATAGGTTCCATTCTGCGTATCGACATACAGGCCCTTATGGCTCGGGCGAAGGTAGCGATCTCGCTGCCGCCATTGCCATTGGGTCTGATTTGCCTGGTCCCGGGTTCCCACCACCTGTGTACTCGGTGCATAGGCGACCTGATTCACCGAGCTTGTTGAAGTGCTGATCGGCCTATCCGGACAATGGAGCACGCTGTTCTGAATGCCTTCAGCATCCATGCGTGACACTCCAACGTAGGGAGCCAACACCTGATACCACCAATACGGGCTGCCCGCCGTGCTGCCCCCGCGGATCAGGTGATCATCGTTTTCGTCAGCGTAGATCATCGCTCCAAGATGCATCTGCCGCAGGTGATTCGCGCATTGGATGCTCCGCGCCGTGGCGCGGGCACTTTGCAACGCCGGCAGCAGGATGGCGATGAGCAACGCAATGATCGAGATTACCACGAGAAGCTCGATCAGGGTGAAACCACGAATGGGACGCGACATGCCAGACTCCTTTAACTGCAAGTGAGGCGCCCGGTTCGCCGGGGAATGGCTGGTGCGTGTTTGACCACGCACCAGCCCGAATGCGGTGCGATGCGGCATTGTGGACGACTTATGCGAAACGCCGACGCCGCGCCAGAATCAGGATTGCACCCGCGCCGAGCAGGCCCAGCGACGCAGGCTCGGGCACGATGGTGAAGTTCGCGCCACTCATGGCGATGCGATCGTTGTTAACGCTGCTGCCGTCACGCACGAAGATCATCAGCTCGTGGTCGCCCACGCCGATTTCCGTCCCCGGCGTGTAGGCTTGGCCATTGAGCAGGTACAACACCTCATGGCCCGCTTCGAGGCCGGTGACGTTGATGTCAGGTGTGATCGGCTCGCTGGCAATCACCGGGCTGTTCACCGAGGAGGGATTGCCCATCCAGTGGCGGTTCGCGCTGACACCCGCGACCGGTTCCGTCACTTTCAGCACGGCATCGCCGTCGTAAATCAGCACGCCGTCGAATCGCCAACCGGCAACGTAGCCGCTGGGGCGACGCACATCGAGTTGGTACTGGCCCTGGTCTTGGGCGCCGATATTGATGCCGGTTGCACTGCCGTCATTGTGCACCAACCATCGCATGGTATTGCGGCTCTGCCCTGAAGACCCACCAGCCGTATTGTTCATGGATACGGTGGTGACTGTGTCGCCATCGAGGCGAATCTGAACGTTCGTGGCGCGCTCGACCGCGCCGCGCAGATACACGTTGGTGTTGCTTGACATCGCTGCGGGAAGTGTGATCCCCAGCAACATGTTGGTCGGGCTTTCACCTTGTCCATAGTAGTTCGGATTTCCGAACCACCCGGAGTAACTCGAACTATCGAAAAACCCCGTGCCGCCCGATCCGCCGATGGCGTGCTCGGCTTCGACCCACGTCCAGTGCTCGGCGCCGGCGAGGCCGTCGATGGTAATGCTCGGCGCGGCCAGAGTCGGTGATGTGGCAATCGCGGCGGTGACTGATGCTGCGAGACCGAATGTCAGAATTGCATTGCGGAACATGAGGTGTCCTCCTGTCAGGGTTCTAAACGCTTCATGCCGGTGTGGCGAAGAAGTCAGACGACTTAAAACGGGGGCCGTCACCCCACAACAATGGTCGAGGCGGTGCTTTCGCTGGCGTCGTCATCGCTGACGATGTCCAGCAGCGGCTTGTTGAACCGCACATGCAGGGCGAGCCGACAACTGCCCAGCAGTTCGATGCTGCGCGTATCGCCGACGTAGCTGAAAGTAGACTGCGGCTGGTCTTCGCCGATGCGTCGGCAGACGCCGTCCCAGAACGCATCGCGGGCCACCGGCACGGCGTCGGGAATCTGGCCGCTGAGCTTGATCTGCCCCGGTTGGTGCACGGCGAAAATCCATCCGAGCGCTTCGCCCAGCCGACGGCCCTGGCGGGCGATCTGATTCAGGTAAGCAGGCTCGTTTCGGCTTGCTCGATCGAGCAGTTGCGAAAACGTGATCCGCTCTTCGGGATGACGTTCGTTCCAGCGATCGGTGATGGCATGCCCGCCGAGGTAGGCTTCCAGACAGCCGCGCCGGCCGCAGTAGCACGGGCGACCGCCCGGCCAGAGCACGGCATGCCCGATGTCACGTATGTTGTTGTTGACCTGGCCAGGCTTGCGGGCGTATGCCTTGAAGCCGACCTCGTAACCTCGGCCGGGCATCAGCCCCACACCCAGATCCCAGATCACCTGGAAAATCTGCTGGTCGCTCTGATCCGACTCCAGGCCGCCCCAGTAGATCGCCGACGCCAACGGCACGACGTAAATCGGCACACCGAGCAATTGGCCGAGCACCTGCTTGGCGTCCAACCCGTTGGCGGCGGGCATGTTGACATAATTGAGAATCCGCCCTGTTCCGTCTTCCAACAACCCGGGCACGCTGAAGCAGGCACTGTAAAGTTCCAATGACTTTGCCCTGGCGTCGGCCTGCAACTGCTGGACGAGCTGCGCGACATGCTCCGCCAGCTCTTCGTGCGACTTGACCTCGCTGACGTCGCGCTCGTGGCGAACGACAATGCGATTGGAAAAATCCATGACCGCGCCGCTCAGAACAGGCGAATCCAGAGCAATACCCAACACCGCCTTGCCTTCACGGGCAAGATCGAGCAGAACACGCGGTCGGCCCATGCCGCCGGCCTCGCGTTCGCCCGTCGGCACCACGACTCGCTCGGCCAAAAGCTTTTTCGTGTGAACGTTGACGATCGCACGACCTAGCCCAAGCTTTTGACCAATCTCCACTTGCGAGATTGGGCCCTCCCGGCGAATCTGCTCGAGCACCCGCACGAGCGTCACCGCTTCCTTCTCAAGCATGTTGGCAAGTTGGGTCATGTGTCCCTCAGGTCTGTCATTAAAACTACCACGAAAGTATAATTTGTCAAATGGAAAAACTAAATTGTGTCGATTTTCCCTCCCTGTTCACAAGTTCTGACTCAGGAAATTAGCGGGATGGCAGCCAGATAGAACGATTCGCTGAAGCGAGATCACGTGATGGTGAATTGACGTAGGTGAGGATGTGCATCGTGAACATTGGGGGCAGGTGCACGCATCGCGCTCAGCACCACCCGGCGCTGACGATCCTGCGGTCGGTCTTCGTTCAATGCGACGTTTCGTTCAGGCGGCCTGCCGGTGATAGTGGCGCAGCAATCCGCCGAGCCGTTCGCGACAAGCCACGTCACCTTGCTGATCGGCCGCCGTCAGTTTCATGGGCGGCGCATTGCCCAATGCCAGGTGCGGCCATGTTCGGCTGAGCCGGTCCAACCCGGCTCACGTCTACACCGTCTGACTCGAACACCCGGTCGAATCGCTCCGTGTACTTGGTGTCACAGTCATGGATCAGGTGCCCAATCTCGAAGCCCTGATCCTCCGCCTCCATCGCGAAATTCCGCGCCTGCTGCGTCACTCACTGGCCCGTCGGATGGGCGCTGTACGGAAGATGGCCCAACCTCGAAAGCTGAAATGTCCTGACCCGTTCCGGCAGACGAATTCTGACCCGAATTCAGGTCATTCATGCGGAAAACGCATAACCATCAGGTCACCAAAAATAATCAGTCCAGGAAATATGCGAGGATATCGCAGGACCATCCCCAATTCGCCCGGCCAGAGTCAGCGGACACCAACGACCCGTTCCAGCACATCGTAGACACCAAACAATATGCCCCGCTGATTGTCATTTTCGTCCAGCGGGTCGCCGTCATTCGACTCCTTGTCGAGGATGTACCGGTCGCCTTATTGGACATGATCGTTGCTCAGATACAGTAAGCTTACGCAGGTTCAATTGGGAATGCCCCAGCACTGTTGGCGTCTGCATCAAGCCAATCTGATTGATCGTTTTAGCTCGACCGCTTATGGCTCGCTGCTGCGATAAAGGGTGGCTCCTCCCACTCGAATTTCTACAGGAACCAGATATGCCTTAATGACGGCCAGGTCCGGTTCGATGCCGAGACCGGGCGCGTCGGGAACGTGCAGTTGGCCGTTGGCGTCGCGAGTCATGGCGGTTCGTGTCAACCGTCGCGCCAATTCACTGGCCTCGACGGGATACTCACAAAAGGTGTGGGCTTGCATCCCCGCATAAGGCTGAAGCGAAGCGGAGAGCGCCAAGTGCGTTGTGAAGGTGTGATTGACAAACGTCACGCCACGGGCGTCGGCATACTCGGCCACCCGACGGGCGGGGGTGATGCCGCCGATGCGGCCGGTGTCGATCTGAACGTAGCCGATCCCGCCGTGGTCGATCAGGTGCCGGGCCATGTGAAAATTGTGTGCCCCTTCTCCCGCCGCCATACGCACCCTGCTGCCGTGTTGCACCAATGCTTGATACGACGCCAGCGCCCCGCTGACGAACGGCTCTTCCAGCCAGGTGACGTCAAACGCATCGAGCATTGCCAACCGGGCGGCCGCCTGCGCCACATCTTCCCCCCACACGGTGCCCGCATCGACCATCAACCCAACCTCTTGCCCCAAGCCTTCACGCGCCGCAGCCACGTGCTCGCGATCCTCCGCCACACTCCCCCGGCCGAACGGCCCCCATCCAAACTTCACCGCCGCATACCCCTCCTCCCGCATTGCCCGGGCTTTGGCCAGGGTCTGCCCGGCATCGTCGCCGAACAGTTGCGAAGCATAAGGCGTCTTGGGATACGCCTGTTTGTCGCCGAGCAGACGGTAGACTGGCTCGCCCCGTTGTTTGCCCAGCAAATCCCACAGCGCAATGTCGATGCCTGAAAGCGTGTGATCCGTTTGGGCGATGTCCAGACCAAGGTCGCGAACATGCTGATTGATGCGGGCGATATCGGCCGGCGTCTCAAGCGATTGGCCCAGCACTGCGTCACGCACAGGTCGACACGCTGAATGCGACATCGGGCAGACCCAATTGGCAATCGACACCAGCGGCGATGTCTCGCATTCCCCCCACCCGACCCAGGGCCCGGCTGCAACCCGCACCAGCAAGGCATCTTGACTGCCATCGCCAACGTTACGAATCGTCGGCATCGCCAGGTAAAATAAATCAACCGCTTCAATCTTCATAAAGGTTCATCTTTCATCCCCCGTGGTCAGAACGTAATCGTCAACCCCCCGTCGACCACCAGCACCTGGCCGGTGATGTATGTCGCGTCTGGCCCGCACAAAAAGTAAGCCACCCCCGCGATCTCCTTCGGCTCGGCCGCACGACGCAGGGGCAGATGATCGCCTTGAACGTAGTTAGCGTGAAACCATTCCGTCTCCAGTTCATTCACTCCGTCCACCGTGCTCATTGGGGTACGCACAAACCCGGGAGCAATCGCATTGACGAGAATCCTCTTATCGGCCAGCTCGAGCGCCAGCGAGCGGCAATACTGCTCAATCGCCGCCTTGGCCATGCCGTAGGCGCTGGCCAGCCGCTCGGCCCGTTGACTGTGGATCGAGGTGACATGCACCAGCCGTCCGCCTTCCGCCATCAACGGCACCACGGCTCGCGTCAGGTAAGTGGCGCCGTTCACCATGATGTCGAACGGCTTTCTCCACTGAGCGATGTCACTGTCCACCGCCTGCGCCGGTCCGACGACGCCGGCACTGTTGACCACCGCGTCGAGCCCGTCCCACGCGTGCCGGATGGTGCGTGTGATCTCTGCTGCCGTGGCCGGTGCGCTGTAGTCCCCCGCGATCACCAGGTGCCCATCACCCGGAAGTTGCGCCCGCAGTTGCTCGAGTTGCGCCTGTCTACGTGCGAGGAGGCACACGCGCCAACCTTCCCCAGCAAACCGGTGCGCCGTCGCCTTGCCGATGCCGGACGATGCACCGCAGACCAGCACCCGAGTTCCCGGCGTCCGTTTGTCGTTTGGTGAGATCGGGGCGCTCATGGCGTGTTCGCCTCCAGTACATCGAGGTCCCATGTCAACGTTTGCAGCCCTTGTTGAAGCGACGCGTCATGATCGCCATCCTGTATTCCATGGTCGCGAACGGTGGCTCTGCCGGGCAGGCAGCCCGTCTGAGGCCGAGGCTGTGCCACCGGCATTGCGTCGGCACGCGGGGAGGTGATCACCGCGACCAATCCAATGCACCGTTTATTCAACATCATTTACCTTCGAGACAGGCGATGAAACCGCTAGGTTCGCCAGGTGCTCCCGCCAGGCGTTCAGCGAACATCGGCAATGCCGATTGGTGTATGGAAACGTTCCTCGACTTAATAGTATGGCCGCTCGGCGTGGGTGAACCTGTCCCCTGCGGTCAATGAACTGGCCCCACCAGCCCGCATTGGGTTCATAAGGGCAGTCATTGGAGCGTGCGGTCCACTCGGCGGGGAAGAGGCTGGTGAAAGCATGCAAGTGATTCATCCACGTCGCACATTGCACCTGATCAATCGTGGGATGATTCGCCTGCACCTCCTGCAGTAGATTCATCAGCCCACGTATCAACGTCGGCCGATGATTAAACGGCGAGTCGGGACCAAAGTCATTGCGAAAGTGCAGAGTCAGATACAGTGGTTTATCTGCCCCGAAGTATTCCGGAACCAACTCATAGGTAAAGCCATGAAACGATTGTGCGATCACTGTCTGAGCTGCTGCCAGATCCTTTTCGATACGTGGCTCAAGATGCGGGACCATCTGTCGCCAGGCATGCGCGGCGAACGTCGCTTCATCTGATTCCTGCCGAAGCTGATCCAACTCATGGGCGAGGCGCACAAAGCATTCATCAGCCATCGGCGCTAGAGATGGGTTGTAGAAGTCGCAGTAGGAGTAAAGCTCTGTATGATCGCAGAGAGCTTCGGTCAGTGAGATGTTTTCGCGTTGCATCACGCAACAGGCGTAACGCAATTGCAGCGTCATCATGTCACGAAGAAACGTGCGGTATTCTGACAGGCTCATGCGCCGTGTCCACATAAGGCTTCAACTTTCAACGATTATCGAGTCGCGGGACGGGATGGTGACCGCGCGGTTCTTGATCCCTGTGTAGGCGGGGTTCAGGTTGAGAGTGCGTTGCAGGGGTTGGGCGGACCGGTTCACAATCTCGACCCGAGTGACCTTACCCGCGACGACACTGAGACTGATTAGTAGCCCCGCCGCGAGGCGAACGTTTTCAACGCTCATATCGCGCCAGCGGCCATCGAATCCCCAGAGGATCGCCAATTCATCGTCAGGGCCGTCGTGTGCGAAAGCGTGGGACATCATCCAAGCGTAAAGCGCATGTGGCGAGACGTAGCCGTAGCCGATGGCGTAGCCGTCCATTCGGATCTTCTCTGGCAGTGCGCCGAGACTTGAAGCTTTGCTACCGGCATGTAGAAGCCACTCGAACGCCTGGCGTGGTTGCTTGAGATGAGCCAGCGCAATTCCCGCCCGGCAGTTCAACCAGGGCCAGTCGCGGTAGGCTTCCGACGGTTGATCCGAATCCAGCCCCCACGACGTTCGCATCGCGCGGAGTCCCGCCTGCACACTCTTGCGGCTTCCCTTGGCCGGCAGGCCCAGCAGGTAGAAGTCCAGTTGCAATCCGGTGAGGTAGGGAGCGTCCGGGTAAGGCAGAAGTACGCCTTGCTCCGTATTTTTCGCGATGCCCTTGAAAAGCTTGCCTGCGAGGCGACCATGTTGTTCTGCGGATGTGTCGCCGAGCGCCTGACACATTTGCGCGTAGCCTTCGAGTGCACGGGCGTAGGCCAAGCCGTTGAGCGTGTCGTTTTCAACAACGATTTCTGATTCGTTACCGGGAGCGCACGGTCGCATGGTGGCGTGATCGTCATGCTCAATGATGAACCGTTCGATTGCCAGTGCAAGAATGTCCCGCATGTACGGCAGGTTGCGGCGATGATCGGCATCCTGCGGATCAAACACCCACTGCCAATAGGCATCCAGTACGAGGTAAGCCGGCATGAGCGGCTTGTATTTCAAAAGATAGTCCTGCCAGTTGCGGCCATGCCCTACACCGAGATGTTGGCCGCGACAATCGGACCAGCCGGAGTAAATCGCACCGGAGATTCCTGCGGATCGTGCAAGCTTTCTTGCGGCCGCATGCCCCTGCCGATGAAAGGCGACATGGGCCCGACCTTCTTCAAGACGGTTATTACGCAATAATGCTTGCTGAGCGAATGCCGCATCATATGGACAATGCACCCCACCTGCCCATAGGTGAGGAAGCGGACCACAGGAGATTGCACCGGTGGCGGCGTACTGATTCGCCCGAAGGTAGTACATACTGTAGTCATAGAGGTACTGCGCGGTTGCATCGGGGACAGTCAATGAATTCTTGGCGGCGTAGGTTCGCCAGTTGGTTTGATGCGCCCTTTTGATGCGAGCATAGGGCAGCGTCCGGCAACATTCCCGTTGAGCGTTGAGTTGCTTGCGGTAACTGCGGGTGTCGCTGGTATCGAAAAGGGTGAGGTATTTGGTGGCTGTAAAACCGACTTTCACCTGATTGTATTGCAGGCCGGGAAAGGCGTCGTAGTTCTCATCGGCCGGCCGATCGACCTGCATCACGCCTGCGCCGCGAACCGTATCGACGTGATAGTCAAAAGCCAGTTGGTCTGGGGTGGATGAATGATATTCGAGTTGCGTGTGGTGGACGCCGACCAATCCGCCCATGTGCCCGGCAGTGCTGCGAACATAAAATGCCAACTGAGCACGCGTGCCCGACGGCAGGCTGATGATCTTGTAACGCTCGACCAGCGTATGCTCATGCGTAAGAAACGCGACGATTTCCACCACGGCGCCGCGTGCAGTCGCCCGGGTTTTCAGCAATGCCTGCTGGGGGAAAAACTGCTGTTCGTAATCGCTGATATCACACACTTCGCCGTTGAGCATGATCTGGTAGCCACTCTCAACAAGTAGTGGCACATAGCGAGGTGTCACGCAGCCGGCATGGGCGGGCTTGTACCAGCCGCAGAGGGTTCCCTGATGCTGTTCAAGATGCGCGTGGCCGGTCAATCCGGACGCCATGCTGCCGGTGTAGTTCAGCAGCACCGCATCCGACCCATTGGCCAGAATCATGGGGTGGTACGGGTTCTTATGGTGCGGGGTTGCCATCATGTTAAAGCTGGAACGCAACGCATTTACTCACGGGCTGAAGCGGATTATTCTTCCGCCCAGCCATAAATTCGCACTTCGCCCAGCCGCGCGTAGCCCGGCGTTTTCATTTCCAGCCGCAGGTAGCGTGCCCGCATGGCGTCGAGTTCCATGCCGATGAAATGGTCTTTACGCATGCGGCCGGCGTCGGCACGGAGAACATCGGTGCCAGGCTCATGCCGAAGCGTGACTTCATCGATTTTCACCCAATCATCCTCGCGGCCCGTCTCGCTGAGATAGACCGTAAAGTGGCGAACATTGGGTACAAACGGGTTTACGTCGGCCAAGAAATCCAAGTGGCTCAACTGCCAAGGCCGCTGAAGATCAAACGTTACCGCCCACGTTTCAGGCGCTCCATTGAAAAGAACCCACCCGCTGGGATACTGCATGTTGCCATCGGTCAGCCGCGTCTGGTCGGGGTCGTCTGACGGGGCAACGCTGTAGCGATAGCGACTGACGTTGTCGAGGTTTTCATAAAGTTGCAGCGTGTCGTTGCCAGTAAGACAGAGGGGGGAGGCGCGGACGAGGCGATCGACCTGTTCCTGTTCGACGCTGCCGTCGGCAACAAGTAGTTGGGTGATGATGCGGCGCAGCTCGGCCATGCTCCGGTCGGCAGTGGTGCGGTCGCGACTGTCGAGGATGTGCTGCGGCGTCTGCGCGGCAAGTGTACGTCCCTGCGAAGCAAGGGTCGCGTCGGACGATGCCTCCACCAGTGTTTCAAGCCATTCAACATAACGGAAGTCCTGAATGCCCTGCCGCCACGCTTCCCAGCGAACACTTGGCACCACGCCGTCCTGCCCTTCGTAGATCACCGCATAACTTGTTGCGCTCTTGGGAATCCAGCTCGTCGATCCGTCACGCGGAATGCCGGTATCTTCGTAACTCCAGAATCCGATCCCTTCACTGTCGTACACCTTCGCCAGCATCGCCTCGCGGCGGTAGGAAAAGTATGGGCTTGAGGTGTTGGGCAGGACGTTGTAACTGAAATAGCGTGCATCCTGAGCGAGCAGGAAGTCCCGTTGCTCCTTGGAAATGTTGAACTTCATTGTCCAGACATTGACGTAAGGGGCCATGATCTCCAGCCATTCCACGCGCTGGGCTTGATACACGGTGACATAGATCTGCTGTTGCGGGTCGGCCGACTGCATGAGCGTGCCAAACTTGCGAACCTGATGCGCTCCTTCGAGGTCCGGCTCGTCCGCAGCGTACCATGCAAAGTCACGCACACTCATACCCCGGCTTTCAAAATGTTCACGCACTTTGGTGACCCACCAACGAAAATTCTCGCGAGCCTGCGGGTCGTCCAGATTGTCCTTGCCTCCCATTTCGGCAGGGAGCCGTGGATAGTCCATCCGGAAGATGTAAAACTGGCCGCGGTCGCCGAATCGATCGATCCATTCATCAAGGATGGAAAAATCAGGATCATCGCGAGGCTTGCCCTGGTCGTCATATGACAGGCTGCCGAGGCCGGAGGCGGCGTAGCCGGGCAGGTAGTGGATGTTGGTATGGTGTTCACGCTGGTCTTGATAGGCCGCTTCGCGGTTCACGCTGCTGGGCGGATTTTCATAGTACGCCCAGTTGGCTGAGTAAGGACGCGGCCCGTCGGGCAACGCTGCAGGGTAGATTGTCGTTTGTAGCGCAACGTCCTTCCGCATATCGGGAGCCAGCAACGGCACCAGGGTCAGATTGGACCGCCACACGCCCGCAGTCATGTCGCGGGTGTTCACGGTCAGCCAGATGACCGCGTGGCTTCCGGGCAGCAGCGTCACCTCATCTTCGATCCGAAGCTGAGGCAGCGCGTCACGGAGGATCGAGCCACCGCTGATGGCCACTTCGGTCACACGTCGAACCGTGAGATGATCCGCGGCTGCTGCGCGATCGGTCGACCCCAGCCGAGCCCATTCGCTGGGCAGGATGCGAAACCGTACAGGCGCGTTGGACAGGTTCGCCACACCGAACGCCAGTGTCAGGTGTTCCTTCTGAAAGGCTTCGCCGGTGAGATGGGTGTTTTGTTCGACTTCTGCGCCGGGCAAATCGTCCATGGCCGGCAAATCCCAAGGATTGACTTGCCAGATGAACATGGGGTTATTGCCCGACAGCACGGCTCGCAGTTCATTCAGCAGATCGCTTCTGCGTTTTTCCATCCCCCGCCATTGCTCGGCCGAGCGTATGCGTGCCGCTTCAGCTTGCAGTTCATTGGAGGTGCGGGTCAGTTCCCGCAATGCGGATTGGGCGGAGGTGTCTTTTTGTATCCGCTCGGAGGCAGCGGCAGTGTTGATCTGCTCACGCAACTGACGGGCATTTGCCATGGCCGCGTCCTGATAGGAGCCGATGATGAATTCGCCCATGGCCTGCCTCTGATGGAAGACTCCGCCAGTGGGGGACCAGTTCTGGTGTCGGCTCGCGGCTTCGGTGGTGCGGCAAACGTTAACCGCAAGACGATCCCCGATCTTCACGCCCTCCACCAGCCCAAGTTCCCTGAGTGGAATCGCGATTGCAGCGACCCAGCCATCTTCAGTGATCGTTGAATGATGTTTCCACGACGAGTCCCAGTCAGTGCCCGGGGCCTGTTCGATCGCATCATAATTGGACCCGCCAGGGGCGAGGGCGAAGTGGTAGTAACGCGGTGCCTGCGGATCTGGAGCAATGAAAATTTCAACCGTTTCGTCCCATGTGATCCGATCGCGGCCGAGGTTGGTGCGGTCAAGCTCTGTGGGGCGGGGGTGTGCCGCTTCGACAAGAAAGTAGAGCCATTGACCATCAGTGCAGACGCGAAAACGCGTGGCGGCGTCGATCGTCCGTGTACCGTCGGCGTTTGTCAGCGAATGTTGTTCCGAGATGGTACGCCACACCGCGTCGTCGGTGCCGCCATCCATCGTGGGCCCCCGTTCGACCAAGGGGACGGACGCCACGGCTGCGGCGTGTTGTGCGAGAGCCGAAACCGGCAGACTCAGCGAAAGTATCACCATGACCAGGCCCGCCACTTGCTTTTGTATCATGTTGATCATGTCAATCCTGTGGTAGTTAAAGCGTCCACCCATGAGGCATGGGCGATCAAATTTTCTTTTTTGCAAGCTGCTATCGCTGTGTATTTACTCGAATGGATCGGACCAGAATGGATCGCTGAAGGTGGATCCGGTGTCTTCAGCTTGCAACGTCGCCGCGTGTCCGTCGAGGTAGCCGGCGATGGCGGAACCACCGTATCTGATCGTGTATGCGCCAAAGCTTCGGGTCTGGCCGGCGCCGCCATGGTGAAAGCCGACGTAAGTGTCCAATGGCGGTACCGTGGGGAAAAAGGTCAGAATGAGATGATCCGGCGAATCCATCGTCATGAAGGTTGAGGACGGCGAGAGCACATCATCGTATCGGGCGGGATTATTGAACCGATAGAGGAAAAAATTGATTGCGGTGCCAGCTCGATAACCGTCGGGCCATTCCGGGTATGCGCCAACGCCGGCTGAAGCGTCCGAGTATTCCTTGGTCGGACACTTGAACGCCTCGGCTGGCGGAGAGACCGGCTCGCGCACCACGCCATCAAAGTAGTACGCCAGTTTGTTACGCCAGTCGAGCACACCGTCGGCAACCGGATTGTTCGTGGCCGTTTCATTCGGCGGCATCCAGCCTCGATAATCTCCGACGTACATGAAGTTGGCTTGCGCGACACTTCGCTGATTGGTGCGACACTGGGTCATCCGCGCAGATTCACGTGCTGCAGAGAGTGCGGGCAACAGAATGGCGACCAGTAGAGCAATGATGCTGATTACCACGAGCAGTTCGATCAGGGTAAAGCCCGCGCGATGAGGAGGATGACTGGTTTGCATAGTTACAAATCTCACTTCATGGAACAACGAGGGACGTCAGACGTGAGTGCGCAATGAACGAGGCGAATTAATGATGAAAGAAGTCGGGCCGATCACAAGCATCGGCCTGACCCGACTTCTCGCAGGGGTTTACGCGCGACACCGACGGCTCATCACGCCCAGCAGACCCAGGCCGACCAACATAAGGCTCGCCGGCTCGGGGATGAACGGGCTGGATTCCGTGCTGACGCGAAGGTTATCGTAAGACACAGCACTGCCGCTGTCGTAAAACGCACTGCGAATTTGCAGGCTGGCAATCGACGTGTTGCCCAAGCTCATGGTTCCGTCCAGCAGGGGCGCAACCTGGAGCACGTCGTCTTCCGTAAGTGCCAGATTCGGATCGACCCACATGCTGTAGTCTGCGATACCGTTTCCGGTCGGGGTGAGTTTGACGACCACGGTCGACCAGACGTTGTCGGGCATGTCCACGCCTGAGAATTCATAGAACGGACTGGAAGGCAGCACGTAGGCGGACCACTCGGTGTTGCCGCTGGGGTCATTGAGTCGACCGTAGGCGCCGGCTCCGAGCAGCTCGACGGTATTCGACGAGTTACCCAGTGAATCGCCGGTGAAGTTCACACGGATATCGAAGGACAACCAGATCGTCGGGGCCCCGTCGGTGACCGCCAGGGGGGTGGCGAAGTTACGGGTGTTTTCAATGATGTTGGCAGTGCTTCCGCCGGTCGGCCCGCCGCCGGTGTTGCCGTCGGTCGCGTTGACCGTGGTCGAGATCGCAGCCGAACCGGACTTGTACCACGCGCCGGCCCATCCGCCGCCAGCCGCCCCTTGACCGGTGAGATTGCCGTCGGTGTAACTGCTGAAGTCATCCACCATCGTGGCTGCTCCCGCAGTGCCCGACAAAACAAGCAGACTGGAAACACCCAAACCCAACATCAAATTCTTGACTTTCATCACAATTCTCCTGCACGAAATGAGTAATAAGGATTTATGAAACACAACAAGCAAGCAGAGCCGGCCTAACAGGCCAGAGTTAACCGTTTGCATCAGGACGCAGGCACGCCCCCGTGGTATGGCGGATCATCAGTTCAGTGGGGATCAACTGATGAACGACCTGAGTTTTCTTGTAGAGAATCTGACTGATGAGCGAATCGGCGGTGGAACGTCCGAGGTCCGCCAGGGACGTATGTATGGTGGTCAGTTCAAAGTCCTGCGTTTGGGGTGCACCAGGTCGTTCGAAGTCGCCGAAGCCTACGATGGAGAGATCCTTGCCGGGCACCAGATTTCGCTCGACCATGGCATCGCACGCGCCCAGCGCTCCGTAGTCGTTGTGGCAGCATATGGCGGTAACCTGAGGCCCGTGGTCGTCGAGCCATTGACCGAACGCTTCGCGGGCGGCATCGCGCCAGCCGGTTTCTTTGTCGGGAATCGGTTGGGACGTCCTCGGGCTTCGGCAGCGCCAGGCCGGGTTGATATCCAGGCCGTGATGCGCCATCGCCGCCGCAAACGATGGGTAATGACCCTGCTCGGTTCGCCCGAGGAAGCCGATGCGGGTGTGCCCCAGTTCGCTCAAGTGCGACACCGCCTGATAGTAGCCGGCGACCGCATCTTCGAGCACCGTGTTGACGCCAAGCACCCGGCCGACCGAATCAATGCTGACGTGAGGAATCTTGTTCTCAAGGACAAAGTTCGCGACCTGCTTCGTGACGATGCCGCCCAACAACACCAGACCATCGCACGTTCCCTTGAGAATCTGATACTCCTCCTGCAGGGCCGCAGGAGAATCCGATTCATATAAGTCAATGCTCAGGCGAAAGCCATGTTCGCCCAGGACGGATTTAAGGGTTTTAAAGCCCTGGTTTTCCCAGTGGGCGAGCAACTCCTGCATCACGCTGGTCTTGTTGATGGGCACCACAATGTTTCGTGCCAGTCGCTTGCCAATCACGCGGCCGGACGAATTTCGCTTGATACCACCCAACCCTTTAGCGACGGCAAGCACCTGCTGGCGGCGGGATTCGGTGATCCGCAATGACTGATCGTCCCGCAACACGCGTGAGACCAGTCCTTTGGAGACGCCAGCCTTTCTCGCAATTTCAGTCACTGTTACGGCCATGAGCGCTCGGTCTCGAAGAGGTATTTACCGTTTACCGTTTACCGAAGTATACCTGATTCTTACAGCCATGCAAGCTTTTTTTCGCGGCCAGTGTCGCGGGGGTTGAGCCAGTGAAACTCAGCGCAAAATCGTCGATTAGATTAAGCGTAAGTATTTGATATGGAGAGTTATATACACAAGGTCACGCCGCCGTCCCTATGGCGCCACCGATCGTCGGTATGCTCGGTCATGTTTTGCTGCCGGCACACTTCGGGCAGGTTGCGGGGCCATCCCCACCGCTCAAGACTGCCGACTGACGTACAACCCCAGCACAAAACGATTGTACGAGCACCTGCTCGCCTGGCCCTACAAGCACCTGCACCTCGATGGCCTTGCCGGCCGGGTCGAGTACGCTCAGTTCCTCCACGACGCCAGTGAGATTCAACTCGGCCTCGACGCATGGCATGGCAATCAGATCACTGCCGACCAAACTACCCTGACGCTCAACCTCCCCCAGCACGAGCCCGATGTGAGCGTTCCCGTGATCGAATTGTTCCTCAAGAAATAAGGCGCGGCCTTCGGCATAAGGGGGCCGCGCCCCTACTCGCAATCCACCCGTTCATCGTTGCGCACCATGAAGGACCTGTCTATTGTGTGACCGCGGTGAAGTACAAGCACACTGCTGGCGACGTCACCGTTCGCCCACCGGCACGTTCCAGCGACATGTACCTGTCACTCCCGCCTCGGCCACCGTCGGCAGCGCCACGTCAGCTCGAACGCCGTCCGGCAGCGTTAACTCAACCGTGATTCTGTCATCGTTGCATTGCCAAGCGCTGCGGATAAGCCCGTGAGGCGTCGGCACCTGAATCGCACACCAATCGACCTGTACGAAGGCGGGCGAAAAACGCACCGCACGCCAGCCGGGCTGCGTCTGCACCAACCCGCCCAAGCTACCCATCAGGTGATAGATCGGGTGGGCCGCCCACGCGTGACTGAACGTGCCGTCGTATGTCGTCGGCGGCTGCGGCGTCGTATCATCCACCACAAACCATTCACTGCAGCCACCGAACCGGATCATCGGCCGCCAGTGACGAATCAAATGATCCAGCACCACCGCGTCCTCCCCCGCCTGCCTCGCTGTCTGGTAAATGTATGTCACCCAATAACTCGATGGCAACGCTCCCTCGATCGCGTCGCCTCGCAGATAGGGAAGCAGGCTCTGCGACCACATGGTCGCATGCGATTCAGCTGCAAGCCCCGACATGATCGCCAGCGTCTGGTTGTGAATCGAATGGGTCTCGCTCGGTTCGCCGTTCGGGAGAATACCGTCGCGGAACAGCCCGCTTCGCTCGTCGAACAGGTGATGCATGGCAAGCGCGGTGACGGCTTCACGACGATTGTCCAGTTCCTGCCGTGCGTCGCCCATTCCCACGGCTTCCGCCAGTTCCGCCAACCGGGCCAACGTAT
Organism: Phycisphaerales bacterium AB-hyl4; assembly: GCA_041821185.1. Classification (NCBI taxonomy): domain Bacteria; kingdom Pseudomonadati; phylum Planctomycetota; class Phycisphaerae; order Phycisphaerales; family Phycisphaeraceae; genus Natronomicrosphaera; species Natronomicrosphaera hydrolytica. The sequence goes on along the minus strand of JBGUBD010000005.1, from coordinate 140,182 downwards.
AAATGTACCACAGGTTCAGCAGCGTCGGCACGCCCTCTTTTTGAAGGTTCGACCAGTCCAAGAACAACCAGTAGCGCGGGTCGTGCTTCAGCAACCCATTCGCCTGGTGAGCGGGATCGTCGAAATACGCCAGTACCCGTTCCACCTCCGGCCAAAGTTCCGCAAATAAATTCGGCTGTCCTGTCTGCCAGTAATGGTCATACAGCGTCAGACACCAGATCAGCGAAAAGTCCGGCAAGATACAGCCGTGCGCCATGGTCGGCGCATGCCCGTACGTCAGGCCGTTCGGCACACGCTGCGTGGCAATCTGCCGAATGCCCCGTTCCAGAAGCCGCGCGTCGTCGCTGAGATGAAACGTATTCCAGGCTTGCACTCGCGCATCCCCCCACCACTGTGCTTGTTCCCGCCACGGCGTATCGACGTAAGCATCCAGCATGCACGCACGCTGCGTGTCCTTGCAGATGCGAAAAATGTCGTTCACGACAGCATCGCTGCTTTCAAACGCACCGGCTTCCTGCAGTGGGTACACGCTGTGACGCAGCCGAATCCTCAATGTCAGTTCGTTATCACTATTGCGCACGATCATGGTCAGGAAGCGATGACCGATCAACTGAAATGTTTCAAACGCGTTCGCTCCGCGCCTCAGCCTGACGCGCCCAGCCATCGCTGCCTCGCAGCATGTCCCTGGCCCCGGCACATGTGGCCCGCCATCAGCATCCAGCCATTCACACGCATAGAGATCAACGACCTCGCTTCCCGCAGCGGCTTCCACGGCTAACTCAAACGTTCCCACCCCAGGCCGGCCCATATCGAGCACCACCGCATGCCAATTCCCCGCGCCGCTCCCCGGCAAGCGCAACACCCCATCTTGTGGGTCGTAGCGTGCGCTTGCGACCTTGCCCCACTTTGCTGTTTGTCGTTCCAGACGCCAGCCCGCTTGAATGTCACGCCAATCAGACCAAGCTTCGCCCGAAACGCCGCAACTCTCTGCCACCGCCGCGTTGTAGAGCAACTGCTCGTGGCCGAGATTCGGGATGCGGCGAGGCTCCAGGTCGTGCCATGGCATTGCACCGAACGGGCGCACCGAGACAGGCCGCGTCCAATCCGTCGGCGCCGAACGCGCTGTAATCCACCGTCGATCATCGCGGTGCAGGTCAACGTGCTCCTGGTAATTCAGTTGCTGGCTGAGACGAACCGTGTCCCACCGCCGGGCCGGATCGACGCGCCCAATCCACTGGCCGTCGCTGACCAACGTCAGATCATCCCAACGAGCCGCGCAGATAAAACCCGCCACGCCCTGATGCAGGTACTGGAAAGTGCTGATCCCGGGGTTGTAGGCTTCAACAGCCAGCCAGTTGTGACCGATCCGTAACAGCGACGCGATATCGATTACATCGTAAGGCCAACAGCGCTGATAGCCTCGCGCCGGGCCGCGCCCCGCATACTTGCCGTTCACAAACAGTCGGTACTGCTGGTCCGCCGTGATATGAAGAGGCGCTCGCCTCGGCACAGTGTCCAGTATAAAATCCCGACGAAACTGCGCATAACTGTTCCGCAGCTCAGTTACCCCACCCGCCCACAGCCAGCTCGCGGAGCGAAGCGGATCGGCCGACGATAGCCCACACGTCATTCATCACCTCGTCTATCACTCGACCACAGGAACGCGCCCAGCCGTTGCTGTGCGTACGGCAACGCCATCGTAGCAGCGGGATCGTTCAGCAGCCATCCCCAGCGACAAACACCCGTGCCGAACAACGAAACGCGTAGCCGCACAGCATTTGAAGCGGAGTTTGACCTTTGATCTCCTGTCAGCAATGCTGCGGAACTGCAACCCCGATTTCGTCGAGCAGTTTCTGTGCTTCGGTCGCAGCAACATGGAGTGCGTCCGCCTTGGACATGTCAGCCAGCGTTCGCTCCATTGTGCCGGCCGCATAGTTGGCGAGCATCATTTTGGAGTATGCGAGGTGCGGTTCGAGTGTGCAGGGACCTGACCAGCCAGCCGTGGCAGCATCTTCAAGAATGGCGCGGACGTCGGTGTCGCCTTGGCCCAAGGGCATGTGCTCGCCGGTCCTGCGCTGGTCTTTCAGGTGGAAGCCGTCGGTGAGGGTTTTGCACTTTTGCCACGTCATTTTTGACCCAGCATACTCGCCAAGACTGCCAGGCCGGCGAGAAGTGCGGTGGTCGTGCTGCTCAACGTCGAGATTTTTTTTGCTCGATGTGACTTGCCGCTGCGCGAAGGCCGTCGATGTCAGTACGCTGGATGCGGCTCTGCTGAACGCACGCTTCGGCTCGTGTGGTGAGCCAGGTGTCTTGGCTCACTGCGGCAACCTCCGGTAATGAAGGAACCACACCCTGCTCAACTGGCTGCAAGAGAACGAGGCCCTGCTCTGGTCGCTGACCGCCGTGAGCGTAGCGATGTTCTTCGCCACGTTGATCGCGATGCCGCTGCTGATTGCACGCCTGCCCGCCGACTACTTCACTCGCCGACCGGTGCGGGACTGGCCGGCGCGTCGGCCAGCGCTGCACCTGCTGCTGGTGGTCGCCAAGAACGGCCTGGGTGTGGTGCTGCTGCTGGCGGGGCTGGCGATGCTGGTGTTGCCCGGCCAGGGGGTGTTGACGATCTTTGTGGCGATCATGCTGCTGGATTTTCCGCGCAAACGCGATCTGGAGCGCTGGTTGATCCGTCGTCGGCCGATCTTCCGTGCCGCTAACTGGATTCGCGCCAAGCGTCACCAGCCGCCGCTGGAGCTGCCTCCGGCGGGTTTCAGGAAGCCGGGCCAACCAGGCTGATGAACGTGATCTTAGAGATGCCCGACGCGTTCGATGTGTTTGGCTCATAGAATGGTTCCTATGAGCATGAGCGCAGCGGAAGAACGTCCCCGGCGTACCGAGCCTGAGCCTTCGAGGCGGCCCGACGAAGGGGCCGTCGACCCCAGCCAGCCTTCGCCAGCGATGCGGGTGGTGGGTATTGGCGCCTCGGCCGGGGGCTTGACGGCGCTTAAGCAACTGTTTGCCACCATGCCCGAGCAGCCGGGCGCCTGTTTCGTGGTGGTGGTTCACCTCGCCGCGGATCACGAAAGCCATCTCGCGCCGCTGCTTCAGGCCAATAGCCGTATCCCCGTCCAACAGATCACGGGCGACACGTCGCTGGAAGCCAACCACGTCTACGTCATTCCGCCCGGAGCCAACATTGACGTGATCGACACGCACCTGCGGCTGTCCGATCTCGAACCGAAGCGGCTGGAGCGCGCCCCCATCGACCACTTCTTCCGCTCGCTCGCCGAGGCGCACCAGGAGCAGGCCGTCGGCGTGGTGCTCACCGGCACGGGGTCCGACGGCACGGCCGGGCTCCGGCGAATCCGCGAGCGCGGCGGGCTGACCATCGTCCAGTCGCCTGACGAAGCGGAACACGACGCCATGCCCCGCAGCGCCATCGCCGCCGGCGTGGCGGACCTGATCCTCCCGCTCGAAGAGATTCTCGCCCACATCCTCCACATCGGGCAGGCGTCGCCGCAGGTCCCCATGTCCGACGATGATCCGTTGCTCGCCGAGCAGGCCGAGAGGATGCTTCAAAATGTCCTCGCCCATGTTCGTACCCACACCGGGCACGACTTTGCGCACTACAAGCGGTCGACCATCCTCCGCCGTATCCGCCGACGCATGCAGTTGCATCGCGTGCAGCACCTGGACGACTACCTGCGCCTGCTGCAGGAGCAGGAACAGGAAATGGGGCTGCTGTTCGAGGATTTGCTGATCACCGTCACCGAGTTCTTCCGTGATCCGGAAGTCTTCGCACGCCTGGAAGCTGAGGTCATCCCCCAGTTGTTTAAGGACAAGGGCCCGGCCGACCGCGTGCGGGCGTGGTCCGTCGGCTGCGCCACCGGCGAGGAAGCCTATTCGCTGGCGATGCTTTTGATGGAAGAAGAAGCTCGCCGAGAGGTCAAGCCCAGGCAGTTGCAGGTGTTCGCCAGCGACCTGTGCGAGCCGGCGCTGCGCAAGGCAAGGGAAGGCATCTACCCCGACTCGATCGAAGGCGACGTCTCCTCAGAGCGGTTGAGCCGATTTTTCGACAAGGAAAACAGCAGCTACCGAATCCACAAGAACGTTCGTGAGCGCCTCGTTTTCGCCACACACAACATTCTGCAGGATCCGCCATTCTCCCACCTCCAGCTTATCTGCTGCCGCAATGTGCTCATCTATCTGCAACGCGATGCTCAAAAACACCTGACGTCGTTGTTTCACTATGCCCTGGACGAAGACGGCTACCTGCTGCTGGGCACGGCCGAGGCGATCGATACCGATCTGTTCATCTGCGAGAACAAGAAGTTCGGTCTGTACCGCCGACGTAGCGTCCCCGCCCACAAACCGTCGCCGTCCATCTTCCAGCCGTCCCAGAGCCACACGCTCTCGGGGCAGGCGCCCCCACCGCAAGCCAAGCCAGCCACCAGCTACGGGGCCATGCACGAAAGGGTCGTCGAACAATACGCCCCGCCCAGCATTCTGATCAACCCCGATGGCGAGGTGGTGCACTACTCCGCCCGGGCCGGGCGATACATGCAGATGCCCGGCGGCCCGCCGACCAACAACGTCTATCGGCTCGTGCCGGAACCATTGCGGCTGGAACTGCGCGCTGCTGTGCATGCCGCGCGCGATCTGGAGGCCGGTCATCGTTCACGGCCTGTCACGTTGTCGATCGCGTCGGAATTACGTGAGGTGGTCCTGCGTGTTCAGCCAATCGATCAGTCCCAGATGGCAGGCTTCTTTCTGGTGATTTTTGATGAACTGGAAAACGCTGGCGCACTGGCCGCCGAGGCCTCAAACACCCCGGCCGACGCGAACGCTCGGGAGTTGGCCTCTGAACTGGACCAGACCAAGCAACGCATGCAGGCGCTGGTCGAGGAGCACGACGCCAGCCAGGAGCGTTTACAGGCCTACAACGAGGAGCTGGTGAGCACGAACGAAGAGCTGCGCTCGACCATGGAGGAACTGGAAACCTCCAAGGAAGAGATGCAGAGCATGAACGAGGAACTCACGACACTCAATGAGGAGAACCGGCAGAAAGTTGAAGAGCTCGACCACCTCACCAGCGACCTGCACAACCTGCTCACCGCGACGAACATCGCCACGGTCTTCCTGGATCGGGAGATGCGCATCCGGCGATTTACACCCAGCATGGCCGAACTGTTCAGCATGCGCAACAGCGATCGCGGGCGCTCGCTGACCGACCTGACACACCACCTGAGCTACGATCAGCTTCAAGAGGACTTTCAAAGTGTGCTCGACCAGCTTACGCCGGTGGAGCGCGAGCTCGCTACCGAGCAGGGCCGGTGGTACCTGACTCGGCTTCAATGCTACCGCACCAGCGATGATCGCATCGAGGGTGTGGTGATCACGTTCATCGACATCACCGAGCGCAAACAGATTGAGGAGGCGATCGACAAAGCGAAGCATGTGGCGGAAGAAGTGATCAACACCGTCCGCAACCCGATGCTCGTGCTCGGGAAGAACCTGCGCGTCAAGGACACCAACGCCGCATTTGATCAGATGTTCGCCGTCGAATCGGACGAGCTCCAAGGGCAGTTGGTCTACGAGATCAACGAGGGGCACTGGGACATCCCCGAGCTGCGCCAACTGCTGGAGAACATCCTGCCCAAGAACGAAGTGATGGACGATTACGAGCTGGAGCACGACTTCCCCGGACTCGGCCCGCGAACCCTGCTCCTGAACGCACGGCGTATCGACCACCTTCAGCTCATTCTGCTCGCTATCGAGGACGTGACCGAGCGCAAGCAGGAACTGCAGGCCCTTGAGCGCTCCCGCGATGAGCTGGAGCGACTGGTAAACGAGCGGACGGTCCAACTCCGCCTGCAAACCACGCGACTACAGCACCTGGTTCGCGAGTTGGCCACAGCCGAGCAGCGGGAGCGCAAGCGGATGGCATCCATCCTGCACGACGATCTTCAGCAGTTGCTCGTGGGGATGAAGATGCAGCTCGGCCTGACCCGCAGTCAGAATCAGGATGAGGCGGTCGCCCAGACCCTGGAGCAGGTACTTCATCATCTTGACGAAGCCATCGAGACGACGCGCAGCCTCGTGCGGCAGGTGGTCCCGCAGGCGTTGTACGAAAAGGGCCTGACCCCGGCCCTGCAATGGTTAAGCGAGCAAATGTCACACCGACACAGCCTGAAGGTGCAAATCAGCGCCGACGATGCCGAGCCCGCGCTGTCCAATGAAACCAGGACGCTGCTGTTCGAAAGCATCCGCGAGATGTTATTCAACGTCGTCAAGCACGCCGGGGTCGATGAGGCGGCCGTGACGGTTCGGCCCGATCACGACCGGCTGCACGTCACAGTGAGCGACGAAGGTGTCGGCTTCGACGTCAATGCCAAGACGTTGCAGGCCGGCAGGAGCGACTTCGGCGTGTTCGCGTTAGGCGACCGCATCGAAGCACTGGGCGGGGACTGGTCGGTTGATTCCGCGCCTGGCGAGGGGACGCGGGTTCATGTCGAAGTCCCCGTCGCCGCGACCACGGAGGATCCGGCGGCTCAGGCGGTGCAGTCTCCAGGCCGGCCCCCCACCGACGGCGCGGAGCCGGCGGAGGGCGTGATCCGCGTGCTGGTCGTGGACGACCACGTGCTCGTCCGCAACGGCATCGTCACGATCCTTCACCAGACATCCCGCGTCACGGTGGTCGGGGAGGCCAACGATGGCGTTGAAGCGATCGCCGCGGTGGAGCAACTCCAGCCCGACGTTGTGCTCATGGATGTGAACATGCCCCACATGAACGGGTTCGAGGCCACGCGTGAAATACACCGCCGTTGGCCGAATATCCTCGTGATTGGTCTTTCCATGCAGAGCGAGGGCGGAGAAGCTGCCCGCGCCATGGCCGACGCCGGTGCCGCAACCTGCCTGTCCAAGTCGGATGACGCGGAGCGGATGATCGACACGATCCTGCGACTAACGCTATTGTCGTGAATCGGAAGTTCGACACAGAATCAACAGTACGAAATCCGATGAAAGATGCCGGTCCGGCGGGCGTTCATCACAGACGTGCAATACTCGGTTCGCATTGATATGCCGCAGTTGCACCATACCCAAGAGACGCTGCCATTGGTCGAAGCGGGCAGTCAACCGAAGCGAGATGAACCCATGAAATGGCAAGAACAGACCTGGCCCAGCATCGCGGCGATGGACAAGGCGACGCCGGTGGTGATTCCGCTGGGCTCGATCGAACAGCACGGCCACCACATGCCGCTATGCACCGACACGGTGCAGGTGACCGCCATCGCCGAGCGGGCCGAGGCGGCGCTGGGTGAGCGGGCGATCTTTTTGCCGCCGCTCTGGCTGGGGTCGAGTCATCATCACCTCGACTTCGCCGGCACGCTGAGCTTGAAGCCCACGCTTTACACGCAGGTCATCCAAGACCTCGCTACGTCGGTGCTGCAGGCCGGCTTCCGTCGGCTGTTCTTTCTCAACGGCCACGGCGGCAACGAAACGCCGGTGGCGCAGGCCCTGACCGAACTCTCCGATCTTCAGCCGATGGCGGCCGACGCGCTGCTCGCGTTCGCGTCGTGGTGGTCCGTCGGCAAGCCCGATGCGACGAAGCTGGGCATGCAGTCACCCGGCATCACACATGCCTGCGAGTATGAGACAAGCCTCATGCTTCATCTGCGACCGGACCTGGTGAAGCAGGACCTGGCCAGCGATGCGCCGACAATCCTCGACAGCCCCTGGCTGAAAGGTGAGAAGCGCGTCACCCTCTTCCGCCGCTTCAGCCGTATGACCGCCACCGGCAGCCTGGGCCAGCCCACTGCCGCCAGCGAAGCGAAAGGCGCATCGGTGCTCGAAGCGGTGTCCGCGGATGTGGTTGCCTTCGTCAGCGAGTTCGCCAGTTGGTCGATGCCCGAAACGCTCGGGCCGCGCTGATATGCACGGCATCACCGCCGCTTGACGAGCATCTCCGAGATGGCGTGGCGGTCAACGTCGGCTTGCGGAAACGGGTTGGCCTGAAACAGCGAGCTCATTCGTAAACCTTTCGATCCAAAGCATGCGCTTTGACGGCGTCTTCATCCAGCGCCACGCCCAGCCCCGGCCCCTCGGGCAAATATACGTGCGGCGGCTCGATCCGCAGCGGCTGCTTGAGTAAATCATGCTCCCGCACCATACGGCCGAAGATATCGCTGGGCCAGGTGCAACTCACCGCCGCCGCGGCCTGGTGCACGTACATCGCTTCGAGGATGCCCAGGTCCACCTCCGAACCATGCCAGCAGGGCAGGTTCGCCGCCGCCGCGATGCGGTCGAGTTGCGCAAAGCCCGCCAGCCCGCCGTTGAAGTTGAACCCATCCACCGCGCGATGCTGCAGCGCGAGGACGGCGTCCGACACCCGCTGGCCATGCACGATGTAAGGCAGCGACACATGCAGCACGATGCGGATCGGGCTCAACTTTCGAAGCTCCGCATACTCCGCCAGCATCCAGCGCGGAATCGGGTCTTCCAGACAAAGCACGTTGCCCACCTCGGCGAGCCTGGCGATGCGTGACCGCGCTTCGTCCGCTCGCTCCCACCGCTCGTTGGGGTCCAGCGTCACCGTCATGCCCGGCGACGCCTCGGCCACCCGCTCGCACCAGCCCACCACGTCATCGTCCAGCCCGCACTTGAGCTTCCAGTTGTCAAAGCCCTGCTTGGCGAACCGCTGCGCCATCGGCCCCATCTCGTCGACCGTGCGATGCCCCGTCCACGCACCCACCTTCACGCGATCCCGCACCGGTCCGCCGAGCAGGTCAGCCACGCGCAGGTCGTGCAGTTTCGCGTAGGCATCGGTGATCGCACACTCAAAGCCGTCATACTCCCGGCAGTGGCCGATGGGCAACTGCTGCCGATTCAGCGTCAGGATGTCCTGCCCGATCAGCGAGCGGGCGATGTTGTCGATTGTCGCCGGGGCATGATCGCGATAGCATTCGCCCAGGCCGACGATGCCGCTATCCAGCTCCAACTCAAGCATAACCTTGCTCAGCGCATCGAACTGCACCGACCACGCCGCCTGGCCGGCGACGGTGATCTTGTGCAGCGGATGATCCACACTGGGATGATTGACCGCACCCTCCTTGGCAGGCACCTTCACTTCATGAACGATGATGCGACGGATCACATTCGACTTGCTCATCAGACGAATCCCTTATCCATGGCCATGCTTGTCAGCCCGCCATCAACACGAAGCACCGTGCATCCGCATTCCCCTCTGGCTCGAGGCCGCCAAAGCCCACGTGACTCCATGTGAGACCGTCAGCGTAAACGAATCCCCCTCACCAGGGGCAGTAACGTCATGCCACCTTGCGATCACCGCCCCGCCCGCGCAGTCGGCTCGATCACTTCGCGAACATGCGTCACCCGCCGTGCCACCGTCGCCAGCGAGTCGTCCGACAGCCCCGCGAGCGCCAGCGCCGCCGCCCCCAGGCTCGTCGGCTCAGGCGTGTCGATCGTAATGATGGGCACGCCCAGCGCATCCGCCTTGATCTGCAACCACAGCCGGCTCCGCGACGCCCCGCCCACCGAGTGCACCGACAACGGCCGACGCCCGCCCTCCAGCGCCGCCACCTGACCCGACAACGCCCGCGCCACCCCCTCAAACAGCGCCCGCACCCGATGCCCGCGCGTATGCCGCGCCGCCAGTCCCTCAAACGTCGGCGTCCCCGTCCGGGCCGACTCCTCCACATCAAGCCGAAGCCCATCCGCCCCCGCCGGCACCGCCGCCGCCTCGGCCTCAAGCATCGTAAACGTCGGGTCGTCCGCCTCCGCGTTGCGCATCGCCTCAAACAGGTTCGCCGACGCCGACCCGAAGCACATCCGCCACCACAACCCCGCCCGCCACGCCGGCCCCTGGACCACGCCAGCCCCCGGCGACGCGTCAAACGACTCCGCCAGGCTCACCGTCGCCAGCACCGTCCCCGTCGTTTCGCTCAACCCCCCTACCCCCACATTGCCCGCACCCAACGCCCCTGCATACTGATCCAGACAACCCAGCATCACCCGACAATCGCTCGGCAGCCCCAGCGCCGCAGCCCGCTGCGCATCCACCACACCCAGATCCGCCCCCGCATACATCGGCGTCGGCGGCTCAAGCTCCGACAACCCCGCCGCCTCCAGCGCCCCCGCCCGCCAGCGCAACTGGTGCACATCCAGCAGCCCCGTCAACCCCGCCGCCCCCGCCTCCGTCACATGCCGCCCCGTCAGCCACCACGCCAACTGATCGCCGATCAACCGCCACTTCCGCGCCCGCCCCCACGCCTCCGGCTCATGCCGCTGCAACCACATCAGCTTCGCCACCGCAAAGTTGGGGCTCACCCCCGTCACGCCCGTCTCCTCTGCATACCCCGGCTGATCCGCCAACACCCCCACCGCCTCCGCCAACTCACTCGCCCGCCGATCCGACCACAACACAATCGGCGACACCGGCCGATCCGCCTCATCCAACAACAACACACTGTTCGTCTGCGTCGAAAACGAAATCCCCCGCAGCCGCGAAAACGCCGACGCATCCTGCTCCCGCAGCGTCGCCGACAGCTCCGCCAACACCGCCTCAAACCGCGTCGGCTCAATCTGCGCCCACCCCGGCCGCGGTGTGTCCGTCGGCGTCGGCACCCGTGCCAGCGCCAGCATCTCACCCGCATCATCAAACAAACACGCCTTGAACAGCGTCGTACCCAGATCAAACGTCAGTACAGTAGACACTGTCACATCCCTTCCATTTCAAGGTCAATCCCAGACCACCCCAAACCACCCCCCCAAACACCCCATCACTGCAACAACAAGGCTTCACAATTTAGCCGCGGGCCTTGGCCCGCGCTTTCGGCCATCCCACCACAACCGCCCTGCCCACCCCGCGAACCCCGGAATCCCCTTGACAACCGCCAATGTTCAAAGTAAACATATAATAACATGAATGAACATGTGGCGACAACCCTTTCCCCCGACCTCCGCCGCAGCCGCATCCTCGAAAAGCTCGAGGTCGCCGGCGAGCAGACGGTCGAGCAGCTCGCCGAGGCCTTCGCCGTCAGCGGCATGACCATCCGCCGCGACCTGCAAGACCTCGCCAACGACGGCCGCGTCCTCCGCACCCACGGCGGAGCCGCCCCCGCTGCCCGGATCTCCTTCGAATTCCGCTTCCTCGAACGCGCCCAGCAGCAGACACAGGCCAAGGAAGCCATCGCCGACGTCGCCGTCGGCCTCATCCAGCCCGGCCAGTCCGTCCTCCTCGACTCCAGCACCACCACCCTCGCCATCGCACGCCGACTCAAAACGCTCGGCCAGTTCACCGTCATCACCACCTCCCTCCCCATCGCCTCCGAGCTCTTCGCCGCTGAACACATCACCACCATCCTCCTCGGCGGCCAGCTCCGACACGACTCGCCCGACATGGTCGGCTCAATCACCCTGCAAAACCTCGAAACCCTCCGCGCCGACATCGCCTTCATCGGCGCCGACGCCATCGACGACGCCGGCTACGTCTACAACGTCTCGCCCGACGTCGGCGGCATGCTCGCACGCATGGCCACCGCCGCCGCAACCGCCTACAGCGTCGCCGACCACACCAAGGTCGGCCGACAGGAACTCATGCGCTTCGCACACCTGCGCGACTGGGCCGGCCTCATCACCGACAACAACCTCAACACCCAACAACGTGACAACCTCACCAACGCCGGCGTACGCGTCCTGCAACCGCCGACACACCAACCCTGACCTCAATCAACAACAAGCCAAACGAAACTTCAGTAAACACTCAGTCCACAAAGTAACGAAGCAAAGGATACCCACCATGACCGCAACCGAGTTCTCCACACTCAACTGGGCCGACGCCGACCTGAGCAAACTGCCCAACGTCGTCACCGCGCCCCCCGGCCCCAAGAGCAAGCAGTGGCACGACCGCTGCACCAAGTACTTCAAAGGGCTCTCCGGCCAAGTCAAGCTCTTCCCCGTCTCCTTCGAGTCAGGCAACGGCTGTGTCCTCCGCGACGTCGACGGCAACGAATACATCGACTTCTCCAGCGGCATCTACGTCACCACGCTGGGCCACTGCCATCCGAAAATCAGCGAAGCCATCGCCAAGCATGCCAGTACGCTGATGAACGCCCACGACTTCACCACCCCCATCAAGGCAGAGCTTTGCGAAAAGCTCGCCGAGGTGTTGCCCGGCGACCTCAACGGCTTCCAGTTCTACGACTCCGGCACGACCGCCGTCGAAGCCGGCCTCCGCGTCATGCGCGCCGCCAGCGGCAAGAACGAAATGGTCTCCTGCTACTACGACTACCACGGCAAGACCTATGGCGGCGTCAGCCTCGGACACATCCGCAGCCAGGTCTACGGCCGAGTCCGCGCACCGGGCAGCCACATGGTCCCCCGTCCCGACGAATACCGACCCATCTGGACCAAAGACGACGGAACCATCGACACCGATCAATACCTCAAGTTCTACGACCAGTACCTCGACAAAGCCACCGTCGGCGACGTCGCCGGCTTCTGCCTCGAACCCATCCAGGGCTGGGGCGGCTCGGTCATGCCGCCAGACGACTTCTTCCCCAAGCTGCGAAAGTTCTGCGACGACCGCGGCCTGCTCATGATGATCGACGAAGTGCTCGCCAGCTGGGGCCGTACCGGCAAATGGCTCTGCATGGAACACTGGGACGTCGTCCCCGACATCGTGACCATCGGCAAAGGCTTCGGCAACGGCTTCCCCGTGACCTGCGTCGCCGTCCGCGAACCGTATAAGGAAAGCTTCGAGTCCATCAGCGCCTCGTCAAGCTACGGCGGCAACCCGATGGCCTGCGCCGCGGCCCTCGCGTCCACGCAAGTCATCGAAGATGAAAAGCTCAACGACTGGGCGCTGCACCTCGGCGAGGTCGCGCTCAAGCGAATGCGACAGATGAAGCAGGAGCACAAAATCGTCGGCGACGTGCGCGCCAAGGGCTGCCTCATGGGCATCGAACTCGTCAAAGATCGCGACACCAAGGAACCGCTCGACGAAGCAGGCACGCTCGTCTATCAGAAGGCGTTCGCGCAAGGCCTCGCCTGGATTCCCGCCGGCCACATTCTTCGCATGAGCCCGCCGATCGTGATGAGCGAAAAGATGCTGCTCAAGGGCCTGGACATGATCGACGAAGCCATCGGCGAAACCGCCCGCGAACTCGGTTACGCCTGATCAACCCCCGATCCAAAGTTCCACTTCGCAGCGCGGGCTTCACGGCCCGCGCTGCCTTCCCCGACGCAAGACAACGCGGTGCCCGCGCCGCCAACAATTTAGACTGACAAAAAAGACGCGATATGAAAACGATCCGATTCGGCATCATTGGTTGTGGTTTGATGGGCAAAGAGTTCGCCAGCGCCGCAGCGCGCTGGTGTCACCTGATCGATGCACCGGCTCGGCCGGAGCTGGTTGCCATCTGCAACCGCTCCGACAAGCCGTTCGCCTGGTTCACCGAAAATTTCCCCACCATCAAACAGGTCACGCATGACTACAAAGAGCTGCTGGCCAACAAAGATGTCGACGCGGTGTACATCGCCCTGCCGCACGACATGCACGAACAGGCCTACATCGACGCGATCAAAGCGGGCAAACACCTGATGGGCGAAAAGCCTTTCGGCATTGACCGCAAGGCCAACGAAGCCATCAACGCCGTCATCGCGCAACACCCCGACGTCTTCGTCCGCTGCGTGTCGCAGTTCCCCTTCTTCCCGGCAGTGCAGCAGATCGGCGGCATGACCGACCGCGGCGAACTCGGACGCATCATCGAAGTGCAGACCGGCTTCCTGCATTCGTCCGACCTCGACGTGAACAAGCCGATCAACTGGAAACGACAGATCGCCACCAACGGCGCGTATGGCGTCATGGGCGATCTCGGCATGCACGCCTGTCACGTCCCATTGCGCGCAGGTTGGCGGCCGCTGAACGTGCGAGCCGTGCTCAACAACCTCGTCACCGAGCGTTACGAAGCCAAGGGCTCGTCAAAGAAAGTGCCTTGCGAAACCTGGGACAACGCCACCCTGCTCATCGAAGCCGAGCAGCCCGACACCCGCGACCGCTTCCCCTGGACACTGCGCACGCATCGCATCGCGCCGGGCGAGAAAAACAGTTGGTACGTTGAAGTGCTCGGCACGCAAGGCTGCGTCCGCTTCAACACCCGCAACCCCAGACAACTCGAACGTCTGCAATACACCGGCGGCGAACAAACGTGGCAACACGTGCAGACCGGTTTCGACACGGCCTACCCGACCATCACGGGCGGCATCTTCGAGTTCGGCTTCACCGACGCGATGCAACAGATGTGGGCCGCCTACCTCCACGAAATGGTCACCGGCGAAACCCCCACCCGCTTCGCCGGCTGCGTGCGACCCGAAGAGGCCGCCATCAGCCACGCCATCTTCGACGCCGCCCTCCACTCCGCCGAGGACCAGCAGACCGCCCCCATCCGCCAACCCTGATCCGCCGGGGCCGGGCCGACACCAGCCGCGCAGCGCCCCGGCCTGCCGCGCAAAATTCCGACAAAAATTCCTATTGACACACCTGTCAGGGCGATATTAAGATGCGTGGGTCTGCTGAACTTCTATCAGCAGTGATCCGCATCGCCCGCATTCCCCGCGGGCGTTGGAGGCAAACGTCGGTCGAGTGGGCATGAGTTTGTGGCACACTGCGTCAGGCTGTTTCCTGATTAACGAAATCCAACAGGTATCATCCCGTTCGGTTATCCGAACCCGCCTGTCGCAACGCCGCCGCCCTCTCGCCAACCAACCCGCCCGCAGTACGTAACCCGCGGCCGGTTGTGGATCCCCCCAGTACGACAATCTGATTTGCGTTCGCTAAGCACGTGTTGTGCTTTGTGTGATGTGTGTATGTCGGCTCCAAGCGGGTGCGTCCTCGCTTATCGTGCCGAGCACCGTCTGCCGATCGCGCCAGGCAGGTGTCTGCCGGGCGATCGCGGCCGAGACTGCGAGGCGCAGCCGACCACTGGTTGACCTGCACCATCCCACTCGTGTCTCGTGGCATCATTATTCGCATCATTTTTTCAGGAGTATCGAAACATGCAATCGAACCGTAAAGGCTTCACCCTGATCGAACTGCTCGTAGTTATTTCGATCATTGCCCTGCTCATCGGTATCCTGCTGCCCGCACTCGGCGCTGCCCGAGCCACGGCCCGCCGTATGCAGAGCAACACGCAGATCCGCGGTATCCACCAGGCCATGGTCATGTTCGCCCAGAGCAACCGCAGCAACTTCCCCGGCCTCGACGGCGATGGGAACATCGCTGGCGACACCGGCAACGGCGCGGACACGGGCGCCTTCCGCGCCGGCGCGCTCCGCGGCTCACATCCCGCCCGCCGGTACGCCGTGCTGCTCAACGGCAACTTCTTCACCCCCGAGTACATCATCAGCCCCGCCGACACCAACAAGGTGGAATGGCAAGGCAATAGCCAGGTCGTGACCCAGCCGACCAACATCAGCGCCGTCACCGACGTCTACTCCTACGCCATGCTTCAGATCGGCAACGCCGACGGCGTCAAGCGGCCCGGCCAACGCGTTCGTGAATGGAGCGAAACCCTCAACACCGAAGCCATCGTTATGGGCGACCGCGCCATGGCTCATTCGGCGACGAGCATCTACAGCGTCCACACCCGCGCCGGCAGCAACGACTGGCGCGGCGGCATGGCGAGCAACGACAACAGCGTCGCCTTCGAAACCGACCACCGCCAGCGCGCCCGCTACGGCAGCGGCGCTCTGGATACCTGGCATATGTTCGCCAACGCGGTCGGCACGGTTGACGGCACCGCCGCGGACAACGGCGGCTGGCTGACCTACTCAGGTCCGGAACAACAGTGGACCGACTGATTCGTGATCAACACGCTTGGCAACAATCAAGCATTGAACAAGCTGATCGCAAGATGATCATGTTGATCGCTTGCTGAAAAAGAAAAGGCCGACCGCACGCCATGCGGTCGGCCTTTTTAGTTATGCACACCCAATACGATCGGAACGTTTACGTTTAGCCCACGCGCCCACGCGTGGGCGCGTGGGCTAAACAATGAGCGCCAAAAGGGCGCTTCGCGTTACTCGATCTCATTGTCCGCCAACCAGCGCTCCGCGTCGATCGCGGCCTTGCAGCCCATGCCCGCCGCGGTAACCGCCTGCCGATACGTCGCGTCCGCCACGTCGCCCGCCGCGAACACGCCATCGATGTTTGTCGTCGAGCGGAAGCCGTCCTTCAGTTTGACGTAGCCCTGGTCGTCCAGCTCGATGCCCGAGCCCTCGAGAAACTGCGTCGCCGGCGTGTGGCCGATCGCGAGGAACAGCCCTTTCACATCCAGAGTCGACTCTTTGCCGGTCTTGAGATTTTTCATCTCCAGGCCCGTCACGCGTTCGTCGCCTTTGACATGCGTCACCACCGTATCCCAGACCATCTCGGCTTTGGGATTGTCGAGCACGCGATTCTGCATCACCTTGCTCGCCCGCAGCTCGGCTCGCCGGTGGATGATGTACACCTTGCTCGCGAACTTGGTCAGGTAGCTGGCCTCTTCCATCGCCGTGTCCCCGCCGCCGATCACCGCCAACGGCTGATCGCGGAAGATCGGCAGCGCGCCGTCGCACACCGCACACGCGCTCACCCCGCCGCCCGATCGCGCGAGCCGACCTTCGCTCTCCAGGCCCAGCCAGTTGGCGGTCGCGCCCGTCGCGATGATCACCGTGTGACTGCGCACCACGTCGCCGGCCGCGGTGTGCAGCTCGAACGGCCGTTTGTCGAAGTCGCAGCGCTCAATGTCTTCCGTCACGATCCGCGTGTCGAACCGCTGGGCCTGCTTCTTGAACGCGTCCATCATCTCCGGCCCGCGAATGCCCTCCGGAAAGCCGGGGTAGTTCTCCACCTCGGTCGTCAGCATCAGCTGACCGCCGGGCAGGATCAGGTCCGGGTCCTGCTTGGGCTTGCCCTCGTAGACGATCGGATCGAGGTTGGCCCGCGCCGCGTAAATCGCCGCGGTCCAGCCGGCCGGACCCGAGCCGATGATGGTGACTTTTTCGACCGGATTACCGTTATTTTTCGCATCTGAAGCCATAGTCGCCGAATTGTAACAACTCCGCGCAAAGCTGACCGAAGCGGGCCCCGCGCAGGGCAGATGCGATTGCCCCGCGCGATGCGTTGCGTGAAACGCAGTGATGTGATGGGCGAACCCGCGCCGCGCCCGCAGCGCATAAAAAAACCGTCGAGCGATGCAGATTGGATATAGAAAAAAATTAGCGAAGAATTACAGGAAATATCAAATACCGTCGCCATCGCTCGGCGGCTCAAAAGATGTGGGCCTTATGCTTGCCGGGGCAACTCTCCTTTCTGACAATAAACGCGTCACCGTCTGCACCGCTTATTGTCCAGCGCCCCCCCTCCCGGGTCAAGCTTTTTTGCTTCTTGCTAAGAGCCAACGCATCTAATCACTTATTACGCCAAGACGCCAAGACGCCAGAAAGAAAGGCAAGCCACGAAGGCACGAAGGGGATGAAGGAGGCACGAAGGGGGGAGCAAGAATCAGAAGGAAGGGGGATGACTGGGAGGGGCGGGTGTTTCGGAACAGATGCACGCTTCCCTGCCTTGCCAAAAAAAATACTCTGCCTTTCTTCGTGTTCTCTTCGTGTCTTCGTGGCAAGACGATTTGCTGTCCTTGGCGCCTTGGCGTCTTGGCGTCTTGGCGTAAAAAATCGAACGACCCAATCAGGCGAGTCGGCCCTGGCTCCTCGCTCGCGCAGGGGCCCGCCGCTTGCTCACCAGGCCGAGCAAGGTTTCCATATTCACCACATCCCAAGGCCGACCGTCGGGCGAATCTTCCTTAGCCGTTTCCAGAATCTTGGGCACGTCGCGAAACGTCGGCTCGTTGACGAACACCTTGAACCCGTCGATCCCGATGTGGCCGTGCCCGATGTGCTCATGTCGATCCACTCGGCTACCCAGCGGCGTCTTCGAGTCGTTCAAGTGCAGCACATGTACGCGATCGAGGCCGACGACGTCATCCACCTCGCGCAACACGGCCTTGGCGCCGCGTGTGGTGGTCAGGTCATACCCCGCCGCGAGGAGGTGGGCGGTATCGAGGCAGACACCCAGGCGCTCGCCCGCCTGCACGCCGTCAATGATCGTCCGCAGGTGTTCCAGGCGATGGCCCAACGTCGTGCCCTGCCCCGCGGTGATCTCCAGGCAGGTGATCACCGACGCGTCGGGCAGCTCATCGTGCAATTGATCAAACGCATCGATCACGCGCTGAAGCCCAGCCGACTCGCCCTCGCCAAGATGTGCACCGGGGTGCATCACCAGATGCGGAATCGCGAGCGCATCGCAGCGCTGCATCTCGTCGCGATACAGCGCGATCGACTTGTCGCGCGCTTCCGGCTTCGGGCTCGCAAGGTTGATCAGGTAGCTGTCATGGCTGACGACGTTGGTGATGCCCGTACTGGCCATGTGCTCCCGCCAGGCCGACACCTGCTCATCACGCAAGGGCGGCACGCGCCACTGCCGCTGATTTTTCGTGAAAACCTGCACGCACGTCATCTCGAGGCGCTGCGCCTCGATCAGGGCATGATGCATACCGCCTGCGATCGATAGATGGCTACCAAACATGTCGCCATGGTAACGACGAACCGCCCCCCGGTCGTGACGCCTCAGCCGCGCCACCGCTACTCCGTCTGCACACCCAACCGTTCCATCAGGCCGTCGAACTGCTCAAGCGAGTAGAACTCGACGCTCAGCGTGCCGCTGCCCTTCTTCCGCCCGGGCCGAATGCGGACGCGCGTCTCCAGCTGCTCTGCCAACTGCTGTTCGAGGTCCGCCAGGTACGCCGACCGCACCCGCCGTTGGCCCGCCGACGCCTCGCCCGGGTCCGTGTCGCCACCGTCCGCTTCCGTCTCCGCCAGCTTCCGCACCAGCTGCTCCACCTGCCGCACCGACAATCCCTGCCGCACCGCACGCTCAGCCACCTGCCGCTGCGCCGTAGTGTCCGATAAGCCGGCAATGGCCCGCGCCTGGCCCATCGAGAGGGTCTGAGCGAGCAGCAGCTTCTGCACATAATCATCTAAGTTTAGTAATCTCAAAGAGTTAGATACAGTCGACCGCTCCACACCCACCCGCTGGGCCACATCATCATGGCGAAGGCTGAACTGGTCGATCAGGCGTTGAAACGCCTGGGCACGCTCGATCGGGTTGAGATCTTCCCGCTGGAGGTTTTCGATCAGCGCCCATTCCGCGAGCTGCCGGTTGTCGAGTTCGCGGACGATGGCCGGCACGACATCGAGCTTCGCAAGCTGGGCCGCCCGCCAGCGTCGTTCGCCTGCCACCAGTTCATAGGCAGGCTGGCCCCCCTTCTCGCTCTCAGTCGGCCGAACCACGATCGGCTGCATGATGCCCTCGCGGGCGATCGAGTCCGCCAGTCGCTGCAATGCGCCTTCGTCGAACGTCTGCCGAGGCTGATGCGGGTTCGGCCGAATCGACTTGATCGGCAGCCGATGCAGGCCATCCGCCGCCGTCGCCGGCGCGGTTGGCTCGTCGACCGCAGCCTTGCTGGACGTGGTCTTACTGGCTTGGGTTGATTTCTCAGGCGACGACGGTGGGGCGGTCGCCCTGGCCGTATCCGTCCCTTTCGCCTCTTCCTTCACCGCGACCGGCTGGGCCATCAACGAACTCAAACCGCGACCCAACCGCGACGGACGCTTCTTCGTAGCCATAAACGAAACCTCTCACAGCAAAAAGGGAACCACCACACCACCGTATCCGCGCCAGTGTACCGCCTACCCGCCGCACCGCCAACCACACGTTCCACGTGGAACAGAGCTGCCATGGCGGTATCACGCGAGCCTTTGGTTAGTCTTAATCGCCTCACCCGCTCCCTGAATGAGAAATAACTCTGACCAGATATGTCACCATCGTCTGAAACCACCGGATATGGGCCGCCAATCATTCACACCTGCCCCTCAACGCGCGCCTCGGTCCCCAAGCCTCAAAGGGCAAGGCGATCCCGTACAACAGCGGAACCAGAGCCCTACCCATGCAACACATCCCTGCACCTCACCCCTCAACATTTCGAAACGCATCGCCAGCGATGTTCCACGTGGAACCCGATGCCGGTGAACGTCCGGGACTTACTCTGGTCCAAGCGGCGGGGAAAAGAGCTCAAGGGTTCGCTGTGAACATCTTGATCGGGTGCCACGGCTTTTAAGCCGTGCTGAACTGCGCGAGCACGGCCGTAAGTATACAGCACTCAACATGGACCACCACCTAAAAACCGGAGGAGAGTGAGGCAGGAGAAAGGGAAGTGAAAGGACCCACACCGATCATCGGTCGTACACGCCGCGACATACGCATAGCCTGTCGAGATACAACCCGCTCGTAAAACACAAGCCCTTTATCGTCATGTATTTAAGAAGATTAAACGGAGGCAGGGCGGCATCACCACGAAATGAACTCTGTTCATACCAAAGCCGGCCACCGCCGCATCAAGTAGGGGGGTCACAACCGCCGATATCCCTTAACAGGGAGCCGCTATGTCTACCACCACCGCACCGCCGCATCCGGACGAACTCGCCCAGGTCGATCGCCTGTTGGCGCACTTCGATCACCTCGAAGCCCAGCTGCAGGAAGTGCGCGCCGGCCTCACCGAATCGCATCGGCTCGCCACGCTGGGCACCATCGCCACGATCATCGCCCACGAGTACAACAACATCCTCACGCCGATGATCAGCTACGCCCAGCTCGCCCTGGCCAACCCCGACGACGCCGCGCTCAACCGCAAGGCCCTCGAAAAAGCGCTCAGCGGAGCCGAACGCGCCGCCCACATCTCCTCCTCACTGCTCGGCTTCGCCCGCGACGAACCCAACCAGACCCAGGCCAACCTGCCCACCGTCGTCGACGAATCGCTCGCCTGCCTCGGCCGCGACCCCAAACGCGACGGCATCAACCTCACCCTCGACATCCCCGACGTCACCGTCGCCATCAACCCGCTTGACCTTCAGCAGGTCCTGCTGAACCTTGTTCTCAACGCACGCAAAGCCATGACCCGCGGCGGCGCCCTGCGCATCACCGGTCAAGTGAACAATGATCATGTTGCGCTCGACATCGCCGACACCGGCCCCGGCATCCCCGACGCCATCCGCGAACGTCTCTTCGAACCGTTCGTCACCCACGAACTGACCGACACGCCCGCGCCCGGCTCACAAAAGGGCACCGGCCTGGGCCTGTGCATCTGCCGCGACCTGCTCACCCGCGCCGGCGGCAAGATCAACGTCACCAGCCCCCCCGGCCAGGGGGCAACGTTTCACCTGCAACTGCCAATCGGGGGTTGAAGTTTCGAGTTCCGAGTTTCGAGTTGGCTCTCGGCCCGCCCACTTCATGAGTGGTCCCGCGCCTCAACTAGAAACGCCAAACTAGAAACTAGAAACTGATTCAAACCAACCGGATCGCCTTCCGCAGAATCCACTCCGTCGTCAGCAGCAGCAGGATCAGTCCCAGCGCCAGCGGCGAATGCCACAGCGGGTCGCGAACGTCTTCCGCCGTCCGCCGGGCACGGTTGGGCACGAGCTCCGTCAATCGCTCCAGCTCATCCAGCGGCACCACCTCGCCGCCGGTCTGCTCCGACAACGACGCCAGCCGCGCGTGGTTCGGCTCGGGCCGACGCATCTCGTCGTCCGGCGCGATCACCTCCACCGCCGCCGCCAGTTCCAGATCATCCAGCGCCGGATCGGTCACGCGCAGCTCCATCGGCCCGGCCCGCGTCGGTCGCCAGCTCGCGCGATACGTCCGTCGGCCGCTGCCCGCCCCATCGTTGCCCGTCGGCCGAAGCTCGAGCTGATCGATCGCCCGCTCGTCATCCGACAGGTCGTTCACCGTCGCCGACACCGTCGCCAGCTCACGCTCCAGCAACGCCGGGTCGTCCAGGTGCAACTCCACCACCACGCTCTGATCGATCTGCGCACGCCTGCTGGACACGGTCAACTGCGCCCGGTCGTCCGTCTGTTGCACGCGCTCTCGGCCGAGCATGCGAACCAGTTGAATCCAGAACTGCTCAAAGTAAAGCTCGCCGCGCCCGTATCGCCATCGCCAAACCTCATCCGTCGCCACATACAACGACTGCCCCGCGCCATACCGCAGCCGCGCGAGCAGGGGGGGCGGGTCGCTCGTCTGCGCCTCCGGGTCATACGCCACCGCCAACCGCTCGGCCGTCGGCTTCAACGGGCGGATCTCCTGACCCCACCGCAACGGCGGCAACGCGCGCGGCCAGTCGGGAAAGTCCGACAGCAACCGATCAAGCTCATCCGCCGCTGCATCGCTGATCTGCATCCGACTCTGCACAAGCTCAGGCCCCGACAACTCGAGCACATTCAGCGCCCGCGCCTGCAACGTCGGGATCAACACAAAACCCTGCGTCGGCGACGGCAGGGCGGTCACGTTGCCCGGCCGCTGCATCGGCAACAAGTCCGCCAACGCCGTCCGCTCATACGCCACCGGCGTAAACCGCTCGCCGCCAATCCACAACAAACCCGCGCCGCCTTCCGACACATGATCGCGAATCAAGTTGATCTGATCGCTCGAAAAATAGTCCGGCGGAGCATCGCCCAACACAATCACATCGAACTCGCTCATCTCCTCGCGGTCCTGCGGAAACCGCGTGATCGGCCGATCGCCTTCCTGCGCAAACCCACGGTCCGCCGACAGCAGCAACATGCTCGACTCGATCGAATCTTCCCGCACCAGCATCGCCGCGAGGTAGCGATACTCCCAACGCGGATAGCCTTCCACATACAACACACGCAACGGCCGATCGAGTATCTCCACCGTCAACAACGTCTGCCGCTGACGACGATCCAGCAGCGGTGGGGCGGCGTCCGGCGAATCATGCTCCAGCTCCACCCGCCACCGCGCCTGCCCCGGCGTGTCCGAACCCGCGCGCAATCGCACGGGCTGATCCAGCCCGCCTTCTTCCAGCGTTCGCTCGTCCATCACTTCGTCGGTCGCCGTGTCGATCAACCGCACGCGCACGCGCGACGGGTCGATCTCACCTTCGCCGCCGAACTTTTCAACGCGCACCGTCACCGGCACGATGTCATCCACAAACGCCTGGTCCGGATGATCGATCCGCCCCAGTCGAAGATCCGTCGGCATCGGGTCCGCGCCCAGCGGCACGCTGTACACGCTCACCGCCTGCTGCTGAAGCCGATGCACCAGCTCCGCGCCCGTCGCCTGCGGGCTTCGCCCGTCGGAGAAAATCACAATGCCGCTGATCGGCCGCCCGCCCGCCGCCGCCAGCGCCTGCTCGATCGCGGTACGAATATTCGTGCCCGGCCGATTCGCCTCCGGCCATTCGTCCGGCTCATCCAACGCAGGCTCAAACGCAAACGTCTCTTCACCAAACCCCAGCCACGTCAACGACCGCTCACGCGCCAGCCCCTGTTCGCCGAACACATCCATCTGACGATGCAGCGCCCGCCGCATCGCCATGTCACGACACAACCATTGCGACCCATTACTCACGTCCGGCGTGTCGCGAATCTGCATCGACGCACTGCGATCCAGCAACACCAGCAACGTGTCCGGCTCAACCCGCTCGTCCGGCCGAACCAGCATCGGCCCGATCAACAACGCCGCCACCAGCACAATCAACAACGACCGCACCACCCCCAACGCCATCCGCGCCGGCCTCGGCCCGAGCAGCCGACTGTAACTCCAGCACGCAAACACCAACGCCGACAACACGATCACCGCCCACACCCACGCCGGCAACGGATACTGCCACCCCAACACCGCCTGCTCATCCGCCCAACTGACGCGCGACACCCCCGTCAGCCGATCCATCAGCGATCGACCACTCTCCGCAAACGTCATGTTCAACATCGCAAGCATCATTTCATCAACCGCAAAATCAAACCCATCACACGCACCCCAACCCCAACCTCAAAGCCCACGGATGGCATCCGTGGGTCTCCCCATATGAATCACTTCACCCCCACTGTGTCCCGCTCCCGCTTCTGTTTCCGCTCCCCCTTCACCGCCCCATTCCCGCCACCGTCCACCGGGCGCACCACCCGCATCACCCGCGACAACCCGCCCGCCAACGTCCCCCTCGGCCCCGCATACGCATGACTGAACCGCCGCGCCAACAACGTCTCAAGCAGTAACAATGCCAACACCACCCACAACAACGGCCAGCCCAGGTTCAACGACCGCGCCTCCCGCCGCAGCGCCGCGCCCGGATCATCCATATCAATAAACTGCCACGCGCCCAACCCGCTCAACCAGCGCGCCAACTGCTCTTCACTGACCGCCTGCGTATCGCCCGCCGACGCATCCACATTCACCGCCAGCTTCAACGCCGCCGCATCCGCCGGCGCCGCATACACGCCCGGCCGATCCGCCGACCGACGCAGCAACAACCCCGCCTCATCATCCGCCTGCAACGCCAACCGCGTCGGCTCCGCACCGTCAACCGCCGGCAACGCCGTCGGCCCGAACGCCCGCGCTCGCGTCAACTGCTCCACCCCGCGCCACGCCGGGCCCAGCGTCGGCCGATCGCCCGACACCACGTTCGGCACGATCCGCCCCCGCGCCTCACCCAGCACACCACGCAAACTCTCATGCAGCAACGGCACGAACATCGGCTTCGCAGGCAAATTCGTCCATTCACTATCCAACGCCGCCGCGAGCAACATCAACGTCCCTTGTCCATGCTCATGCGCCGTCAACAACGCAGGCCCCTCCACATCACCGTCCACCGTTAACCACCGGTCCGCCTCCGGCGCAACCAACGGCAAGCGACGATACACCCGCACCGGCCGCAGCAGCGCATCCCAGTCCGCCGACAGCAGCGACAATGCCTCCGGCGCGCGATCGCGCTCCGCCAGCGTCCAGCCCGCCGCGGCCGCATCCAGTTCGTCCGGCTCCATCGCCAGCCGCCAATCCAACTCAAACGCCCGCTGCATCGCCGTCGGCCAGACCGCCGTCGTCTCCACCGCCGGCGTCAACACCCACGCCAACCCACCGTCCGCCACAAACCCCGACAAGTCCCGCCACGCCTCGTCGTTCAACGCGTCCGGCCGAAGCACAAACACCGCATCATGCTCGCCCAACATCCCCGACGACACCGCGCCCGGCGGATGCAACGACAACCCCACCGGCCCGCCATCGTTCGCCTCCAACGGCGAAAGCCCCAGCAGCAACCACTGCACCGGCCGAAGCCCAACCTCATCCCGCGCCCCATCCCGCTCATCCACCAACGCCACACGCAACTGCCGACGCACTTCCACCACCGCCAGCCGCTCATCATCCGCGCGCAGCCGATTCGTCATGCCCCCGCCATCCACCTGACCATGCACCACCAGCACACGCGCCGCGTCCGTCGACGAGCCCGGCGAAGCATCGTCGCCAATCGGCAGCGACATATTCAACGTCGCCGTGCTCTGCCCCTCGGCGAACCGCTGGCTTCGCGTCACCCGCTCCAGCGCCCGCCCGTCATCATCCATCAGCGTCAACGTCACATCCACGCTGCCCGCCTCGAGCACCGGCCCGAACCGCCGCAGCGCCACCGTCACCGGCACCGACGCATCGCCCGCCTGCTCGCCCGCGAGCACCATCGACCGCCGCGGCCGAAGCGACGCGATCTGCACATTCGCCAGCCCCTCGCTAGGCCGAACCGCCCACACATCCGCCCGCTCACCCAGCCCGCGCAACGCCGACGGCGTCGCCTCTTCCAGGTAACGCCCCGAACGTGAAAAGTCGCTCAACACCACCACGTCCGCCGACCCCCGCGCCACCCCCTCGCGCGAAAGCGTTTCGCTCACCATCGCCAGCGCCGCCGGCACGTCCGGCCGACCGTACCTCGGCTCAAACCCCTCGATCGCCGAACGCAACGCCGACCGATCCGTCTCCGCCTCAACCAGCCGCTCTGCCGGCCGACCACCGCGCCACACTGTCACCCGATCGCTCGCGCCAAGCTCGTCCACCATCGCCAGCGCCGTCGCCCGCAACTGATCCAGCCGCACCGCACCCACCGCATCTTCCGCCTGAACCGACATCGCATCATCCATCACGATATGCACATGTCGCCCCCGCGCATCAAACCCACCCAGCCAACCCTGACACCCGGTCAACACCGGTCCCGCCAACGCCAGCCCCAACAGCAACACCAGCAGACACCGCGTCGCCAGCAGCAGCCACTGCTCGAACCGCAATCGCTGTCGATGTCGCCGATATGCCAACATGAGAAACCGCATCGCCCCCCAGGGCTCCGGCCGCCGGCGCATGCGATACAGCAAATGAATAATGATCGGGATCGACACCGCCGCCGCCCCCGCCGCCGCCAGCGCCGGCACGGTAAACAAAGCTCCAACCTGGGCGAGTGTCGCTTGCATACTTTCTCAGTTCGAGCCCATACGCCAAGACGCCAAGTCGCCAAGCCGCCAAGAAGAAAAAACCGGCTGAACCACAGAAACACAGTTACACAGAGAAGAAATAGAAAGAGAGAAAATCTTGTTCTGATTCTCCATACCTTTCCCTTCTTTGCCTTGTCCTTGGCGTCTTGGCCCCTTGGCGTCTTGGCGTAATAACAACATCCCTCACCCCTTCCCGATCGCCGCCGCCCGTCGCGCCAAAAAGTGGCTCAACGGCGGGCCAATACTCTTCGACGTATCCAGCATCAGATAATCAAAGCGAAACTTCCGCGCCGCCTGCTCGATCGCCTGCAACTGTTCGTTGAGCACTTCCAGGTAATAGTCGCGCAGCGCCGACGGGTCCAACGGCAGCCGACCCTCCGCTTCCAGCCCCAGAAAATCGCTCGGCGAACGAAACGGAAAACTCAACTCCGCCGGGTCCAGCGTCTGCAACACGATCACATCATGCCGACGATGATGCAGCCGTGCGAGCCCTTGCTCCAGCACTGCCACATCATCAAACAGATCGCTGATCAGCACGATCAACGACCGCTGGTTAAGCTTCGCCACCACTCGATCGAACAGCCCCGCGAAGTCAGTCTGCGCGTCCGCCAACGTCGGGTCGCTCGCTTGCTCTTTCCGCTGCGCGCTGCTCGCCGCGTCGTTGCTTTTGATTTCGACGGTGCTCAGCGCTTCAACGATGTTCCGCCAGTGTCCCTGGTTGTTGGATAGCCGAGTCGCGGCGCGCAGTTGATCGTCAAACAACGTCACCCCCACGCGATCCTGCTGCTTGAGTGCCAGGTGCGCCATCGCCGCCGCCAGCGTGGCTGCATGATCAAACTTCCGCCACCCGGCCGCCTGCTTGTCGCCGCCGCGCTTGCTCGCATAACTCATCGAGCCTGACACATCGACCAGCACGACCATGTCGAGGTTGGTTTCTTTCTGATATTGCTTGAGGTAGAGCTTGTCCGTCTTGCCGAACACTTTCCAGTCGAGAAACCGCGTGTCATCGCCGGGCACATATTGCCGATGCTGCGCGAACTCAACCGAAAACCCCTGATGCGGCGACCGATGCTGCCCGGTCATGAGCCCTTCCACAATCATCCGAGCGCGCAGCTCCAACGAGCCGACGGTCGCCAGTAGCGCAGGATCCAGATAGTTGGCCGTGTGAGTTTCAGCCATACGGCTCCCATGACTTGGCTTGCTGAAGAACGAACTCACACGCAGCCATCACATCCTTACGGTACTCGTCTCGCACCTCGTTCAAATCATGATCTTCCGGACAAACCACTGCTTCCGAATACAACATGTCGAGACAGAAACGTGCGGTTTTATCCATCCCAAACTCATCTTCCATCAATGCCCACAGCTCGCCACAGTGATCAACGAAATCAACCGACCCGCCCTGAATGGCTTTTGCCAATTCCACAAGCCGACCACGACGAGTCTCGACTGACCGGCGCGATTCAGAATTGGATCCACCCGTCACGCCGCCTCCAGCGCTTCGATCGCTGCTTTGGGAAGGTCTACTGCCATGAACCACTCGCGTGGGTAAAGGTAATCCTCCTCTTCCTCGTCAATGATTCTGAGGTAACCTTCCGGATCGTTCGGCAACGGATCGACCACGCGATAAAGCTTGCGCTTCTGGAGCGATGCCGGGTTCTGCTCATTGCGGATGCAGATCACAAACTGGTGTTTTTCGTCTTTCATGATCACTCAAGCTCACGTTTGATTTTCCAGTCAACGCGACCAATGCCGTGCGCCTCATACCAATGCACTTCAGCCGTCACGACTTCCCCCGTTGTCAATTCGACTTCCGCTACCCCTTTCATCTTTCGCCACTTGCCCGGGCCATAGACCTCGCGCAAGTACGGCAATGCTCTTACGCCGGGACCAGTGGCAATTGTCTCCACATGGCGCAACTCGCTCCGAAGACGGTGAAGTTTCTTCACCGCATCACCGCCTCCGCCTGCGGATCGTTCGCACCCTCCGCCGGCATCGCCTCAAGCAATCGCTCGATCAAATTATCCGTCGTCACGCCATCCGCCTCCGCCGCGAAGTTCGCAATCAACCGATGTCGCAGCACCGGCGCTGCCACATGCCGAATGTCGTCCATCGTCACATGCGTTCGGCCGTCCAATATCGCCCGCGCCTTGCCGCCGAGCACCAGGTACTGGCTCGCCCGCGGCCCGGCCCCCCAACTCAAATACTGCCGCATAAACTCCGGCCGATCGTCCGCCTGACCCGGCTCTGGCAATCGCGTCGCCCGCGCAAGCCGCAATGCATAACGCACCACATGGTCCGCCACCGGCACGTCACGCACCAGCTCCTGAATCTGCAACACCTTCGCCGCATCCAGCACAGGCTCAACGTCCACGTGATGCCGCGACGTCGTCCGCTTCACAATGTCCAGTTCCTGCTGCTCGTCCGGATACCCCACCCGAATCATGAACATGAAACGGTCCAGCTGCGCCTCCGGCAGCGGATACGTCCCTTCCTGCTCAATCGGATTCTGCGTCGCCAGCACAAAGAAAGGCTGAGGCAACGCATGCCGCATCCCGCCCGCCGTCACATGATGCTCCTGCATCGCCTCCAACAACGCCGCCTGCGTCTTCGGCGGCGTGCGGTTAATCTCGTCCGCCAAAATCACATTCGCAAACACAGGCCCCTTCACAAACCGCAAATGCCGCTTGCCCGTCGTGCGATCCTCCTCAATCACCTCCGTGCCCGTAATGTCGCTCGGCATCAGGTCCGGCGTAAACTGCACCCGCGAAAACGCCAAACTCAACGACCGTGCAATCGTCGACACCAGCAACGTCTTCGCCAGCCCCGGCACACCGACTAACAGCGCATGCCCCCGCGTGAACAGGCTGATGAACACCTGCTCAATCACCTCTTCCTGCCCGACCACGATCTTCGACACCTGGTCGTGCAACTGCCGCGATGCCTGCTGAACCTCATTGAGCAATTCGTCCGGCGATCGCTCACCGTTCGACTGCGAATCACTCGTCGATGGGGACTGCTTCGGTGCGTCGTCGGACATGCAACCTCCAGCTTGCGCTGTGACAAAACCTCAATAGCCGCTGGCCAAGTATACCCCTCCCCAACCTACAATGTTCACTCCAATTACCCCCCCGAAGCCCACGGCGTGACGTCGTGGGCGTCTGCCCCCCCAACCCAAAACTAGAAACTAGAAACTAAAAACCCGAAACTTCCCCCACCCATGCCCGAACTGCCTGAAGTCGAAAACCTCCGCCTCACCCTCGAACGCCACCTCCTCGGCCGAACCGTCGCCCGCGCCACCCTCCACCGCGACGACGTCCTCATCGGCCGCCGTACCCCCGCCGCGCTCCTGCAAGGCAAGCCCATCACCGCTCTCGTCCGCCACGGCAAGCAACTCGCCCTCATCACGCCAGGCCCATGCCTCTGCGTCCACCTCGGCATGTCCGGCTCACTCCGCATCGAAACGCCCACCCAAACCCACGACCACCACCAAAACCCCCTCGACCACTGCGCCACCGCCTCCGCAGGCCAACCGCTCAAACACGTCCACGCCCACTGGCAGCTCGACAACGGCCTCAAGCTCCTGTTCCGCGACCCCAGACGCTTCGGCGGCCTCTGGACCTTCCCAACCCCGCAAGCCCTCCACGCAAGCCGCTGGGCCCGCCTCGGCGACGATGCGCTCGCCATCACACCCGCCCGACTGCACCGCCAGCTTCAAACCACCCAGCGCGCCCTCAAAGCCGTGCTTCTCGACCAGACCGTCATCGCAGGCCTGGGCAACATTTACGTCGACGAGCTGCTGTTCAACACCCGCCTCGCCCCCCAGCAGCCCGCCCACACCCTCACCCGCCCCCAGGCCGACTCCCTCGTCCGCCACATGCGGACCCTGCTCCGCAAAGCCATTGCCGCCGGTGGCTCCACCCTCCGCGACTACGTCGACAGCAACGGCGACGTCGGCAGCTACCAGCTCCGCCACCGCGTCTACGGCCGAGCCGACCAGCCCTGCCGACGACGCGCCTGCCGGGGCATTGTCCACACCGCGATCGTCGCCGGCCGTACCACCGCCTGGTGCCCCGATTGTCAGCCAACCACGTCCGACAACCCCCGCGCGACACTTCCTAAGGAAGAGAAGAGAAATACTTCCCTACCTCACAGTAGTAGCCCTGGCGCTTTGTGAGCAAAGCCTCCAAGAAATCAGTTAAACCCTTAAAAACAAACAGTTACACCGCAAAACCACCCTGTGGATAACTTGTCGGCCTGGCGCCGGAACCCCGCTGCGGGAAAACCAGCAGATCGCACTGGAACGTTGTTCATCACGTTATCGGCCCCACGCCCCTGTCGGCTCAAGTTTCCAGCCCGACGCGCCGCCACCGTCCGCCGCGCGCCTTTACACGAGTTTTCCACAGCGCCCACGACAGGCCCCGAACCCCCTCGATAACCCCCCGATTTCCCATCGAATTACGAATCGGACATGAATCCCGGGCGCGCGGGAAGCCCACGGATTCAATCCGTGGGTGTAAGCAATAAAAAC
This sequence comes from Phycisphaerales bacterium AB-hyl4, assembly GCA_041821185.1. NCBI lineage: Bacteria > Pseudomonadati > Planctomycetota > Phycisphaerae > Phycisphaerales > Phycisphaeraceae > Natronomicrosphaera > Natronomicrosphaera hydrolytica. The sequence goes on along the minus strand of JBGUBD010000005.1, from coordinate 109,221 downwards.
ATTTAGCCGCGGTGCGAGCACCACGCTCTCCGGCGCGGCCCAAACGGAAATGACCCACAACCTCACCCCGACCGCGCATCATCCGCACTGCGCTGAATCGCGTTATCCATCTGATCCAGTTGCCGGGAGAAGCTCGCGTCCGACTCCAGCCGATCCTGCACCGTGCGGATCGAGTGCATCACGGTCGTATGGTCCCGGCCGCCGAAGTACCCGCCAATCTCTTCCAGGCTGAAACGCGTCCGCTTCCGCGCCAGGTACATGCACACCTGCCTCGGCTCGGTGACGCTCTTGTGGCGACGTCGGCTTTGCAGGTCGCTCAAACGAACGTTGTAGTGGTCCGTCACCGCGTCGATGATCTGCTGCAACGTCAGTTGATTCGTCCTCGGCTCGCCGCTGCTGTCGCCCAACGCTGTGCGGGCGAGGTTCAGGTCGATGATCTGGTCCTGCAGCGCCGCGTGGGCCTGGATCGTCGTGATCGCCCCTTCCAGCTCACGCGCGTTCGAGTCGATCTTGTTCGCGATATACCCCACCACATCGTCGGGCATCTCAATGCCGCGCAGCTTCACCTTCGCCCGCAGGATCGCCACCCGCGTTTCGTAATGCGGCTTCGTCACATTCGCCACCAGCCCCCACTGGAATCGGCTGAGCAGCCGCTCTTCCAGGTGCGGTATCTCCGACGGCGCTGCGTCCGAGCTGAGCACGATCTGCCGGTTGGACTGGTAAAGATCGTTGAACGTATGGAAAAACTCTTCCTGCGACCGCTCGCGGTTGGCCAGGAAGTGAATATCGTCGATCACCAGCACATCCACATGCCGGTAGCGATGGCGGAACTCGTGCATTTGTCCCGACTGGACACATTCGATGAACTGGTTCATGAACGCATCGCAGGAGACGTAGAGGATCTGCGTGTCCGGCCGATCTTCCATGATCTTCTGGCAGATCGCTTGAAGCAGGTGGGTCTTGCCCAGCCCGACGCCGCCATGAATAAACAGCGGGTTGTACGCCGTGCCCGGCTGATTCGCGACCGCCACCGCCGCGGCGTAGGCGAGCTGGTTGTTCGGCCCGCTGATGAAATTGTCAAAGCTGTAATCCGGACTGAGCACCACCTGGTCGGCGAACAGGTCGCCGTGCCGCGGCCGCGCCGCGCTGGTCCGTCGGCCGGTCGGCTCCGGCTCGGCAGGGGGGTCGGCGGGCCGGGCGAGGTTGGCCTCACTGTTCGCGGCCGGGGCGGTCTTCGCCGCCGCCGCGGCGACGGCCTCACCGTTGTCGCTCGGCTTCGCGTCCTGTTCATTGACGAAACGCACCGCCACCAGGTTGCCCGTCACCGCTTGCGCCGCTTCGGTGAAGGGGTCGAGACACTTGTTCTGAAGGTAGTTGCGCTGCACGCTCGACGAAGTCCGCACCTGCAGCAAGCCCGAATCCATGGCCACCAGGTCCAGGTCCTCGAACCACTGCCGACAGATCGGCGCGTGTCGACGGCGCAGGTACGTCATGATGTCGCGCCACAGCGCGGGGTCCAGCTTGCCCATGATCGCGTGATTGCCTGTGAAAATTCGCTCGATAAACGCCGGCCAAAACAAACGTCGGCCCCGGCCGGGCAACGGGTCAAGCTACGACGCGACCGCAACCCTGTCAACGACACACCGACCAACACCGCCTTCCAACCACACAGACCAACATTCCTAACACCTGACGCAATCAAAGAAGCGCCCAAGCTCGCCCAAGCCGAGCCCTGAGCGAGTCCGCGAGCAAAGGGCCGGATCCGTCGGCATTGCTGATCGCTGATTTCTAATCACCGCCCGCATCGGCATGCTCCCCCAATCAGCAATCAGCAATTAGAAATCAGCAATCACCATCCCCACCCTCGCTCATTCCTGCTATCGTGCTCCACCGATATGAGCCAGCCGCGATTGCTGATCTTCGACGACGCCCGCGGGCAATGGGGGCCGATGACCGACCGCCGCCCCGTCTTCGACCTGCGCACCGGCGCTCACACCACCCGCCAACGTATCGAGCGCGTCCTCGGCCGACCGGCCGACGCCCTGCACATGCCCGATCGCCTCGCCCCCGTCTGCCGCGAGCGAGCCGCCACGGCTGACCCCAATCCCACGTTCACCATCAACCAGCCGCTCACCGCGGGCGACTGGCTGCTCGTCAACGGCCGATGGAACGCAACCGCCCACGCCCAGCTCATCACCCAGCTCGCGCCAAGCCACGCCCTCATCGAAGCCGACGGCGGCATCGTCGCCCTCCGCCTGCCCCACACCGCCGCCAACCACTGGCTCACCACCACCGCTGACACCACCACCTCCACCGACCATCACCTGCCCGACAACATCACCGCCACCACGCTGCCCGACCGCGTGTTGCTCGCTCGGCCGTGGCATGTGCTCGACGAGCTGCCCGCCGCGCTTCACGCCGACCTCGCCGCCTCCACGCTGCCCACGCTCAACCCGGCCGACCACCCCAACGTCCACGTGATCGGTGATCACCCCGTCCATCTCGGCCCTGCCGCCCGCCTCCTGCCCACCGTCGTGCTCAACGCCGAGGCAGGCCCGATCGTCATCGACGACCACGCCTTGATCAACCCGTTCACCATGCTCCAGGGCCCGTGCTACATCGGCGCTCACACCACCCTCGCCGCCCACACCGCCATCCGCCCCCACACCGTCGTGGGCCCGCACTGCAAAGTCGGCGGCGAAGTCTCCGGCGCCATCATCCACAGCCACTCCAACAAATCACACCTCGGCTACCTCGGCAACAGCCTCGTCGGACAGTGGTGCAACCTCGGCGCTGACACCAACGTCTCCAACCTCAAAAACACCTACGGCCACGTCCGCATCCAACTCGACCCACACACACCACCCCAGGACACCGGCCGTATGTTCCACGGCCCCATCCTCGGCGACTTCGTCCGCACCGCCATCGGCACGCAACTGCTCACCGGCTCCGTCATCCACACCGGCTGCATGCTCGCCCTCTCCAGCTTCGCCCCCAAACACGCACCGCCGTTCGGCTTCTACACCGACGCCGGCCGCGAACCCTACGACATCGACCGCCTCATCGACATGACCGCCCGCATGCTCGCCCGCCGCGGCGATACCTTCACCCAAACCGAAGCAGACCTCCTCCGTCACCTGCACCAACAGCCCAACCCATAAACCAATCGGCTAGCCAACCGACCTACCAACGCCACCCATGGTCGACTACACTAGGTTCAAGCCCCACCGATCAACGCAATTTGTTTTCAAGGGAGATGGACCATGGCTTTGACCCCGTCCACCATGCTCGAACTCGGCACGCAGGCCCCCGACTTCACGCTGCCCGACACGGAAGGCGAACCCGTCAGCCTCAAAAGCTTCGCAGGCAAAGACGCCCTCGTCGTCATGTTCATCTGCGTCCACTGCCCCTACGTCAAGCATGTGCAGGACGAGCTCGCCGAGCTTGCCAAGGACTACCAGGCCAAAAACGTCGGCTTCGTCGCCATCATGAGCAACGACGTCGAAAAGTACCCCGACGACAGCCCGAAACACATGGCCCACCAGAAAAAAGAGCACGGCTTCCCCTTCCCCTACCTCTACGACGAAACACAACAAGTCGCCAAGGACTACCGCGCCGCCTGCACACCCGACTTCTACGTCTTCGACAAACAACGCAAGCTCGCCTACCGCGGCCAGCTCGACGACACACGACCCAACGCCGGCCACAAGCCCGACGGCCGCGACCTCCGCGCCGCTCTCGACGCCATCCTCGAAGGCAAAGACACGCCCGAGCAGAAGCCGTCCATCGGCTGCAACATCAAATGGCGAATCGGCAACGAGCCCGACTACTTCACCGCATGACCCCACGCCCTCAGCAACACCGCCACTGACTCGCGACAAGTTCAGAGAACGCCAATCATGACGCGACCCGCCAACACCATGCACGATTACGACACCATTCAAACCGATCGACTCAAAGGTCAGCGCATCGAACTGCCCGACCGCGACCTGCTCCATCAACTGCACCGCGAACCCAGCGTCGCCCGCACGCTTTCGCCCACCGGCACGCCGCTGCCGTCGGAGCAAGTCGACGAGCGCTTCGACGAAATCATCGAACACTGGAAAAAGCACGGCTACGGCCTGTGGATGTGGTTCGAAAAAAGCAGCAACGCCTTCATCGGTCGCATGGGTGTCCAATGGACCAACACCACCGGCAAGGACGAACTCGAACTGTCCTACGCCATCATGCCCGGCTTCTGGGGGCAGGGCCTGGCCACCGAAGCGTCCACCGCCGTGGTCAACCTCGCCTTCAACGACTTGAATGCCGACGAGCTGGTCGCCTTTATCGTCCCCAACCACACCGCTTCGCAGCGCGTCGCCGAGAAGCTCGGCTTCAAAGCCGAAGACCGCGTCACCCGCTACGATCTCGAACACGTACGCTACCGCCTGAAGCGCGCCGACTGGCAGAAGCAATAACCGCTGAGCTCGCCGCGAAGCGCGCTGTCTGGCGCTTCGCGGTTGACCAGATCATGCCGTACAATCCACGGCGGCAGAGGGTCATTTTTCAGGCAGTGTGGTTGTGGGACACTCTCGATGAATCAGCGCGACGTCAAATCCGATCCCAGTCTCGAAGGCCTCGAAGAAATCGATGCGGGATCGGAAGACGGCAAACGCGCACCGCGAAGCCGACGTGCCGAGCCGTTGCTGCTCGAATGCGCCTGGGAAGTCTGCAATCAGGTCGGCGGCATCTACACCGTGCTTCGCTCGAAAGTGCCCAGCATGATGAACCGCTGGGGCAATCGCTATTGCCTCATCGGACCCTACAGCCATCAGTCCGCACAGGTCGAGTTCGAGCCCGCGCCGCTCGTCGGCGCCGTCGGCCAGGCGGTGAAACAGATGCGCGAGCTCGGCTTCGGCGCACACTACGGCCGATGGCTGGTCACCGGCCGACCGCACGTCGTGTTGCTCAACTATCTCGACGCGTTCCGCTACCTGCACGAAGTCAAGTACCGCCTCTGGACCGACCACCACATCTCCACGCCCGGCGATGATGAGATGGTCAACAACGTCGTCGCGTTCGGCGAGTCGGTCCGCCTGTTCCTCCAACTGCTCGCGCAGAAGGAATCGCCCCGGCGGAAGATCGTGACCCACTTTCACGAATGGATGGCCGGCGCTGCCGTGCCCATGCTGCGCAAAGACGCCTGGCCGGGCTCGATCATCTTCACCACGCACGCGACGCTGCTCGGCCGATACCTCGCGATGAACCACCCGGTCTTTTACGACCACCTGCCGTTTTTCGACGCGGAGGGCGAAGCCGCCCACTACAACATCGTCGCGCAACACCGCATCGAACGCGCCGCTGCCCATGGCAGTCACGTGTTCACCACCGTCTCCGACGTTACCGCCGAAGAGTGCAAGCACCTGCTCGGCCGACCGGTCGACCTCCTGCTGCCCAACGGCTTGAACATCCAACGCTTCGCAGCGCTGCACGAGTTTCAAAACCTGCACCGCGAATATAAAGAGCGCATTCACGAGTTCACCGTCGGCCACTTCTTCCCCAGCTATCACTTCGACCTCGACAACACGCTCTACTTCTTCACCTCCGGCCGATACGAGTATCGCAACAAGGGCATGGACCTCACCATCGAAGCGCTCGCTCGGCTGAACCATCGCCTGCGCGAAGCCGGCTCGCCGGTGACGGTGGTGTTCTTTGTGATCACCCGAGCGCCCACGCGGTCGATCAACGTTACCGCGCTGCAAAGCCGAGCCATGCTCCGCGAGTTCCGCAACGCCAGCGAAGCGATCAAGGAAGACATCGGCGAAAAACTCTTCCAGGCCGCGACCGCCGGGCAGATCCCCGACCTCAACACGCTCATCGATGACTACTGGCGGCTGCGCCTCCGCCGAACGATGTACGCCTGGAAGCGCGACCTTCCGCCGTTGATCGTCACGCACGACTTGCTTGATGATGCGAAAGACCCCGTGCTCAATCAGCTGCGCAATTGTCAGCTCTGGAACAACGAGCACGACCCGGTGAAGGTGATTTATCACCCGGACTTCATCACCGCGACAAACCCGCTGTTCGGCATTGACTACGACCAGTTTGTGCGTGGCTGTCACCTTGGTGTGTTCCCCAGCTACTACGAGCCGTGGGGCTATACGCCGCTGGAGTCGATCGCCCTGGGCGTGCCCGCGATCACCAGCGACCTCGCCGGCTTCGGCAGCTACCTCAAGCAGCTTCGCCCGGACCACGAGGAGAAGGGCATTTCGATCATTCACCGTCGATACAGCGACTTCCACCAGGCCGCCGACGAACTGGCCGACCGCATGTTCCGCTACTGTCAGCTTTCGCGTCGCGAGCGGATCAACCTGCGCAACTCGGCCGAGTCGTTCTCGGAACACTTCGACTGGCACAACCTCGGCAAGCGCTACCACGAGGCCCACGAGCTGGCACTCGATCGGCTGGTGTGAGCCTGTCGCGGCCGCGCGGGGCGGGCGAATTTTGGGGCGATTGCGACAACCTGGCCGATGATGGTCGTTACGCGACCGTACGAGCGATTCGGCTGGGAGACCTGCGTGGCACGAAAAATTGTCCTGATGTATCACTCGGTGCACACCCCGGCTCGGCCGGCGGTGCTGGGGGCGTTTCCGTTTCCCTTCGCGCGGTTCTGCTGGCAGCTTGAAGCGGCGCGGGCCGCGGGCTGGCGGTTCGGGCGGATGTCGCAGGTGCGCGAGCCGGTCGATGTTGACACGCTTTACGTCACCAGTGACGACGGCACGCGCGACTGGGCCGAGCTGGTCCTGCCCTGGTGTGAGCAGCGCGGGATTCCGACGCATGTGGGTGTGATCACCGGGCCCTGGCTGGATGAGCCGGTATACCCGATGACGCATATGGTGCAGTTGCTGCTGAAGACGCGCAGCGAGATTGAGCTGAAGCATCTGGCCCATCGCGTTCGCGCTGCGTTGACGGACGACCAGCTCGCGTATGTGCATCGCATCTATAGCTATGAAGCGATGCCTTATCGTCGCATCATCAAAGGTGCGTTCAACCTTGTATTCGATCAGGCTCGCGCGGAGCGGTTGCTCGGCGAGTTGACGATTGATGAGCAACGTCGGTTGGCCGACCGTTTTGCGAAGCCGGAGCACTATCGGCCGTACGAAATGGTCGAGCTTGGCGTGCACACGGTGACGCATACCGCGATGGGGCTCGACGTTGAAACGTACATGCGCGACGAGGTCGACCGTTGCGCCGAGCACTTGCAGGATCATGGCTTGTCGCATGGCAATTACTTCACGTTGCCCATGGCGCCGCGCTACGGCGCGACCGCTGACGACCTGATCGTTCCGCTGAAGCGGCGTGGTTATACGGGCATGATTCATACGCAAAACCCGTGGGACGGCCGATCGTTCATCGTCTCGCGCACCGACGCGAAACACGTTGAAGCGATGCTCGGCCTGCCGACGTGGGACGAATCGCAACACGCCGTCGGCTTGTCGGAGGTGCAGCGTGTCGGTTGACTCGGCTCACGAGTCGCAGGCCGTGTGGCGCGGCGTTCGCTTTCCCGACAGCGACCTCGTCTCGCTGATCTGCAAACATCTGCCAAGCGAGCACCGTCGTGGCGGGGCAGTCGTGGTCGGCTGCGGCAACGGCCGACATGTGCGACTGCTTGGCGAGCTCGGCTTTGACGCACAGGGCATTGACGTTGACCCGCAGATGATCGCCGACGCGCAGGCCAACGGTGTTCGTGCGGTACACGGGCGATTGGAAGACTACGTCAGCGATCAGCCGATCAATCTGCTTGTCGCGTGGGGCGTGGTGATGATCGCGGACATCGACGAGCCGACACGTCAGCTCGCTCGGCTCGACGCGCGGTATGTCGTGATCAACTGGCGCACGCCTGAAAACACGTTTGCCCTGCAAGCGAAATCGCGCGGCGACTGGCATGACGAAGCGCCCGGCGTCGCGCGCTGCCGCATCGCCGACGGCGTCAGCGAACATCTGCAAGGCCTCACCTATCGCGTGCACGATGCGACCGCCTGCCAACTGCCCGGCTACGATCGGCTCGCGCTGCGTACCGTCACCATCACCAGCGACGGTGAAACCAACGCCTGGCATCAGACGGTGCATCGTCGGCGGTGAATGATCAGTCGTCATTACGGTAGGCCTCGCGCTCCGCTGGCGCTTCGCGGCTAATGTGGGTGGTTGGGGTACAATGTGCATGATGAAGGCTGAACCATTGCGATTATTCCTTTGCATGTTGTTGATGCTGCTGATCGGTTGCGCCGCGCCGCCGGAGTCAACGGGCGAGGCGGAGGCGGAGCCCGCGGAGGCGATCGACGCCGCGCGGCATGCGGTGGAGGCGGAACGTGTGGGCCTGGCACGGATGATTGAGTCGATGCCCGAGGTCGGGGCGGCGCAGGTGTCGGTGGGCACAGCCATCGGCGGGGCGGGGGCGGCGAATGTGGCGGTGACGGTCGTGCGTGAAGATGGCGGGCCGGTCGATGAAGCGCTTGCGCAGCGCGTGGTGGATCAGGTGATCGACGTGTTCGGCAGCATCTCGCCGAGCAACGTGGCGATCCGCGACGGCGGCCGGGCGGGCTTTCTCTACCTCGGCGACCTCGGGCGGATCGACTGACGGAGCGCAGCTCGCTTTCGCCTCGTTCAGTCGGACGTTTGTGGTGGTGGCGTTGACGGTGGTGGCGGCGATCGGCCGTACTGCTGGCGGGCCTGTTCGCGGCGTTTGAGGACGAAGTTGCTGATGAATGCCCAGATGGTGATGTTGATCGGGATCGCCAACAGCAGCCCCAGCGGGCCGAAGATGCGTGCCCAGAGCACGACGGTAAACAGCGTCACCACTGGCGGGATTCGCACGGCTTTTCGCATGACGATCGGCACGAGCACGTAGGGCTCGAGCACTTGCACGACGGCCCAGACGATCAGCACGCCGATCATTTCGTTCGGGCCTTGCGTCGCGGCGAACAGCAGGGCGATGAGGAATGCGACCGACGGCCCGAGGATGGGCACGATCTCGGCGAGGCCGGCGAAGATCGCCAGTGGCAGCCAGAATTCCAGCCCCGCCAGCCAGAAGCCGAAGCCTGCCAACGTGCCCACGGCCGACATGCTGATCATGATGCCGATCAGCCACCACCGCAGTCGAAAGTCGATATCGCCGAACGTCGCCCGCACGGCCTTGCCGTATGCATCGGGCAGGATGCGTGCGATGGGTCCGGTGATCAGGCCCGGCGGTTCGATCAGCAGAAACGTCGAGCCGAACACCAGCACGACCAGCGCCACCACCAGCACGCCGATGCCGTCCGCCAGCTCGGCGAGGATGTCCATATCCGGGCCGCCCTCGCCGCCGAGCCATGCGACCACGCCCAGCAGCAGCTCGCGAAGCGTCACTTCCACATCGATGCCGAGCCATTGCAGCCACTCTCGCAGCACGCGGTTGATGCTCTGTTCCGTCTCGGGCCACTGTTGAAACTGCTGGGCGATCGGGTCATAAAGCAACCAACCGAGCAGCGCGATCAGCGAGGCGAACACCACCCAGAAACCGAGTCCCACGATCAGTCCGCCGTGCATCGGGTTGTGCGACACGCGTCGACTCACCGGCCGCAGCAGCCCCGCCACCGCCGCCGCCGCCAGCAGCAGCATAAACACCAGGCTGAACGCTTCCCAGAAGAAAAACACCAGCCCGACAAGCGACCCCCATATCAGCAAGGTCACCCACAACGGCAGGCGTTGCGACGATGGATCAGATTGATTTGTCAACGACTCCACGTCAGATCATACGCGGCTGCGAAAGGGCCAGACCTGCTTAATCGCATCATTTGTATGACATGGATGGCGGACAATGCGCGAGCTGGGGGTGTTCGTCGGGGCCGGGGACCCACGGATGCCATCCGTGGGCTTTGTCGTTACCACCTGCAGCCGGCGCGGGCGCGCTCGTGCGGGCCCGCGTCGGCGGCGACGGTGGTGAATCAGCACAACGGCTTGATGACGAAACGTGAACGAGTGCCCGCGGCTGCCGGCCGATTCGGGAGAACGTGGGGTCGTGGTGTGCTGTTGCCCCGGACAGGTGAGGCGCAACACGCAAGCCCGTCGAGCGGCGCTGCGCGAGGCGGTTGCCTTGCGTGCGTCGTTCGTCGAGTCCCGACGTGCCGGCCTTTCGGGGTTGCTTGCGTGGTGCTGACGTCGCCCTGTCCATCAGCGGTTTTGTAAACCGCTGGCGACGTCAACCGCAAGCAAAACCCAACCCAGAGCCAGGCACTCGTTATCTGTTGGCTGCAGCGCCGGGTTTGTGCGCGTGCCATGTGGGGACTGTGCGCGCCGGGCTCGGATTCGAAATGGTTCTAATGTCTTTTTGAATCGAAGGTCGAAGCCCACGGCGTGACGCCGTGGGCTTCTGTTGTCGACGTTGTCTGTCAGGTCGTCCGGGTCTTTTTCTTCGCGGTTCGCTTTGCGACGCGTTTGGTCGAGCGCTTTTTCGTGCTCTTCTTCTTGCTGCTCTTTTTCTTGGCGCGGGTGGCGGCGGCTTTGCCGTTGTTCGCGCGGGCTTTTTCCGTGGCGTTCATCTGCTGGTAGCGGTCGACGCACTCGATGATTTCCTTGCGAGCGCGGTCGGCGGTGTCCCAGCCGATGGTTTCGACGGTCGTGCCTTCGAGCTGTTTGTACGTGGCGAAGAAGTGCTCAACCTCGCGGAGGAAGTGGGGCGGGACGCGCCAGAGGTCGTCATATTCGGAGAAGATCGGATCGTCAGCGGGGACGGCGAGCACCTTGAAGTCGTTGTATCCGCCGTCGGTCATCTTGAACAGCCCCAGCGGGCGGGCCTCGATGAGGCAGCCGGTGAAGGTGGGCTCGTTGACCATGACGAGCACGTCGAGCGGGTCGCCGTCTTCCGCGAGGGTCTGGGGGATGAACCCGTAGTCGCCGGGGTACATGGCGGAGGAGTAGAGGTAGCGATCGAGTTTGAAGAGCCCGGTCTTCTTGTCGATTTCGAATTTGCATCGTCGGCCCTTGGGGATTTCGACGATGGCGTTGATGCTCTTGGGCATGTCCGGGCCGGGGGGTAGCTTCAGGTACGATTCAGGCAGCACGTTGGTTTTTCCTTCCAAAGTTGGTATTTCGCGGACTTGTTTATGCAGCATCGCGGACAGGCGCGTCTTGTGCAAGCCCTTTGCGGCTGTGCTAAACTTTCTGCTTCGCGGCGTCCGCCGTACTTTAGCAGACATTCCACGACCCAAAACCCATCAGTGAGGGGCATTTTATGAGCTTTGAGATTGATATCGTCCATGGCAGGCAGGTTCTTGACTCGCGTGGCAACCCGACGGTGGAGGTTGAGGTGCATCTGGCCGACGGCACTGCCGGGCGGGCGATGGTGCCTTCCGGTGCGAGCACGGGCGAGCACGAGGCGGTGGAACTGCGCGACGACGATAAGGATTACTACGTCGGCAAGAGCGTCGAGAAGGCCGTGGCGAACGTCAACAGCGAGATCGGCCCGGAGCTGATCGGCCTGGACGCCCGCGACCAGGAAGAGCTCGACCGCGTGATGATCGAGCTCGACGGCACGAACAACAAGGGCAAGTTCGGTGCGAACGCGATTCTTGGTGTGTCGATGGCCGCTGCCCACGCCGCTGCCGAGGGCATGGGCCTGCCGTTGTATCGCTATCTCGGGGGCACGGCGGCGAAGACGCTGCCCGTGCCGATGATGAACATTCTCAACGGCGGCAAGCACGCGGACAACAACGTCGACTTTCAGGAGTTCATGATTCAGCCCTGGGGCTTTGATAATTTCCACGACGCGCTGCGCTCGGGCGTGGAGATTTACCACACGCTGAAGAAGGTGCTCACCAAGCGCGGCCTGTCGACGGCGGTGGGCGACGAAGGCGGCTTCGCACCGGACCTGAAAGATAATGAAGACGCGCTGAAGATCATCGCCGAGGCGGTCGAACAGGCGGGCTACTCGCTGGGCGAGCAGATCTTCATCGCGCTCGACCCGGCGACGAGCGAGATGTATGACAAGAAGAAGGGCGGCTACGTCTTCTTCAAGTCCAACCCCGACAAGGTGGTCAGCTCGGACGAGATGGTCGACTACTGGGCAAGCTGGTGTGAGAAGTACCCGATCCGCTCGCTGGAAGACGGCCTGGATGAAAACGACTGGGACGGCTGGAAGAAGCTGACCGCGAAGCTCGGCGACAAGGTGCAGCTCGTTGGCGATGACCTGTTTGTGACGAACCCGGCGTTTCTGCAGAAGGGGATCGACAACGACACGGCCAACTCGATCCTCGTAAAGGTCAACCAGATCGGCACGCTCAGCGAAACGTTCGACGCGGTGAACCTGGCGCAGCGGCACAGCTACTCGGCGGTGCTGAGCCATCGCTCGGGTGAGACGGAAGACGCGACGATCGCTGACATCGCGGTGGCGACCAACTGCGGGCAGATCAAGACGGGCGCTCCGGCTCGCTCGGATCGCAATGCGAAGTACAACCAACTGCTTCGCATCGCGGAAGAGCTGGGCGACCGCGGTGTGTATGGCGGCGCGTTCTGGAATAAAGGCTGATTTCGGTTGCGCGGCTTCATGTTTGGGAGACGCGTTGTCGGCGAAGAGCGCGGTGCAAGCACCGCGGCTAAATGAGGGTTGTGGTAGCCGCTGAACCGAATTTGGAACCGGGCTAACCTACCTTCATCACGACAAGCTGCTTAGTGAACCTGAACCCGCGCCGAAAGGCGCGGGTTTTTCATTAGGGGGTTTGGAAAGGGCAGCGGCTATGAAGGTGTGTATAAATCGGTTTGATCATTTCCTTCATGTGTCAACGACAATAGGATGCAGGATGAAAATCGGTTGGTATCAAGTCGTGCAGGAGCAAGGGGGCCATGCGTAGAAAAGGCTTTCAGCCGAAGATCTGTGTTTCGCAGGACGTCGTTGACAATGACCTGAAGCCGTTTGAGTTTGTGCTGCGCAATACGCCGGTGTCGGCCTTTCTTCAGGATTGTAAGCTGCGTTATACGTGGGTGAACAACCCCGTGGTCGATCAGCCTGTGGGGGCGCTGGTCGGCAAGACGGACGAGGAAATATTCACCACGGACGATGCTGTGATGCTGCGGGAGATCAAGCAGGCGGTGCTGGACACGCGTCAGGGCCAACGTCGGGAGATCCGCCTTCGGGTTGAGGGGCGGGATTGTTATTTCGATCTGACGGTTGAGCCGTTCTGTAGTCAATCGGGAGAGTTGATTGGCGTGGCGGGGACGGCGGTGGACGTGACTCGGCGACGGGAAGAAGAGATTGAGCGGGCACGGGCGGAGGCGGCGTTGCGTGATAGCGAAGCGCGCTATCGGATGCTTTCGAAGCTGACCAGCGACTATGCGTTCAGCTATCGGGTGAAGGCGGATGGGAATCATGAGGTGGAGTGGAAGTCGGGGGCGTTCGAGCGGATCACCGGCTATTCGAACGATGAGGTGGATTCGGTTGCGGACTGGGACAAGTTTGTTCACCCGGACGATCGGCCGACGTTGCGGCAGTTGGTTGCGGACTTGCTGACGGATAAGCCTTGCTCGGTTGAGACGCGGTTTATCACGAAGCAGGGGCAGACGCGTTGGGTGACGATTGATGCTCAGCCGATCTGGGATGAGCAGCAGGGGCGTGTGGTGCGTGTGATGGGGGCGGTGCGTGACATCACGGAGCGTCGCCGGGCGGAGGAGGATCGCCAGCAATTGATGGATCGGTTGAAGGCGGAGCGGTTGCTGGTGGAGGAGGTGATCGAGCAGATGCCGGTGGCGGTGATCGTGGTGGAAGCGCCCAGCGGGAAGCTGCTGTATTCCAACGCGCAGGTGGAGCAGATCACCGGGCATACGGGGCCGAGTGTGTTGGCGAAGCCTTGGCAGGAGGCGGATTTTCAGGGCTTTCGCGCGGATGGGACGCCGGTGCCGGCGGCGCAGTGGCCGTTGGCGCGGGCGCTGCGTGACGGGGAGGTGGTGTCGGCGGAGGAGATGCAGTTTCGCCATCCGCAGGAAGGGACGATGCGAACGTTGCGTGGCAGCGCTTCGCCGGTGCGCGATGGGTCGGGGCGGATGGTCGCCGCGGTGACGGTGTTTTACGATGTGACGGAAGAGAAGCATGCGCAGCAAGCGACGAAGCTGCTGGCGCGGGCGGGTCGGATTCTCGCGTCGTCGCTGGATTATGAGATCACGCTTCGCAGCATTGCGCAGTTGAGTGTGCCGGAGTTGGCGGACTGGTGCCAGATTGATCTGGTGACGGCACAGGGGGATCTGTCTGTGTTGACGGGTGTGCATGCGGACGCGCAGCGGACGCCGATGATTCAGCAGATGGCGCAGCGATATCCTGTTGCGCCGCACGCGTCATGGGGCCCGTGGGCGGTGACGCGTTCGGGTGAAGTGGACTGGGCGGATGATATTCGCGATGACATGCTGACGGAGGTTGCGCACGATGAAACACATTTGCGCATATTGCGTGAAGCAGGTTTGCGTTCGTACATCAGCGTGCCGCTGAAAGGGCGCGGCAGGGTGTTCGGCGTGCTGACGTTTGTGACCGACGGCTTTGGTTTGAGGCGGCGGTACAACCAGGCGGATGTGGATCTGGCGACGGAGCTGGGGCGGCGGGCGAGCATGGCGATCGACAAATCGCTGCTGTATCGCGATGCGCAGCGCGAGCTGGCGGAGCGTCGCGCGACGGAGCGCAAGCTTCAGTCGTTGAACGAGACGCTGGAACAGCGCGTCGCGGAGCGCACCGCGGAGGCGGAGCATCGGGCGACGCAACTGCGGGCGCTGGCGGCGGAGCTGACGCAGACCGAGCAGCGCGAGCGTCGGCAGTTGGCGCAGTCGCTGCACGATCATCTTCAGCAGTTGCTCGTTGCGGCGAAGCTTCGGCTGCATGCGATGATCGGGCAGTTCGAAGACGAGCCGACGATTCGCGGATTGTTACAGATTGACGAGCTGCTGACGCAGTCGGTGGATGCGTCGCGTTCATTGACGACAGAGCTGAGTCCGCCGATTCTGCACGATGCGGGCCTCGCAGCGGCGCTGGATTGGCTGGCGCGGTGGATGCGCGACAAGCACGGCTTACATGTGACGGTGGAGGCGGACCGGTCGGCCAACCCCGCGACGGAGGACGTTCGCGTGCTGCTGTTCAACGCGACGCGCGAGCTGCTGTTTAACGTGGTCAAACACGCCGTCACGCGCAATGCACATGTCACGTTGAGCACAGACGAGCGACAGCGGGTGTGCGTGGCGGTGAGCGACGAGGGCGTCGGGTTCGACCCGGCGCAAAAGACGTTGGACAATACGGGGTTCGGGCTGTTCAGCATTCAGCAGCGGCTGGACGTGCTCGGCGGTGAGACGCGGATCGAAAGCTCGCCCGGGCGGGGCACGCGGATCGAGTTGTTCGCACCGGACACCCCTCGGCCGAGTGTTGAGTCCGCGTGATCGGCAGGGCGGGGCAGCGGTCAGGCTTTGCCCGACCCGTGAAACAGCACACATCGCAGACGGTTCAGTGCCGTGCACGTCCTATGGTGCACGTAGACAAAACCGAATTTGAGGTCGGCTGAGAATTGGTGGGGCATTGATGAAAGGGCAATCAAGGTGGTTGCCGTGTCACCGATCCGCCGACTCCACACCGCACGAAGGAGAAGTGATTATGAATGTTTATCGAGGAGCCACATGGTCGGCCGCGCTTGCGCTGGCTGTCGCCCCCGGGCTCGCTTTGGCACAACAACAGCCAGGCGAGGCGGCGGACGAACAGCAACGCATGCAGCAACAGCAACAGCAGCAGGAACAGCAACGAGAGCAGCAACAGTTGATGGACCCGCAGGCTCGTGCGCAGCAGGAGGGTCAACTCCTCCAGGCCGAGCAGTACGAGGGTCAGCGTATTGTGAATCAACAGGGTCAGGAGATCGGTCAGGTTGAGGAATTGACGGTCGACGTGAACGAAGGCCGTATCGCGTACGTGATCGCGACGTTTCAACAGCAGGCGTTCGAACAACAGCAACAGCAGCAGCCACAACAACAGCAGCAACAACAGCAACAGCAGGAAGGCGAGCGTTACGCGCTGCCTTGGCAGGTATTCGAGGCGGAGCAGGATCAGCTTCAGTTGATCATTCAGCCGCAGCAGTTGCAGCAGGTTGAAGGTTTCCAGGAAGGCGACGAGCCGGACTTCAACGATCAGCAGTGGGCGCAGCAGTTGCATCAGCAGCTTGGCGTCGAGCCATACTGGGAGCAGGAACAGCAGCAGCAGATGCAGCAGCCGATGGGCCAGCCCGGCCAGCAGCTCGAGCAGCAGCTTGAGCAGGCGATGACACAGGCCGGCGTCGAGCAGGAGCAGGCGCAGCAGGAGGCCCGTCGACTCGCGCAGCAGTTCCAGCAGGAACAGCCCGAGCGACAGCAGATTCAGCAGCAGCTCGAACAGGCGCTGACCCAGGCCGGCGTTGACCAGCAGCAGGCACAACAGGAGGCCGAGCGCCTCAGCCAGCAGGTCGAGCAGCAGATTCAGCAACAGCAACAGCAGCAACAGCGGCCCGGCCAGGAACAGCAACACCAGCAGCAGCAGGAACTCCAGCAGGAGCAGCAGGAACAACAGCAGCTCCAGCAGCAACAGCAACAGCAGCCCCAACAGCAGCAACAGCATCAGCAGCAACAGCAGCAACAGGTGCAGCAGCGGATTCAGGAACGGCTGCAGCGCGGCATGACCGAAGCCGGCGTCGATCAGCAGCAGGCGCAACAGGAATCACAGCGCCTCGCCCAGCAGCTTTCGCAGCAGCCCGGCGAGCGTGAGCAGATTCAGCAGCAGATCGAGCAGGCGTTGACGCAGGCCGGCGTCGAACAGGAACAGGCGCAACAGGAATCGCAGCGCCTCGCCCAGCGCGTGCATCAGCAGTTCCAGCAGGCCGGACTGGTCGAGCGGGAACCGCGCGTGTACCGCTATAACGAACTGCTCGACTTCGAGGTCCGCGGCCGTGACGACCAAGAGATCGGCCAACTTCAGGACCTGGTGATCGACACGCGTGAAGGCCGTGTGATCTACGGCATCCTCAGCTACGGCGGCATCCTCGGCATCGGCGAAGAGCTCGCCCCCGTGCCGTTCCAGGCGCTGCAGTTCGATGAGCAGGAAGAGCGCTTCACGCTCGACGCGACGGAAGAGCAGCTTGATCAGGTGGCCTACCAGGAAGGCGAAGAGCCCGACTGGCAGGACCAGCAGTGGGCGATGCAGACCCACCAGGCGTTCGACGAAGAGCCCTACTGGCAGGTGTTCGGCTACGCCCCTCCGGGTGAAGAAGGCATGCAGCAGCAACAGCAGCAACAGCGTGAACACCAGCAGCGCGAACAGCGCGAACGGCAGGAACGCGAAGAGGCCGAGCAGTACTGATCGGCCGAGGCGAACCATGTGGCCGTGGGGAGCTTGCGTCTCCTCGCGGTCCCCAGGTGGCCGGCCTCAATGAGCGGAAGGATTGAGGCCACACATAAGCCCGACGGCGCGTCAGCGCTGTCGGGCTTTTTCGTTGGACGCGCTGGAAGCCCACGAATGGAATCCGTGGGCCTGTGTCACGTACACCGAGCCTGAGTTTGAGTTTGATGAGTCATGCGTATGAGCACGCGCTCGCTACTGATCAGCCACCAGCGCCCCGCGCACCAGCGTCAGGCTCTGGTCCGCCACCGCCGCGATCGACTGGTCATGCGTCACCATTACCGTCGTCTGCCCCTGGCTGTGCAGCTCGCGAAACAGATCGATAATGCCCCGCCCCGTGTCCGCATCCAGGTTGCCCGTCGGCTCGTCCGCCAGCAGCACCGCCGGCCGATTGATCAACGCCCGCGCAATCGCCACACGTTGACGCTCCCCGCCCGACAGCTTCGCAGGCCGATGACGCATCCGCTCCTTCAGCCCCACACGCGTCAGCAACTGCTCCGCCCGCTCGCGCGCCTCGCCACGTGCGCCCGGCCAACCGATGATCGATCGGCTGATCATCGCGCTAACCAGCACGTTCTCCAACGCGCTCAGCTCCGGCAGCAGATGATAAAACTGAAAGACGAAGCCTACATGCGTATTGCGATAATGATCCAGCTTCGACCCGCGCAACGCGAAAATGTCCACCGCTCGATTCTCATGGTGAAACGTCACCCCGCCCTCGTCCGGCCGATCGAGCCCGCCAAGCAGATGCAACAGCGTACTCTTGCCCGACCCCGACGCGCCAAGCACCGCCAACCACTGCCCCCGCGCCACGCTCAAATCCACCCCGCGCAACACATGCAGATCCTCACCGCCCATGCGGTAATGCTTATGCAACCCGCGAGCAACGAGCAACGGCGCAGCGGTTGATTGGTCGTTGGCTTCCGGCATGGAGACTGTGCTATTCAACAGTAGGGCACCTCTACGCTGTATGTTTTACCGCGAAGGAGCGAAGCAAGCGAAGAGGCGAAGATATTTTCACAGAAACATTGCGCCGCTTCGTCCCTTCGCATCCTTCGCTCCTTCGCGGTCAACCGAAAATCTCATGGACGGACCTGCCACCCTTCTCACAAGCCATCTCATTCATATCGCAACGCTTCGATCGGGTCCTGTCTCGCCGCGAGCAGTGCGGGCACGAGTGCGCCCGCGACCGACGAGATGATCGCCCCGATGACGATCGCGGTCGCGTCCACCGGGTCGACGCGGTCGGGGATACGGTCGAAGAAGTAGAGGCTCGGGTCCCACATCCGCCAGCCGTACTGTTCGTTAAAGTCGATCAGCGGCCCGGCGTGCAGCCACTCGAAGCCGACCACCGCGAGCACCAGCGTGCCGACGAAGCCGATGATGCCGCCGAGCAGCCCCGCCTCAAACGCCGTGTCGCGCCGCTTGCCGATGAGCGAGCCGAGCACCGCGCCCACGATCGTCGCCAGGGCGACCAGCGCCGCCCATGCGATTGCCGTGCCCATCCGCTCCGCCAGTGCATATTGAATTTCGTTGAGGTTCGTGACGATGACGTACGCGAGCACGAAGCCCACCAGCGAGCCGACGATGCCGATCGCCAGCCCGTAGCCGAGGAAGATGCCCATGATGCCAGGCCCCGACGCCCCGATGGCGCGCAGCACGCCGATGTCGCGCGTCTTCTCCAGCACGATCATGTAAAACGTCGTCGCGACCATGACGATGGCGACCATCGATATGATCACGAACAGGAACGTCACCAGCCCGCGCTCGTTCTGCACCGCTGCGAGCAGTGCGCCGTGTCGCTGCTGCCAGGTGATCGCCTGCAACGGCGGCATGTTGCGATTCTCGCTGAGGTATCGCGTGACCACCTCGGCCGCAGCGCTGCGCAGCTCGCTCACCGCCACGCCGTCCGCGCCACGCAAAATCACTTCCGTCGCCCGCCCTGCCCGAACGGTTGGCTCACCGACTGGCTCGCCCCACTCATCAAACTGCGTCCACACCTCGGCAGGCGCCATGCCCAGCAGCTCCTGCAACGTCTCGAACGACACGAAAATGCGGTTCGCATCCACGTCATACAAACCGCTCTTGAACTCGTTGACCACGATCAGTTGCTGGTAACGTGGCTCTTGAAAGTCGCCGCGCTGCGTGATCGGTACGACCGTCGCAGTGAACGGCCGACCGACCGCCGCGTTCAGCGGGTTGTACTGCCCCTCCGCATCGCGAAAGTGCATCGGGTTCACCTCGATGCCCAGCACCGCGCCGGGTACTTCGTCCCAGCCCGGCCGTTGCAGATACTCCGGCACGCGCATCGACTGCTCGCCCGGCACTGCCGTATCATCGTCGGGGTCAGGCCCGTTCGCCCACTGCAACGTCTCGCGATAGTTGACCACCTGCCCGTATTCATCGGGGCGGATGCCTTCGATCTCAACGGGGATCGTGCGGTCCATCAGGTTGATCAACCCATACCCGCGCACGATCGGCGTCGCCCGCGAAACCTCCGGCAGCGCTTCCAGCTCGTCGATGAGCCCTTCATAATTCGGAAACCCTGCCAGCGAGTGCGCGGTGACGATCACGTCGCCGGTCAGTTGCCTCGCCGAGTCGCGCAGCAGTTCGAGAAAACCGCCCATGACGCTGATGACGATGATCACCATCGCTGTGCACAGCGTCACCGCCAGCGCCGCGAACATCGGCGCAAGCTTTCGGCGGAGGTACTTGAGGATAAGGACGAGTTTATACATGCGGTTCAGTGGTTGAGTTTTACGCCAAGTCGCCAAGTCGCCAAGTCGCCAAGTCGCCAAGACGCCAAGACGCCAAGGAAAGACATGGGGATAGATTTTAGCCAGGGTTGGTCAGGATGACGCGGTGGATGCCATCTTTCAAAATGGCTTCGTTGAAGTTGATCACGAGGGCGAGTTCGTTTCCGGTGGCGCAGAGGTTGGCCTTGCCCTGGGCCCGATGCTTGGGGAGCACCTGCTCCACAGCTTTCAATTCCACGATGAGCTTCTTATCAATCCAGAGGTCGAGCCGACCTTCGCCAACACGCCGACCCTTGTAGTGCACCTCAATGATGGGCTGCCGAACAAACGGAATGTCGCGCTCCGCCAACTCCACGCATAAAGCTTCTTCGTATACCGACTCCGGAAAACCGGGCCCCAACGTGCGATGCACTTCAATCGCCGCACCGATCACCTGCCTTGCCAGTTCATCCACTTCCTGGCTCGGCTCTGCTTGGCGACTTGGCGACTTGGCGACTTGGCGTTGCATCTTCACCCCTCGGATTCTTTCTGTGACTTCACCGGCCGCATCAGTGGGAACAGCACCACGTCGCGGATGCTCTCCGCGCCAAGCAGCATCATCACCAGTCGATCGATGCCTAACCCGATCCCGCCCGCCGGGGGCATGCCGACGCGCAGCGCCTCGAGAAAATCTTCATCCACCTGCTGCTGCTCTTCACGATCGCCCACCTGGTGGCGGAAGTGCTTCTCCTGCACATCGGGGTCATTCAACTCGGTGTAGCCGGGGCTGATCTCAACGCCGTTGATCGCCAGTTCGTACACGTCCGCGAAAAACGGGTCGTCCTTGTTTTCCTTCGCCAGCGGAATCACCACGCTCGGCACGTGCGTCACAAACGTCGGATCGATCAACGTTGGCTCGACGAGCTTCTCATACACCTCGACCAGTTGCTCCGCCGGCGAGAGTGCTTTTAGTTGCTCTTCAACGAATACGGCGCGGTTCTTAAGGAGTGCTTCCTTATGTTCATCTGAACTAATCATCAACTCCGCTAGTTTCTTAGAACGAATATTCTCCCCAAAAACCAAAAACTGTAATAACGAAGGGTGTGCGTCCTGTAATGGTCTCTTGTCAAACTTCCAACCCGTTCGTTCTTCGACGAGTACATCCATGCGGACCCGTCGCCAAGGGCGCTCAAGGTTGATGACTTTCTTGGCGTCTTGGCGACTTGGCGTCTTGGTGTTGTTCCCCGCGTCATCAGAGGCTTCCCCCCCGCCATGCTCAATCTTCAGCGTGCCGAGCACCTTCTCCGCGATGGTGCAGATCATGTCTTCGACCAGCTCCGCCATCGTCTCCCACGACCCGAACGCTTCGTACGCTTCGAGCATGGTGAACTCGGGGTTATGTCGCGGGCTGATGCCTTCGTTGCGGAAGTTGCGGTTGATTTCGAAGACCTTGGGCATCCCGCCGACGAGCAGTCGCTTGAGGTACAGCTCGGGCGCGATGCGCAGGTACAGCGGCAGGTCCAGCGCATTATGGTGCGTGGTGAACGGCCGAGCCGCGGCCCCGCCGTGCACCGACTGAAGCATCGGCGTTTCGACTTCGAGATACCCCCTGCTACGGAAGTAATCGCGAATTTCATCAATGATGCGAATGCGCAGCTGCATCGTCTTCATCACATGCGGGTTCGCGTAAAGGTCGACGTACCGCTTGCGATAGCGTTGCTCGGCATCCTTAAAGCCATGCCCCACCCACTTGCCCGGCGGCGGCGCGAGGCTCTTCGAAGCAATCTGATACCCCAGCTCGCCCTCCGCCCAGACGGTGACTTCGCCGGTCTTGGTGGTCGCCAGTGCGCCTTCGATGACGACGATGTCGGACAGGTCCGCGAGCTTCGCCTGCTTGAACCGGTCCGGGCCGACGAGCTTCTTCGACACCGCCGCTTGGAGGTCGCCGGTCGCATCGCGTAGCTGCATGAAGATGAGGTTGCCCATCACGCGATGCTGCATGACGCGGCCGGCGACGCGGACGCGCGGGCGGGCGTCGTTGTCCGCGTCGGCTTTGTGGGCTTCGTCAGCGGCGGGGTCATACTGCTCGCGGGCGTCGGTGAGGGTGAGAAGGTTGTCCACGCGCTGGCCGAACGGGTCGACGTTGAACTCATCGCGAAGGCGGTTGAGCTTGTTTCGCCGATCGGCGATGAGGCTGGATTCGGACGGCTCGGGGGCTTGCGCGGGGGGTGTGTTGCTCATGGCAGGGAAATGGTAACAAGAACGCCCCACCAGGCTGGCGGGGCGTTCAGTGGTTGCGAATGGAACTGCGGTCAGCCAACGAGCAGCATTACTGCTTCGCGCTGCCCGCCTCGGCGGTCTCGTTCTCAGGCTGCGTCGGCTCGGCGGGAGCGGTCTCTTCGCCAGGCACGGCGATGGCCTGATCCTTCTTCGACTCCGTGCGACCCAGGCCGCGACGACGGTCGGCCAGGCGACGCTTCTTGCCCACGCGGTCACGCAGGTAGTAAAGCTTCGCACGGCGGGTGTGACTCTGTCGCTTGACCTCAATCGTCGCGATGCGCGGCGAGTGCAGCGGGAACACACGCTCGACGCCCTCGTTGGCGACGATGCGGCGGACCGTGAAGGTCCGCTCCAGGCCCGCGCCCTTCATGCCGATCACCACGCCGGTGAACACCTGAATGCGTTCTTTCGAGCCTTCGATGATCCGCACGTGCACGTCGACGGTGTCGCCGATGTTGATCTCGGGCAGATCGGTCTTGAGCTGTTCTTTCTGGATAGCCTGGAGGATGGCGTCGCTCATAGCGGCAACTCGCTCGTTTAAGGGCGTTTACGGTTCGTTCGGGTCAATTCGGGCGGCTGCCCGCAGGCGGCGCAGGCGCAGGCCCGCTACCGCGAGCCCAATAGAATAGCCGTTTTCCCCGGCCGTGTCGAGTGCGACATTCCTGACTGGGGGAAAGGGGGCTTGGGGCTTGAGGCTTGGGGGGGCGTGGGCGTGGGTGTGGATGGTCGTTGACGATGCATGGCGAGACCTGTAAGATAAACGGCTCGACAATTGAATAGCCCCACGCGTCTTATCGAGAGTGGCTGAGGGACGGGCCCGCTGAAGCCACCGCAACCGCCCGGATCGCAGGTGATGATTGGAACCATCGCCGTCGCGAGCCGGAAAGGTGCGAATTCCCGCTCGACGTGCAATCGGTCGCAGGGTTCACAGGAACCGCTGCCGCACCGAACACGTTTGAGGAAGATAGGAGGCGGCTGAAGTCCCGGCCAATGCACGCCCAGGCGAACGCCCCCTCTTGTCAAACAAGTGGGGTTTTTTTGTGTCCCAACCGTGCCGACGACGGGAGAAACAGCATGAGCTATGTGATTTCACTGCGATGTAAGGAATGTGGCAAGGACTACCCGATCGAGCCACGCACCCTCTGCGACGACGACTTCGGTCCCGTCGAGGTGGCGTACGACTACGACCGGATGAAAGGCGCCGTCACCCGCGAGTCGATCGAGGCCGGCCCGCGATCGCTTTGGCGCTATAAAGACCTGCTGCCGATCGAGGGCGAGCCCAAGGCCGGCTTCAAGTCGGGCCTGACCCCCTTCATCAAGGCCGACCGTCTCGCCGCCGAGCTGGGCGTCAAAGAGCTGTACATCAAGGACGACTCGGCCAACTACCCGAGCTACTCCTATAAAGACCGCGTCGTTTCCGTCGCCATCACCAAGGCCGTCGAGTTCGGCTTCGACACGGTCGGCTGCGCGAGCACGGGCAACCTCGCCCACTCCGTCGCCGCCCACGCCGCGATGGCGGGCGTGAAAGCCTTCGTCATGGTCCCCCACGATCTGGAAGAGGGCAAGATCGTCGGCACGCAGGTGTTCGGCCCGAAGATGATCAAGATCCAGGGCAACTACGACGACGTCAACCGACTCTGCTCGCAGATCGCAGACAAGTACAACTGGGCCATCGTCAACGTCAACCTCCGCCCCTTCTACACCGAAGGCGCGAAGACGCACGGCTACGAGATCGCCGAGCAGCTCGGCTGGAAGCTGCCCCAGCACACCGTTGTCCCCGTGGCCGGGGGCACGATCCTGCCCAAGATTCACAAGGCCTACCGCGAGTTGGTCAAGCTCGGCCTCGTCGCCGACGAAGGCGGCCACATGCACGCCGCGCAGGCGCAAGGGTGCAGCCCCGTGGTCGAAGCGATCCAGAACGGCTGGGACGACTTCAAGCCGCAGAAGCCGAACACGATCGCCAAGAGCATTGCCATCGGCAACCCGGCCGACGGGCCTTACGTCATCGACGCGGTCCGCTCCACCGGCGGCTCGGCCGCCATGGCCAGCGACGCGGAAATCATCGACGCCGTCAAGCTGCTCGCCCGCACCGAAGGCGTCTTCACCGAGCCCGCGGGCGGCACGACCCTCGCCTGCGCCATCAAGCTGATCCAGCAAGGCAAGCTGCCGAGCAACGAGTCGATCTGCGTCAGCATCACCGGCAACGGCCTGAAGACGATCGAGTCGCTCACCGGCCAGTTCGACGAAGCCCCCGTCATCGCCGCGAAGATGAGCGAGTTTGACGAGGCCGTCACCAAAATCGAAGCCGAGGGCAAAACCCCCGCCGGCGCGGCGTGATCCATGAGCATTCGATTTTTGTCACGAAGGACACAAAGGACACGAAGAGCACGAAGCAGAATAAAGAAGTATTAGCGAAGTAAAAAAAAGAAATATCCGGTTTTCTTCGTGCTCTTCGCATCCTTCGTATTCTTCGTGGTGAAATCATTCAGCCGTAAGCGCCACACCAAGCTAATCATTGCAATTACAGACAGGAGCTACGACATGCCCGATACCGTCAAAATCCACATTCCCACCGCGCTGCGTCCCCAGGTTGGCGACCAGGAATCCGTCGACGTGCCCGCGAACACCGTCGGCGAAGCGTTGGGCACATTGAAAAACCAATACCCCGACTTCGGCAAGAAACTCTACAAGACGGATGACCAGCTCAACCGCTTCATCAACGTTTACCTCAACGACGAAGACATCCGCTTCCTCGACAACCTCGACACCGAGCTGAAAGCCGGCGACGAAGTCTCCATCGTGCCCGCCATCGCGGGGGGGTAAGCGAATGGGGAATGTGGCATGGGGGATGGCGAATGTGGGGGATGGTTTTGCACGCTGGAAGTAGCAGGCGACAATGAACACAACAACATCCGATATTCAACATCCGACATCCGACATCGACGACCTCGCCCGCTATCACCGGCAGATGCTGTTGCCCGGCTTCGGCGAAGAAGGCCAGCGCAAGCTGCTGGCCAGCAAGGCCCTCATCGTCGGCTGCGGCGCGCTCGGCACGGTGGCCGCCAACCTGCTCGCCCGCGCGGGTGTGGGTGAGTTGATCATTGTCGACCGCGACTTCATCGAAGCGACCAACCTCCAACGGCAAGTGCTCTTCGATGAAAATGACGTCCGCGACGCCATCCCCAAAGCCGAGGCCGCCAAGCGAAAGATCAACCAGATCAATTCGCAGGTGAAAGTCACCGCCATCGTTGACGACCTGAACCACACGAATATCGAAAAGCTCGCCGAGGGCTGCGATGTGCTCGTCGACGGCGTGGACAACTTCGAAACGCGTTTCATCGTCAACGACGCGGCCGTCAAACTCGGTATCCCCTACGTCTACGGCGGCGCGGTGGGTACGGTCGGCATGCAGTACACCATCCTCCCCCACACGCCGGCCGGCGATTCGCCATGGGAAAAGGTCGGCAAGGCCACGCCTTGCCTGCGCTGCATCTTCGAGCAGGCTCCGCCGCCGGGCATGAACCCGACCTGCGACACCGCCGGCGTGCTGAACACCAGCGTCGGCATCGTCGCCACCTACGAAGCCAACGAAGCGCTCAAGCTGCTCACCGGCAACTGGGACGCCGTCAGCCCGACGCTGCTGCACATCGATACCTGGCATAACCTCGTCAAGCAGTTCAAGGTCGGCAAGGCGTATGACCTTGGCGAATGTGTCTGCTGCAAGAAGCGATCGTTCGAGTTTCTCGACGGCAAGTTCGGCAGCTCGACCACCACGCTCTGCGGCCGAAACGCCGTGCAACTGCAACAAAAAGAATCCTCGGGCGGCAAGCTCGACTTCGACGAAATCGCCGGCCGACTGCGCAGCCACGGTGATGTCACCGCTAACAAGTTCATGCTCCGCGCCAACATCACTGACAACGGCGAGCCGTATGAGTTGACTCTGTTCACCGACGGCCGAGCGATCGTCAAAGGCACGCAGAAGCCGGACGTCGCACGCGGTATTTACGCGAAATATGTGGGGGCATAAAGATGGATAGGTATCTTCAACACGCGGCAGCGCTGAACGTCAAGTTCGCCAACGCACAGGTCGCCGAGCTGACCGCCGAGCAGATGGTCGCGCAGCCGTCGCCCAACGCGACGATGAACCACCCCGCATGGGTGCTGGGCCATCTGTGCGTTTACAACAGCGTGTCCAGCAAACTGCTCGGCGGCGAAGCGCTTTGTCCCGAAGCATGGGAAACGACGTTCGGCATGGGCAGCACGCCGCAGCCGTCAGCCGATGCGTACCCCTCGAAGCAGACGCTGCTCGACACGTTCGCGTCGTCGACCACGTCGGCTATGGACGCGCTATTGAGCGCATCGGAAGATGCCCTGCAACAGCCGGCCCCCGAAGTGATGCGCGACTTTTTCCCCACCGTCGGTGACTACGTGCTCTATGACCTGACCGCCCACGTCGGGTTTCACCTCGGCCAGCTCTCCGCGTGGCGGCGGGCGATGGGGCTGCCGTCGTTGTTTTGAATTCGTTTACCAAGCGATCGGCCGGACACCGCGATGATCTACTTCGACAACGCCGCCACGAGTTTTCCCAAGCCCGCCGTCGTCGCACAGGCGATGACGAAGTTCCTCACGGAAGACGCCGCCAACCCCGGCCGGGCGGGGCATCGTATGGCCGTCCGCGCTGAGCAAATGCTCGACGACGTTCGCCTCAAGCTCACGCGCCTGATCAAGGGCGACGACCATCACCGCCTCATCTTCGCCATGAACGGCACGGACGCGCTGAACATGGCCATCAAGGGTGTGCTCAGCGAACACACCACAACCAACGGCGGCAAGCCCCACGTCATCACCACCGTCCTCGAACACAACTCCGTCAGTCGGCCGCTGCAAGGCATGGCCGCCCGCGGCGACATCGACCTCACCCGCGTCCGCTGCGACGCCGTGGGCAATGTCGATCCTGACGACATCCGCAACGCCATCACGCCCGCGACGCAACTGATTGCGCTCACCCACGCTTCCAACGTGTTGGGCACGATGCAAAACGCCGCCGCCGTCGGTGCGATCGCCCGCGAACACGATCTGCTCTTTCTGCTCGACGCGGCACAGACGATCGGCGTTGTGCCCATCGACATCAACGCGATGCACGTCGACCTGCTCGCCTTCCCCGGCCACAAAAGCCTGCTCGGGCCCACCGGCACGGGCGCGCTCTACGTCGGCGAGCGCTGCCCGGAGCCCGCCGAGGCCCTCGCCGCCACGCACGAAGCCGGCCACCTCGATCAGCAGATCACACGCAAGGGCAAGCTCCGCGCACTCAACCCCTGGCGCGAAGGCGGCACGGGTGGCGACTCCGCCACGCCCACCCAACCGCCGCTCTACCCCTACTACCTCGAAGGCGGCACGCCCAACACCGTCGGCATCGTCGGCCTCGGCGCCGCGCTCGACACACTCACACCCGAAGCCATGGCGGAATCGCTCGAACACGAGCAAGCCCAATGCGCCAGGCTCATCGAACGCTTCGCCGACGACGATCGTTTCACCGTCTACGGCCCGCAAGATGCAAGCAAATGCGTCGGCACGCTTTCAATCAACCTCGAAGGCTTCGAGCCAAGCGACCTCGGCTCCATCCTCGACGACAGCTTCGACATCGCTGTCCGCCCCGGCCTGCACTGCTCGCCGTACACGCATCGGCAGCTGGGCACGTTCCCCAGCGGCACGCTGCGCATCAGCCCCGGCGCGTTCAACACCGACGAGCAGCTCGATCAATTGATCGACGCGCTCGAACAGATCGCTGGCTGACTGAAGCTTTATGTTTAGCCCCCGCGGCCACGCGGGGGCGCTTCCGGGGGATGCCCCGCCGTAGGCGGCGGGGCTAACGCTACGCGATCGATTCAATCAAACGCTGCTTCTTTACCGTGACTCGGCGACTTCGCTTTCGACGCTGCCGTCGAGGAAGCCCTGGAGCTTGCGGCTGCGGACGGGGTGCTGGAGTTTGCGGATGGCTTTGGCTTCAACCTGTCGCACGCGTTCGCGGGTGACTTTGAAGATACGGCCGACTTCTTCGAGGGTGTAGGTATAGCCGTCGCCGATGCCGTAGCGGAGCTTGATGATTTCGCGTTCGCGGTAGGTGAGTGTTTTGAGCACCTGTTCGATGCGGCCGCGGAGCATATCGCTGGTGGCGCTTTCGGAGGGGTTCTCGATGGAGTCGTCTTCGATGAAGTCGCCGAAGTAGCTGTCTTCGCTTTCGCCGACGGGTCGGTCGAGCGAGATGGGGTGACGGCTGATCTTCATGACGCGTCGCGCTTCGGCGACGGGCATCTTGGCTTCCTCGGCGATTTCTTCGATGGTTGGCTCGCGGCCGAGGCCTTGCAACAGTTGCTTGGCGATGTTGCGCAGCTTGCTCATCGTTTCGATCATGTGCACGGGGATGCGGATTGTGCGTGCGTGGTCGGCGATAGCGCGGGTGATGGCCTGGCGAATCCACCAGGTGGCGTAGGTGGAGAACTTGTAGCCGCGCTTGTATTCGTACTTGTCGACCGCGCGCATGAGGCCGGTGTTGCCTTCCTGAATGATGTCGAGGAAGCTGAGGCCGCGGTTGCGGTATTTCTTGGCGATGGAGACCACGAGGCGGAGGTTGCCGCCGGAGAGGTCGCGCTTCGCCTGCTCGTATTCGTCGAAGACGATGATGATGTCTTCGACGCGGGCGAGCAGTTCTTCGGGGTCTTCGAGCACCAGCGAGCGAAGGCCGGAGAGCTCTTCGCGCATGACCATGATGTCTTCCGGGTCGTAGCGGTCGGGGTGCTGCTCGCTGCTGGCGATGGTCTTCTGCAGCTCGATCATCTTGTTCGCGATCGAGTGCAGCTTCTTCAGCAGCGGCTGAATCTTGCTCGTCCGCAGGCTGAGCTCTTCGATGAGGGTCGCCATCTTGCGTCGGCGGGCGCGGATGCGCAGGCGGGTCTGTTCGACGGCGGTCTTGCTCTTGCGGCCGGCCTCGTCGAGGGCTTCCCAGTCCGTGCGGTTGAGGTCCATCAGACGACGCACGGTCTTGAGGTTCACCGGGATGCGCGCGGCGATCTTGCCCTTGGCGTCTTCCTCGGCGGTGGAGATTTTCATCGTGCGGTCGAAGGGGAGATCGCCTTCGTCGACCATTTCGAGCACTTCCACCGCCTGCTTGACGGAGTAGTCGCTTTCGAGCACCTTGCGGCGGAAGATGTAGCGGGTGGTTTCAATCTTCTTCGCGAGGCGGATTTCCTCGTCACGCGTCAGCAGGCTGATTTCGCCCATCTGCGTGAGGTACATCCGCACGGGGTCGTCGATGCGCTTGGAGTTGACTTCCTGCAGGGCGCGGATGAACTCGGCTTTGGCGGCCTGTTCCTCTTCCTCCATCATCTCCGTGCCGGTGCTTTCCTCGGCGGCGACCTGCTCGGCGAGGTGCAACTCGGGCTCGGAGGCTTCGAGTTTGTGACCCTTGACTTTTCGCTGGCGGAGCACGGCGGGCGCGTCGTACTCGTTGACGATGCGAACGCCTTGCTGACGAAGCAGCACGAGCAATTCGTCGACCTTGTCCGGCTCGACCATCTCGTCGGGGAGCAGGGCGATCAACTGGTCGAAGGTGATGCAGCCATATGCGCAACCACATCGGATCAGTTCGGCCATCGCGGGATGCATATGTTCAGTCAAGGGAGAAACTCCTGCTTGTGTTCATGCCTGGCGGGGTGGGGCACGTTTGTGCTCCGCCGCGCGAGCGTTTTGGTCTGCCGCGACAAGTCGTTCATTTCAAAAACCCTCGCCGAGCTGTCGCGTCTCGGTGAGCGTCGCCTTCCGTCCACTCTCTCCCTTGTCATCCCTGACACCCCGGCCGATGGCGGTCCAACCGGCCCGGCCGGAGTCTTCATGACCTCGGCCTGGCAATCCGCACGGGCGAGGGATTCGCTCGAAGCGACGCCATCGCCTCCCGAAGCGAGCGATCTTCGCCGGCCACCGCTCGGCCGCGCAAATCCGCCCGGTATCGCTTTTCACCCTCAAACGCGAGCAACGCCTCGGCTGCGGACGTCAGCATCGACATCAACAGCTCGGCTTTGCCCGCCGTCGCCTTCTCCACCTCCGCGTCCGCGTCCGTCAGCCAGTTGGCCAGCGGCTGAGTGTCTGTCTCCTCCGCGAGCGTTCCCAGCAGCGACGCGAGCGTCACCGGTTCTGTTTCACATAATGCGTTGTACACCCACTGGTACACCCTTCGGCCGATCGACGTGACCATCTCCGCCGGCGTCAATGCTTCGTCGAGCGTTCGGCCGTCCGACAGCGTGTGATGGAATAACGCCGTGTCTCGAAGCAGGCAACCGACGAGCTGCCGCTCCGCCCGCTCAACCGCCTTAAGTGTAGACCGTGAATGGCGTGAAGCAACATCCGGTTGAGCTTTATCCGCCTCGAAATCGCCGGTTTCCAACGATTCCGCAGGCCACGGCGACTCGTCGGCGTCGGGCTGCGCAGGCTGGGCAGGTTGGCTAAAGCGGGTGTTTCGCTGCTCCAGTCCGGTGAGCACATCGTTGACGGCGGACTCGCTCATTTTCAGCAGATTCGCCAGCCGCTGCACGGTGAGCGCCCGGCGGATCTGGCCCATGCGGGAAAGGCCTAGCCGACCGAGCTGGTCGAGGTAGGCTTCCGCGATCGCCTGTCGGCCGGTGATGGTGCCGGCGGCGGTGAGGTCGGCGGCAATCCGGTCAAACTGGTACGCAAGGGCGTCGCTGGCATCGTCCACCACGCGGCGCCACTGCGCGAGGCCGTCGGGCTGGGCGAGCAGCTCGGCGGGGTCGAGTTTTGCACCGTCCGGGCCGGTGGGCAGCACGGCGATCGCCACATCGAGGTCTCCGGTGAGGAACAGTTCCACGGCACGGTCGGCGGCCTTTCGCCCGGCTTCGTCGGCGTCGAAGACGAGCACCACCTTCTGTGCATAACGACGCAGTTCGCCCACGTGTTCGCGGGTCAGGGCCGTGCCGAGGGTGGCGACCACGTTTTTCGCCCCATGCTGGTGGCAGGCGATGACGTCGGTGTAGCCTTCGACGATCACCGCGGTTTTGCTGTCGATGATCGGTTTCTTCGCCAGGTGCAGGCCGTACAGGGTCGCCGACTTGTTAAACAGCTTTGTTTCGGGGCTGTTGAGGTACTTTGGTTCGTCGGCCTCCCGCAACTTACGACCGCCGAAGGCGATGGGTCGTCCGATCGCGTCGAAAATGGGAAAAATCAGGCGGTGGCGTAGCCGGTCGTAGCAGTTGGAGGGTTTGGAGTTTCGAGTTTCGAGTTCCGAGTTATTGCTGTCGTCGTGGTTGCGGTTGCGGGGGGTGACGAGGCCGGCGGCGATGAAGCTTTGCAGATCCCAGCTTTTGCGGTCGATGGTGGTGGCGAGGCCGTCCCAGCGGTCGGAGGCGTAGCCGAGCTGGAAGGCTTCGATCATTTCGGCGTTGATGCCGCGTTTTTCGACGTATTCGCGGACGGCTTGGCCGTGCTCGGGATGCTTGTAGAGCGTGCGGAAGAAGCCCATGGCCAGCTCGTTGGCGGCGGCGATGCGTTGGCGTTCGCTGGGGCCTTCGTCTGATCCCTGGCCCCTGCCGCCTGCCGCCTGCAACTTGATGCCTGCCTGGTCCGCGAGGTGTCGCAGCGCTTCGGGGAAAGTCATCTTGTGGTACTGGGTGACGAAGGTGAACACGTCGCCGCCGGCGCCGCAGGAGAAGCATTTATAGATCTGCTTCGCGGGCGAGACGAACATGGACGGGTTCTGGTCGTCGTGGAAGGGGCAGAGGCCGGCAAACTCGCGCCCTTTGGGGCGGAGGGCCACGTGTTCGCCGATCAATCGGACGATGTCGGTCGCCTGCTGGACCTGGATTTTCTGGTCTTCTCGCACTGGCATGGGCTTGCCTGCGTCACGTTACGTGTTGACCCGGCCGCGCACGAACGAAGCGGCCCGCGTGACCGGACCGCGTACCACGGTGATTCGCTGATTTTACCGACGAAATATCGTCGTTTGTCTTTTATGAACGCAGCCCCACGCGCATGTCGTGGGGTGAGGGCGCAACAAATTGACAAATCGCCCGTGCTTGGAACGGTCGGCCGGCGGCCGAGCCCGATTTCACGGGAAGGGCCAAGGGCCACCGGGCCGGGGATTATTCGCCCTGGGTCTGCTCGGCGTCGGGGCGGTAGGCGTATTTGCGCTTGAGCGGCTTGACGACCAGGCCGGAGCGGATGGCCTTGGTTGAAGCCTTGACGCGGACGACCGAGCCGTCGATGACAGCGGTGATCGCCTTGATGTTGGGCTTGAACTTCCGCTTGGTCTTGCCGGTGACTTTCGTACCGACACCGCCGAGGTATTTGGCTTTACCGCGGTGGGTGTACGTGTTGCCGGACGAGGTCCGACGACCGGTAAATTCACAAACTCGTGGCATGATCGTTATCCCTGTGCGCGCGTGGGTCTTTCAAACGAGCCGAGTAGTGTACCGCTGCGCGGCGGCGGGTTCAAGTGGGGGGGTGTAAAGCCCAGGCATGCCATGCCTGGGCTTTGGGCGTGGCGGGCAGCTCTGTGGTCCGATGCGATCGGCCTGTACGCTACCATGCGGGGTATGAGTCATGCCATTTACCATGTGGATGCGTTTACCGATTCGCCGTTTGCGGGGAACCCGGCGGCGGTGTGCCTGATCACCGGGGAACTCGACGACGACTGGCTGCAGGCGGTCGCGACGGAGATGAACTTGTCGGAGACGGCGTTCGTTCGGCCGATTCCCGGCGGCTTCGAGCTGCGGTGGTTTACGCCCGCGGCCGAGGTGGAGCTTTGCGGACACGCGACGCTGGCGGCGGCGCATGTGCTTTGGGAGCAGCAGTTAATGGGGGCGGAGAAGCCGATCGCGTTCAAGACGCGGCATCGCGGGGTGCTGCATTGCGAGCTGGATGCGGAATCGGGGCTGATTGCGATGGACTTCCCGGCCGACCCGCCCGCGGTGGCCGAGCCGGTGGCGGGGCTGATCGAGGCGCTGGGGGTCGAGCCGGTGACGGTGCTGCGGAGTCGGTACGACTGGGTGGTGGAGGTGGAAGACTCGGCGGCGGTGCGGGAGGCGCGGCCGAACATGCTGGCGCTGATGGATATTGATGCGCGAGGCGTGGGGCTGACTGCCCGAGGCGGGGAGGCGGATGAGGCGGATTTCGTGTCGCGGTTTTTCGCGCCGCGACTGCGGATTGATGAAGATGCGGTGACCGGCTCACTGCACTGCGTGCTCGGGCCTTACTGGCGGCGGATGCTGGGCAAGGATGTGATGGATGCGGCGCAACTGTCGCAGCGCGGCGGTCGGCTGCGGGTGGCGATGCGGGAAGGGGACGAGCGGGTGGCGCTGGCGGGGCGGGCGGTGACGGTGACGGTGGGGCAGTTGTTGGTGTAAGGGGGGAGTTTCTAGTTTCTAGTTTCTAGATTCGAGTTTTTTTGGGGGGTCAGGTTTGGCCGGTCCAGGTTTGGCCGAGGGTGGCCTGGCCGGTTTTGAAGGCTTCGCGGAGTTTGTGGACGACGTCGTCGGGGAGCGGGCCCTTGCGGACGGCGGAGAGGTTGGCGCGGGCGTTGATGACGCTGGTCGTGCCGACGATGGCGGTGTGGACGCCTGGGTGAGAGAGGGTGAAGCGGAGGGCGACCTCGGGCCATTCGAGCTCGGCGTGGCCGGGGAAGCCGACGTCGTCGGGGGTGATTTTCATCGCGGCGAGGCGTTGGGTGTAGGTTTCGGCGTACTGGCTGTACATGCCGGGCTGCTCGGTGAGCTCGCGCCAGGCGGCGTTGGCGAGGGGTCGTTTGGCCATGACGCCGAGGTTTCGCTCGCGGGCGATGGGCAGGACGGTGTCGAGGTTGGCCTGGTCGGTGATGTTGATCGAGAGCTGGAGCACTTCGATATCGTTGAGGTTGGCGGCGTAGGCGGCGGCCTCGTTGTCGCCGGAGTAGCCGACGAACCGGACTTTGCCTGCTTCGCGGGCCTTGACGAGGGCGGCGAGGGCTTCGCCCTGCTCGAGCACCTGGAGGCTGCACGAGTGCAGCAGCATGACGTCGAGGTGGTCGGTATTGAGGCGTTTGAGCGACTGGTCGACGGTCTGGCGGATGAGCTTGGGGGACCAGGCTTCGCCTTCGAGGTCGGGCAGCTTGTGGCCACACTTGGAGACGAGGATGAACTCGTCGCGTCGGCCGGCCATGGTTTTGCCGATGCGTTGTTCCGAGCCGGGGTAGTTGGCGGCGGTGTCGATGAGGTTCAGGCCCTCATCGAGCATTTCGTTGAGGATATGCGCGACCTTATCCTCGCTGGCGTCGAGGAAGCCGATGGGCGCTCCGCCGAAGCCCAGCTGTGAAACCTCGAGTCCGGTTCTGCCGAAAGTGACCTTCTCCATGGGGGGACAGGATAGCAGACGGCAGGGGGTGGGGGGCAAATTTCTAATTGCCGATTTCGAATCGCTAATGGTTGATTGCATCGGCGTGGGGCTCCCAAATTAGCAATCAGCGATTCGAAATCAGCGATTCGACCGCCCTTCGTATCGATAGACGCGGATGGAGGAGAAGGGCTGTTCGATGCGGCTGTCGAAGTAGGCTTCGAGGGTGGCGACGTTGTGGAGCCATTGCTGGGCGGGGTCGACGCCCTGGGCGGATTCGACGGCGGTGACGAGCCAGATGGTCTGGCCCTGGTCGCTTAGCTGGTCGAGGCGGTCGGCGGTGGGGGGCATGGCGGCGACGTCGGCGGTTTGGAGGTAGTACCGGCCGGCGAGGGTGAAGGGGGTGGCGACGATGTCACCGGGCTGGCGGTGCTGCTGGGCGTAGGCGAAGCCGTGGTCCCAACTGGAGCGGAAGCCCTGTCCGCCGGCGTGGTAGAAGCCCAGCGACAGGCCGAGGGCGGCCAGCAGCGCGGCGGCGGGGCCGGCGGCGAAGGCCCGGCCGAAGCGTGGGGCGACGTGGCTGTAGAGGCGGTCGAGTCCGACGGCGGCGAGGGCGATGTAGCCGACGCTGGCCATGAATCCGTAGCGGGTGTGGACGAACATGCGGTCGGTAAAGCTCAGCCAGGCGAGGGCTGCCAGCGGCACGGCCGCGGCGATGAGCAGGTAGCCGCCGAGCCGTTCGCGTCGGGTGATCAGTAGCCAGGCGGAGAGCAGTGCGAGGGTGAGCAGTGCGGGGTGGAGCAGGTAGGCGGTGCCTGCGAGGAGCATGCCGGGCCCGTGGCCGCGGGGCTGGTCTTCGAGGCGGTCGTAGCCGGCTGCCATGGTGTGCATGTCGATGGCGAGCACGGTGAGGCAAAGGCCGACGGCGACGGCGACGCTGGTGTACCCGAACCAGCCGAGGCGGGGCTTGTCGCGCATGGCTCGGCTCATCAGCCAGTCGGCGACGAACAGGCCGACGAGGAAGATGCCCGGCGGGTGGTGGAGAAAAGCGAAGACGAAGCAGAGCATGGCGACGACCATGCGTGCCCGCGAGGGTCGGGTGGTGGCGTCGAAGTAGAGCAGCACGCTCAGGCCATAGAAGAGGAACAGGCCCACGTAGAAGCGCGCGTTCTGCGACCACTCGACATGCCATGGCAGCACAGCCAGGAGCAGGGCGAACGCGATCGCCCCCCGGTCGCCGAGCACACGTCGGCCGACGATGGCGAGCACGGGGATGCTGAGGATGCCCAGCAGCGCGGGTCCGATGCGGGCGGACCATTCGTTGATGCCCAGCTCGCGCCATTGCTCGGGGGCTTCGTGGCTGGCGGCGGCGAGGTCCGCGCCGGTGAATTGCAGGCCCGCCCATGTCGCCGAGTGGGCGAGCACGCGCCAGATCGGCGGCGGCTGGGCGTCGGTGATCGAGTGGATGGAGTAGAGCTCGTCGGCCCAGAAGCTGTGCTCGCCGAGCTGGTACAGCCGAGCGCCCGCGCCGATCGCGGTGGCGATGATCAGCATGAGGGCGAACAGCCAGACGGGGATGCGCGGCGGCAGGGGCAGAATGCGGGCGAGCTCTACGTCATTAATCGATGGCGACGCGGGAGGTGGCGGGTCGGCCCGGGTCGGCGATCGCGATACGTTCGCCTGCTGTGGCGGATGGGTCATGCGTGGTCACACTTCGAGCGATGGATCGCAGCCAGAGCCCGGGCGATTGTTGGGGGGTCCGCGTGAGCAGTCCAGTGATCGCGCGATTATGAAGGCGGAAGCGGGGGCTTGGGGGGGTGTCCGGAAAGGCAGAGCGACTTATACGAATCACGATAAATCCTCGTGCATCCAATAGCCCCCCGCGGGCTAACCTTTGTTCAACCCGCGTCGAGCGACTAAGATTGGGGTTGCTCGATGATGAGCGTCGGCAGCCGTCGGCGACGCTCGGGTGAATGAAAGCAGGTAATTCTCATGACCAGCACCGGACGCCAAGGCGCCGCGGCTCCCATGGCCGACGTGCAAGGCAGCTATGACGCTCGAAACATCCCGATCAACAAGGTCGGCGTGAAGGGCATTCGCTACCCGATCACCCTGCATTGCCCCGCCACCGGCGGTCGGCAGCACACCATCGCCGAGGTGAACATGTACGTGGGCCTGCCCCATTACCAGAAGGGCACGCACATGAGCCGGTTCCTCGAAGTGCTCAACAAGCACCACGAGTCGGTCCGCTCGGATCAGGTGATGGAAATCTGCCACGACATGAAGCATCGCCTGGAAGCGGAGGAAGCGCACCTCGAACTGCACTTCCCTTACTTCATCGACAAGAAAGCGCCCGTCACCGGGCAGCCGGGCAAGCTGGACGTGGAGGTGAGCTTCGAGGGCGTGGCGGGCGTCGCCGGCCAGCCGGAGTCGAACGCGGAGGATTTCATCCTCGGGTTGAAAGTGCCCGCGACGAGCCTCTGCCCCTGTTCGAAGGAGATTTCCGCTTACGGGGCGCACAATCAGCGCTGCTTGATGGAGGTCCGCGTCCGGTTCCAGCCGGGCAAGTCGATGTGGATCGAAGAGCTGTTCGACATTGTCGAGCGTCAGGCGAGCACGCGCGTGTTCGCGGTGCTCAAACGGCCGGACGAGAAGTATGTGACCGAAGCGGCGTACGACAACCCGAAGTTCGTGGAAGACATCGTCCGCGACCTGGCGGTGGCGCTGGACATGGAAGAGCGCATCGTCTGGTACCAGGTCAAATCGGAAAACTTCGAGTCGATTCATAACCACAACGCTTACGCGTTTATCGAGCGCGACAAGCGTGACGCGCGGGCGTGAGTGGGAACGGACCCACGGTGGGACACCGTGGGCTTCGGGGTGCTGAATCAGATCGCAGGGCAAGCCCTGCCCTACATGTTCTCCGGGGGAATTCGAGGGGGCGGTGATGCGGCGAAAGCGTACGCATACGCGAGAGCATCATACGTCGGCGTTCACGCTGATCGAGCTGCTGGTGACGATCACGGTCATCGTGCTGTTGATCTCGATCGTGCTGCCGGCGCTGGGCAACGCGCGGGGGTCGGCAAGGGCGGTGCTCTGCCTCAACCATCAAAGGCAGCTTGCAACGACGGTCATGATGTATGTCGATGACTTTCGCGGCGCCCTGCCTCGGCCGACGATCGGCACGGATGTGGTGGGGATGAGCACGGCACAGCAGCAGCAGGCGGTGTGGTACAACGCGGTCGATGCGTACTACGGGAAGGCGACGCCGACCTCGGCGAGCGAGCGGCATCACGAGGCGTGGAAGCATGACCCGGTGTGGGCGTCGTTCGACGAAGCGAAGCGAGCGAACAATCGCACGATCAAGATGAACGATTATCTCAAAGGCAACAACGACAACGACGAGCCGCCCCATTTCACCTACGAGCAGGCGATCCGTCGGCCGACGTTGATGGTGCTGTTCGTGGACGGGCAAAGCGCGGATGTGCACCCGAATGCAAGCAATGACACGCATTTCGGCGCCACACCCGGCCGCGTTGCGTTACGACACGCCGACGGTGCGAACGTGACGTTTGTCGACGGGCATGGCAGGCATGTGCGGCAGGCGATACGCGACGACCTTGTCGTGCCCGGCTGGTTCCTGCCGACGGACGTACGGCAGGAACTGTTGTGGCGGGTGGCGGATCAGTGAAGCGCCCCCGGAAGCGCCCCGCGAGGCCGCGGGGGCTAAACATGAAGCTCATATCGGCCGCGATGTTTGGATAGCGTACGCTTTAGTCGAGGCTGATCTCGGCTCCGCGCAGTTGCAGGGGGCCGGACTCCGGCTCGGTGGACTCACCGATCTGGAGGTTGCCCTTGGCGGTCTGCCAGTCGCGTTCGAACTGCGGGCGAAGCTGGAGGCGGTTGGGGTCGTACATGGCGCCCAGCGCCTGGGCGGAAGCGAGCTCGATCGTGCGGTCGAGGCGTTGGCCGTCGCGGTCGATGGTGACGTGGAGCTTTTCGCCGCTGCGGTAGTTGACGATGAGTTCGCGGAAGTGGTCAGCGGTGAAGTCAGGGGGCAGGGGCTCGCCGTCGATGGCGATGACGCGGTCGCCCGCGACGAGTTGGCCGTGGGCGGGGAAGCCGGGCAGCGTGACGACGATTTCGATGGCTGGCCCGTTGTGGTCGGGGGTGTCGGGCAGGTCTTCCGCCGCGACGGTGCGGTGGGAGATGCCCAGCGAGCCGCGGTCGGGCCGATCGAAGACGTGCTCGCGCCGCTGGCGCAGCACGTGATGTTGGGCGACGCCCAGCAGCCGATGCCGCTGTTCGTGCGAGCGGGCCCGGGCCAGCAGCTGGGCGATGGTCTCCAGTTCCAGCGAGTTGTCTGCGAGCAGTTGCAGCGTCTGTTCCCGTCGCTCGCGCGGGTCGGCACTGTCCAGCGCCGCGAGGATCTTTTCCAGATCCATCGACTCAGCCCGGGTCGAGCCGGCCGACAGGGCCAGCAGCCCGGCGAGCAGGCCGACGGCGATCGCGCTGACCCAGTGGCGACGGTGGTTCAATCGTGACATGCAAGCAGTTTACCCGTCACCGGGGGGGCGCGCCCAGCGATGGGGGGTTGGTTTCGAGTTTCGAGTTTCTGGTTTTGAGTTTCGAGTTGTGAGTTGTGAGTTAAAGCCCACGGATGGCATCCGTGGGCTCCAAGGGCGCACCAGGCGCCAAACCGGGTGACACCTGCTGGCGCGGGTGATATGATCGCGGTCATGCGAACCGGATTGGCTTACGAATCGCCGATCGTCTTCGGACGCGATGCGGAGCAGGCGTCGGGCCTGACGCGCACCAATCGTCCGAGCCCACCTCCGCTCGGCTGATCGTTGTCGCCGTTTACGCCGTAACCGTTCATGCCATCATAAAGTTGCCCAGCCCGCTGCTCGCGGGCGAGTCTCTACATCCTCATCCTCCATCGCATCAGGGAAGCTGTCACCATGGCCGCCAAGAAAACCACCCAAAAGAAATCGACGCACAAGAAGACCACGAAGAAGTCCACGAAGACGACGACGAAAAAGAAGTCGCCCGCTCGTTCAGCCAACCGCGAGGTGTTGCTGATCGCCAACGGCGACCTCCGCCTCAGCGCCAACCAGAACTGCTGGGCAGCTCAGCATGAGATGGAGCAGACGCTCATCACGGCGGTCGAAGCGCAGGGTTACACCGTCCGCCGGGCGCATCCTTATAAGGAAGACGAAGGGCACGGGTTCATCGGTTCGCAGAAGGAAGGCATGGAAGTGTTCCGCGGGCTGTCCGATGCGGACCGGAAGAAGCCGATCATCGTCGCCGAGGCGGTGTGGCAGTATTCGCATCACATCCTGCACGGGCTGATGGCTCACGAAGGGCCGATCCTCACCGCCGCCAACTGGTCCGGCACGTGGCCGGGGCTGGTGGGCATGCTCAACCTCAACGGCTCGCTGACCAAGGCGGGCGTGCCTTACACGACGTTGTGGAGCGAAGACTTCACCGATCGCTACTTCACCTCGCGGTTGAAGAAGTGGCTCGACACGGGCAAGGCCACCCACCCCACGCCACACGTGCACAAGCTCGGCAAGGCGAAGCTGCCGGCGAAGACGCGCAAGCTCGGCCAACAGCTCGCCAGCGACATGCAGACCCGCCGCGCCATCATGGGCGTGTTCGACGAAGGCTGCATGGGCATGTTCAACGCGATCATCCCCGACCACCTGCTCAACCCCACCGGCGTGTTCAAGGAACGGCTGAGCCAGTCCGCCCTCTACTACGAAACGACGCAGGTTTCCGACAAGGAAGCCGACGACGTCCGCTGGTGGATGGGCGAACGGGGCATGACCTTCCACACCGGCCCGAACCATCACGAGCATCTCACCGACGACCAGATCCGCCTGCAATGCAAGATGTACATCGCCGCGCTGCGCATCGCGGACGACTTCGGATGCGACACAATTGGTATTCAATATCAACAGGGGCTCAAAGACCTGCTGCCCGCCAGCGACCTGGTCGAAGGCACGCTGAACAACAGCGAGCGCCCGCCCGTGCTTAGCCGTGACGGCTCGCGCGAGCTGTACGCCGGCGAACCGCTGCCGCACTTCAACGAAGTGGACGAGTGTGCCGGCCTCGACGGGCTGATGACCCATCGCGTGCACAAAGCGCTCGGCCAGCCGACGGAGAACACGCTGCACGACCTGCGCTGGGGCGACGTTGATCGCTCGGGCACGGTGGACGATTACGTGTGGGTGTTCCTCATCTCCGGCAGCGCACCGCCGGCGCATCACCAGGGTGGCTGGGCGGGCAGCGACGGCCATCGTCAGCCGGCGATGTACTTCCCCAACGGCGGGTCGACGTTGCGTGGCATTGCGAAGCCGGGCGAGATCGTCTGGTCGCGCGTGTATGTCGAGGGTGGCAAGTTGAAGATGGACCTCGGCCGAGCGGGTGTGGTCGAGCTGCCGCAGGAAGAGACCGATCGGCGGTGGCGGGAGACGACCCCGCAGTGGCCGATCATGCACGCGATCACGTATGGCGTGTCGCGCGACCAGATGATGGCCCGCCACAAGGCCAACCACATCCAATGCGTCTACGCCAACAGCGCCAAGGAAGCGGACGAGGCGATGTTCACCAAGGCCGCCATGGCCGAGGCGCTCGGCATGGAGGTCGCGCTCTGCGGCACGAACAAGAAGGGCAAGGCGTGGGGGTGAGGATTTCTAATTTCGGATTTCGGATTTAGCAATTTCGAAAGGCCCGTCGCCGCAAGGTGGCGGGCCTTTTGTGTAGCGGCCGCGCCGCAGGCGCGTTTCCATCAGTCATTTCGCGGCTACTATTACGATCCATGAACCGTGTCGCGTTGAAAATGCTGGTTGGCGATCGGGCGAAGTACCTCGCGCTGGTGATCGGGTTGTCGTTCGCTGTGCTGCTGATTACGCAGCAGGCGTCGATCTTCCTCGGGCTGGTGCTGCGCGGCACGGGGTTTTTGCAGAACATCTCGCAGCCGGACCTGTGGGTGGCGGACCCGAGCACGCGCTACATCGGGGAGATTCGACCGCTGGCGGACGCTCAGTTGCAGCGCGTGCGGGCCGTGGAGGGCGTCCTCTGGGCCGAGCCATTCTTCACCGCCCGCGCGCCGGTCGAATTGATGGATGGCGAGTTCAAGACGGTGCAGCTTCAAGGCATCAGCCGAAGCACGCTCGTCGGCCAGCCGCCGCAGATCACTGCCGGGCGGATTGAGGATCTGCGCATCCCCGGCGCGGTGATCGTGGAAGAAACCTCGCGCGAGAAGCTCAACGATGTGCAGATCGGCGAAACGCTGAAGCTCAACGACCGCCGGGCAATCGTGGTCGGCTACGCGCGGGCCCGGCTGGGCTTCGAGTCCAACGCGGTGATCTATACGACGTATGAGCAGGCGCTGAACTTCGTGCCCACCGGCCGAAACAACCTCACGTACATGCTCGTCAAGTGCAAGCCGGGCTACGATGTGACCACGGTGCAGGCACGCATCAACCAGATGGAAAGCCTCGGCGCGTTCACCGGCGACGAGCTGCGCTGGCGGACGATCTGGTTCATCCTGCTGGACACGGGCATCGGCATCAACTTCGCCATCACCGTCACGCTCGGCTTCATCGTCGGCCTGGTCGTCTCGGCGGCGATCTTCTACCAGTTCACGCTGGAGAACCTCGGCCAGTTCGCCGTGCTCAAAGCCATGGGCGCCACACGATGGACGCTGGTGAAGATGATCCTGCTCCAGGCCTTGCTCGTTGGACTCATCGGCTACGGCATCGGCGTGGGCGCAGCGGGCGTATTCTCATGGTTCGGCCGAGAGCCCGGCGCGGAGCTGAGTACGCATTACCCCTGGCAACTGATGGTCGGCTCACTGGTGGCGACATTGGTGTGCATCGCCGTCGGCAGCCTGCTTAGCCTCCGCCGTGTGCTCACCCTCGAGCCGGCCATTGTGTTCAAGTAATCATGGGTGACAAACGGACGAAATGAAAACGCCAAGACGCCAAGACGCAGAGACGCCAAGAAGAAGAAACAGACAAACGGCAGAATATAGAAGCCACAGATGAAGGCGAATGGAAAAGATACCAACTGTTATTTTGAGTTCATCGGCGTTCATCTATGGCTTCAACTCTCTTCCCCCTGCCTTTTCCTTGGCGTCTTGGCGCCTTGGCGACTTGGCGTATTTCAGACGAACACCAGGCATCAACGTTGAACGAACCGTCCAGCCAACCCGCCATCCGCGTTGAAGGCGTCGCCAAACACTTTGGCCACGGCCGGGCGGCAGTGCGGGCGCTCAACGGCGTCGACCTCACCGTCGAAGGCGGCCAGGTCGTCATGCTCGTCGGGCCCTCCGGCTGCGGCAAAACCACGCTTGTCTCGATCATCTCCGGCGTGCTCAACCCCGACGCCGGGCAAGTCGAAGTCTTCGGCACGAACTGGAACAAGCTCGGCGAAGACGCACGCACGCGACGCCGGGGCGAACTCGTCGGCTTCGTGTTTCAGGACTTCAACCTGCTGCCGACGCTTACCGCCGCGGAAAACGTCATGCTCCCCCTGCTGATCCGCAACACCGACCGCCGCGAAGCAAGGCAGCGCGCCAACGACATGCTCGACAAAGTCGGGCTCGGCGAACGCGTCGACGCATTGCCCGCCGAGCTGTCCGGCGGCATGCAGCAGCGCGTCGCGATCGCGCGGGCGCTCGTCGCGCGGCCGCGCCTCGTGGTCTGCGACGAACCGACCGCCAGCCTCGATGCCAAGACCGGCCAGCGCGTGCTGGAGCTGATCTGCCAGGCCAGCCAACCCGACGAACTCGGCCCGCGCTGCGTGCTGGTGGTAACGCATGACAATCGCGTGTTCCACTTTGCCGACCGCATCGAGCAGATGGAAGACGGCCAGTTGCTCGACGCGCCCGAGGCCGACGTGCTCGAACACGCGCGCTACTACAAACCACACGAACCCACACCGAAACGAACAGAAGACGAGGACGCATGATCAAGTGGATCACCATATTGCTTGCATTGGTCGGCCTGCTGCTGGGGGCGTACACGGTCGCGACCTCCGACCGCGACCTGGGCGAGCCCGACCCCGCCGCTCCGCCGACGGTGAACCCCTACGCGCGAGCGGTCGCGGCGTCGGGGCTGGTCGAAGCGTTGGGGCGGAATGTTGAGCTGGGCGCACCGGAGCCGGGGCTGGTGACGGACGTGCTGGTGGAAGTGAACGACGAAGTCGCGGAAGGCGATCCGCTGTTTCGGTTGGACCGTCGGCCGATCGAGGCGGAGCTTGGCCGGGCGCGGGCGGCGGTGCGTGTGGCCGAGGCGCAGGTCGAGCGTTTGCAAGCCGAGCCGCGGCCCGAGTCGTTGCCCGTGCTCGAAGCGCAGGTCGACGCGGCGCGAGCCGAGGCGGAGTTGGGGCAGATTCAACTTCAGCGCACTGAGACGCTGGTGGAAGAGCGTGCCGCGCCGCGCGAAGACCTCGACCGCCTTCGGCTGGAGTCGGCGGCATTGAACGCCCGCCTCGCGCA
This sequence comes from Phycisphaerales bacterium AB-hyl4, assembly GCA_041821185.1. Taxonomy (NCBI): domain Bacteria; kingdom Pseudomonadati; phylum Planctomycetota; class Phycisphaerae; order Phycisphaerales; family Phycisphaeraceae; genus Natronomicrosphaera; species Natronomicrosphaera hydrolytica. The sequence goes on along the minus strand of JBGUBD010000005.1, from coordinate 64,931 downwards.
AGCGGAGGCCACGTTGGCCGAGCGGCAGGCCGGCGCGTGGTCGCGCGAGCTGGCGGTGGCGGAGGCGGAACTGGCGCAAGCCGAGGCGGAAGTCGCAGCGCTGGAGACGCGATTGGATCGTCTGACCGTGCGAGCGCCCCGGGCGGGCACGATCCTGCGTCGGCGGGTTGAGCCGGGCGTGTACGTTTCGCTCGCAACGGGCAACAGTGCACCGATGGTGATGGGCGACCTTTCGCAATACCGCATCCGCGCGCAGGTCGACGAGCAGGACATGCTCAGCGTGCAGACGAATGCGAACGCAACCGCTCGGCTGCGTGGCGGGCATGACGTACAACTGCCGTTGCGGATGGTCCGCATCGAACCGCTGGCCGAGCCGAAGCGTCAACTCACCGGCGTACCGACGGAGCTGGTCGACACGCGCGTGATCGACGTGATCTTCGAAGTCATCGACCGCGACGGCATCCCGCTATACCCGGGCCAGATTGTCGACGTGTTCATCGAACAGTCGGATAACGCCAACATCGCGATGGATTGACGTAATCATCAACCATCGCCCGTGCTTTCACATGTGAAACATTTAGCCGCGGTGCTTGCACCGCGCTCTTCGCCGCGCGACCCCACCAAAAAGCGCGGTGCAAGCACCGCGGCTAAATGGGGCGCGCGGAATCGAAGTCACTTCGTACGTTTTACGACATCGCGCCAGGCTTGTTGTTCAACGCCTTGAACGCATCCGCGTCGCTGTCGAACACGGCCTTGCCCTGCATGAGCATGAGTTGCCGCAGCCCGAGGTAGAGCAGCGCCACCCCCGCGACCATCACGCAGAAGACAATCAGCCGCATCGTCGTTCTGCCGTCGCGAATCGGATCGCTCGAACGCGAAGCCGCCTGCGTCAGCGCAACCGTATCGCGTGAGCGGTCAGCAGCGCGATCCTGCGAACGATGGTAGCCCAGATACGCTCGGCCGAGCCCTTCGAGCACCGGCACGAGCTGTTCGCGCTGCGTGCCCGTGTAGCGCAGTCGCAGTTCGCCGACATCGCCGAAGACGGTCATGTCTTCCGCCAGTGCCGTTCGTAGCGTCGCGGTGTCTTCAAACGCCTGGCCGTTGCCTTGTCGCTGCAACTGGCTGATCGCTTCGCTGAGCACGGGCTCGCTGAGCAGCAGCGTCCGCTGCGCCGCGAGCCATTCGCCGCTGTCGGGCTCGGCCTCGGCGGCATCGACCGCCACGTCGAAGCTCATCGTCGCTTCCCACACCGGCGTCGCCATGCGCCCGCCGATCGCGTAGCTGAGCATGATCACCAGCACCAGCGCCACCACACCGAGCCCCACCAGTTGCCCGGCCCGCTGGGTCGCCCACCGCTGCATCATCTCCGCTTCGCTGGTTTCGAGGAACTTGCGCACCTCCACCAGCATCTGCCGTTCCTTCTCCACGCCGGCGTACTGTGCGCTGTTGATCTGCACTTCGGTCTGCGACTGTTCGAGCTTCTCCATCCGCTTGCGCAGCGCCTGGATGTACCGCCGAACCTTTTTTCGCCGACGACGGATCGCTTCGTCCGCCTGCTTCAGCTGCGCGGTGCGCTGTTGATACTTTTCCCGCTCGGCCGAGCTGCCTTGCTGATCGCGTTCGAACGCTTCGCGCTGCTGTTGCAACTCGTCGCGCTCGGCAGCCAGTTTCTTCTGTCCCTGTTCGAGCGTTCGGCGGAAGTTCGCCTGCTTCTCCGTCAACGCCGCTTCACGCAGTGCGAGCGCTTCGTCGCGCTTCTCCAGCTCCGCCTTCCGCGATTCAAGCGACTGCGACTGCTCGTCCAGTTGCTGCGCCGCGCGCTCCACCTCGGCAAGCTGCTCTTCAAGCTGCTGCCGGGTCTCGTTGAACTGTCGGGCGCCTTCGCCGGTCTCTTCACCTTCGCCGGGCAACAGCGCCGCCTGCTCCGACAGCTCCTGGCGGACGCGCTCGAGGTGCGCTTCCTGCTGCTCAAGCGTTTCGGCACGCAGCTTCACATCAAACCGCTGCCGCTCGAGCGCCTTGCGCTGCTCGGCCACCTGCTGCTTGACCTGCTCGACCTCGGCAAGTTGGGCCTCCGCCTGCTCGCGCTGCTGGGCGAACTCGGCCTCTGCCTTTTCCAGTTCAGTGCGGGCCTGCTCGAACGACTCGCGCTCGGCGGTAAACGCCTGCTTCTCTTCGTCGAGTCGACGTCGCCGTTCCGCCTGCGCTTCGCGCGACTCGTCCAGCTCGGCACGCTGACGTTCGACCACGGCGAGCTGCTCTTGCACCTTGTCCTGCTGCTGTTTTAACTCGGTGTACGACGCTTCCAGCCGCTGCTCGCGCTCGGCGAGCTTGCTCGCCTGCTGCTTCACGGCTTGATGCTGGGCGTCGAGTTCCCGCCGTTCGACCTCCGCCTGCTCGGTGCGCTGCGTCAGCGCGGCACGCTCGGTCGCCAGCGCCTGCTCGCGCTCGGCCAGCTCATTCTGCATCTGGTCAAGCGCCTCGCGGTTCTCCGCCAGCGACGCCTGTTCCTTCTTCAGTTCCTCACGCTCGGCAGCGATCGCTTCACGGGCCTGCTGCTGCGACTGGTCGCGCTGATCCAGCTCACCGGTGCGCGACTTGAGTTTCTGCTCGCGCTCATCCAGCGACTTGACCCGCTGCTCCAGCGTGCCGCCACGCTCGTTGAGCTTCTGCTGCTGGGCCTTGAGCCCGGCACGCTCGGCGTCGAGCTTCTGCTGCTGTTGGTTGAGCGCCTGCTCGCGCTGGCCCAGCTGTTGATCGCGCTGCTTCAGTTCGTCACGGCGGGCGTCGAGCTGCTTCTGGCGTTCATCGAGCTGCTTGTTGCGCTTGTCGACTTCATCGCGCTGACTTTGCAGACGCTTGGCCTGATCACGAAGCTGATTGAAATGCTGGTCGCTTTCCTGCTGCCAGTTCTTCAACTGAGCGAAGCGTTGCTCAATCTCGTCGAGCATGTCCAACGCCTGGTCCGTGTCGGCCTGGGGACGGTCGGGCTGCTCGGCTTTGTTCGGCGACTGGGGCGGATTATTTGCTGCCATGGGTGCGTCCCCCTCATGGACGGTTGGTGAGCGGATACACGAACGCTCGATAAACTCACAAGCGACGCGACCCACCCTGCGGTGCGTGAATGGGCGCTTCCTGGCCCGGGCTCTGTTCTGTCATCGGTCGCTTGCCCAGCCAACGTGAGCGCCACAACGCTAAAATTGCCTCCGACTCGCGCGATCGTCACAACCCGCGCCGCCCGATCCGGCGCGTCCGAGAATGCAGGCCGAATCATGACAGGCACCGCCGCCGACTCGATCACCCCGCCCGACGCCGCCGCGACCGCGCTCGCGGTCCGCGATGTGCAGTTTCGTTATCGGGCTAATGGCCCGACCGTGGTCGACAACGTCTCCGCCACCCTCGCGCCGGGCAAGGTCACCTGCCTGCTCGGGCCTAATGCCGCGGGCAAGAGCACGCTCGTCAAGCTCATGCTCGGCCAGCTCGAACCGCTCGCCGGGGCGATCACCGTCGCGGGCGAACCGGTCGCGTCATTGCCCGCTGCCAGGCGGGCGCGCTGGCTCAGCTACGTGCCTCAGCGCGGCGGCGTGCAGTTCGCCTTCACCGTCCGCGAGGTGGTCGCGATGGGCCGGTTCGCCGCCGGCACGTCGTCGGCCGGCCAGGCGATCGACGCGGCGCTGATCGACTGCGACCTGCTCGACGTCGCCGACCGCGTCTTCGCCGAGCTGTCCGGCGGCCAGCAGCAGCGCGTGCTCATCGCCCGCGCGATGGCGCAGTCCACCGGCGAAGGGCGCGCCATGCTCCTCGATGAGCCCGGCAGCCACCTCGACCTCCGCCACCTGCACGCACTCATGCAGTTGATGCGTCGGCAGGCGAAACGGGGGCTCGCGGTGCTCGTCGTACTGCATGACTTGAACCTCGCCGCCCGCTATGCCGACGCCGTCTGGCTGATGGACCACGGCAAAATGGTCGCCGAGGGGCCATGGCACGCCGTGCTTCGCCCCGACGTGCTCACGCCGGTGTACGGCCTGAAGCTCGAAGCGCTCAGCGGCGACGAAGACGACGACGGCCGACCTGTGTTCCGCGTCACCGGCGTGCGGTAGACTATGATGCAGTCACGGGGTAGGCCCCGCGCGTCGTTGCGATCACCGCTCGGCTTCAAGCGAGCAGCCAGATAGAGAGATACGCCATGCAACAGCAGGACCTGATCATCTACGCCATCGCGACGATCATCCTCGTCGGCTCGTGGGTGGTGAACATCCTCCGCAAGCAGTCCGAAGAACGCGAAGAGGCTGGCCAATCCAGCAGCGCATCGGATGCGGGCAGCTCGAAGCAACGGCTCGACGACCTCGCCGCCCGCCGGCGCGAAGAGCTCCGCGCCCAGGCCCGCGAACGGCGCGGCGACACCGGCGGCCGACCCGGCGCCGGCGAGCCGGCCAACATGACCATGGCTGAACGCATCGCCCGCGCCCGCGCCAAAGCCCAGTACGAACAACGCGCCCAGCAGCTCGGGCAACGGCCCGCTTCACAAACCGCCCAACAGTCCGCCGGTGCATCACAATCGTCGCGTCAACCCGAACCCGTCGCCGTCGGCGGCCGTCGCCAGGAGCAAGGCACTGCCACCGAGATGGAGCGTGCCCGCCAGCGCGACAAGCAGCGCCGCGATGCCGAGCAGCGTCAGCGCCAGGAAGCCGAGCGACGCGCCCAAGTCGAGCGCGATCGCCAGAAGCGCCTGCATCAGCAGCAACGCCAGCTTGCCGAGCAGGCGTCCGAGCGCAAACGACGCCAGGCCGAGGAAGCCGCCGCCCGCCGGCGCAATCAGCAGTCCAGCGCCAGCACGCGCAGCCGCACGACCGAGCGTCGCTCGGCTTACACGCCCGCGATCACCTCCGGCGACCGCCGACCTCTGCCGTTCACAAAGCGATCGCTCCGCGAAGCCGTCGTCCTCCGCGAAGTCTTCGACCGCCCGCTCGCCATGCGCGACCCCATCGCGGATCGAAACTATTAACTAACACAACAAGGTGGGTTTTCGTTTCGCCGCGGGCCTTGGCCCGCGTGTTCGGCCCCGCGCGCCCGAAGAGCGCGGTGCAAGCACCGCGGCTAAATGTCGCAGATGAAGCAGTCACGTTGTCGTACTAAAAGAAAAGCTGCCGAGAAAATCGCCGTTATCAGTATTGGAATTCAAGGTCCCCCCCATTATCTCCCGATAACGGATAACGAGACACGGTTGTGCCTTGCTTAGCCCGCGATTTCGACAACGGCTTGCACGGCTGCGGTGTTTCGACCGAGCGAAGGGACTCGCGTTCATGTCAGCTCGGGCAGCGGTCGCGTTGAGCAGAAGCTCGGCCGACCGGTCACCTTTCACGGACGAAAGGGTTTCAGTCAGGTGCGAACCATCGCGATCATCAACCAGAAGGGTGGCTGTGGCAAGACCACGGTCTCCATCAACCTTGCAGCCACGCTCGCGGCGCGCGGGCAGCGGACGCTGTTGGTGGACATGGACCCGCAGGGCCATTGCGCGATGGGCCTCGCCGTGCCCGAAGCCCAGGTCGACCGCTCGATCGCCGACGTTTTGCGTGCGGGGATGGACGGCTCGATCGCGTTCGCGGACGTCACCTGGCAGATCGCCCGCCACCTCGACCTCGTCCCTGCGAAAATCAACCTCGCCGGCGTCGAGCAACTGCTCGCCACCGCGCCGGACAAAGACCGTCGCCTGGCGCAGGTGCTTTCGACCGTGCAGGACAAATACGACTTTTGCGTCATCGACTGCCCACCGAGCATCGGGCTGCTGACGTTCAACGCGCTGCGGGCCGCCGACGAGGTGTTCATCCCCGTCGAGACCGGCTACTACGCGTTGCAGGGCTCGTTGAAGCAGGCCCAGACGATTGAAATGCTCTCCCGCCGCGCGGGTCACGACGTGCGTTTCATGGTGCTCGCCACGATGTACGACGTCCGCACGAAGCTTGCCCGCGAGATTCTCTCCGAGCTGAAACGTCACTTCGACGACAAGCTGCTGCCGGTGGTCATCAACTTCAACGCGAAGCTCAAAGAGGCCGCCAGCTTCGGCCAACCCATCACCGAATACGACGCCGCCAGCCGGGGCATGCAGGACTTCGAGCGCCTCGCCGGCTGGCTGATGAGCAACCCGACGCTGCCGACGCACGACGCGAACGACGCCCCGCTCGTACGGCAGAACCCCGCGCTCAGCCGTGCTGCCGAGCTGGTCGAACGAGCCCGGGCCCTGAGCGCCCGCACGGCCTCGCTCGCCCAACGGCTGGCCAGCGATCCGGAACTGCGGCAGGAAAACCTCGCCGAGCCGGCGCGTCGCGAGCCGCCCCAGCCGCCGATCGTGCCCGACGAGCCCGATTACGAGCCTGCCATCCCTTCGAACGGCTCGAACGGCAGCAATACGGCGTTGCAGACCAAACTCGCCCAGCTCTACGGCGTACGTCCGACGGCACAGGGCCTGCTGTTCATCCAGCCGGGCACGACCGGCCGACGTGTCGCGGTGGTCGGCGACTTCAACGCGTGGAACCCCGACGCGTCGCCGATGAAGCGCGACGAGTCGCTGGGCATCCTGCAGACTTGCGTGCCCGTCACGCCGGGGCGGTATCAATATCGCCTGGTGATCGACGGTCAGTGGCTGCCAGATCCGTACAATCGCGAGGTCGAGCCGACGGCGCAAGGTGAAATGAACAACGTGGTCGAGCTGACGGACATGATCGACTAAGCTGTAGGAACATCGTTCGTGTGGCGGGCCTGGAGTGGCCGTCCGCGACGGTCGACCGGGGTTGGATTCAGGGACGCGACAGGTTGGCCGACGCCTGTCGAGAAGGCACGTTTCGCATTGGGGGGGATCGCACAGGCGGCAGGGGAGTTCTGATCGCCCGCGATTCCCAGAGGACGCAACGCAATATGGGTCGGCGATCATTGCGCCGATCCCTGCCGGGCATCGCTCCCGGCCGACTCGGGCGACAGGCATGGAGGAAAATCGCACACGCCGAGCACTGGACGAGTTGGCCGACCTGTTCCTGACAGGGCCAACCGGCGGTCCGCCGTCCCCCGTCGAGGCGGACGAGCCTGCCGACGCGGACCAAGCCGACGCGGACCGCGACACGCCAGCCAGCGCGACGAAGGCCGCCCGCCACCCGCGCGACGCCGAGACCGTGCTGGCCGAGTTCGACCTTGAAGGCCCGGCCCCGATCCGCCTGCCGCCGAAGACCGGCCCGGTCGCCCCTCGGCCGAGCCCCTATCGCCGCCCTGCCGACGATCGGCCCGAGCCGCGCGCCTCGCGTGCGAGTTCGCCCGCCGCGCCGTCGCTTCGCCTGCACCGCGACGACGTCGGGTCGGCCGGTCCGACCGACGAATCATCAACCGACGATGCTGACGACCGCGAAGCCCGGCTGCCCGTGGCAGCGCCCGCGAGCGTGGAAGCCGTGCTGCTGGGCAATCTGCCGGGCTTGAGTGGGCCCTGGCTGACGCAATATGCTCAGCGGCTCGCTCAGCGCGAGGGGCCGGTGCTGCTGCTGCACCTTGACGAGCAGGGGCTGGACATGGAGATGGTCGAGCCGACCGACCGCCCGCAGCCGCCGGGGCGCGTGCCGCCGGGCGGGCAGGCGCGGGACCTGGTCGACCGACTGGAAACGCTGATTCGCCTCGCGCCGCATCCGGTTCGGCGGGTGCTCGTGCATGTCGAGGCAAGCCCGAACCCGATGGTGCTCGCCAAGCTGCGCTGCCTCGACGCGTGGACGCTGCTGACCGGCGCGGACGACGCCGCGACGGTGGCGGGCTATCGCCTGCTCAAGCGGATGATCGAAACCGACCCTGCCGCGACGCCGAGGCGGGTGGGCGTGATGATGATGGGCAGCGACGACGAGTCCGCCTGCCGGGGCATCGCCCGCCTGCGCAGTGCCGCTGCGAGTTTCCTCGACACGCCGATCGAGCTTGTTGGTTCGCAGCGTCAGATGGTGCCGGTCAATCTCCGTCAGCTGGGCCGATTCGAGCCGATGCAGACGCTCTGGCCGTCGCTTCGCCGTTGGCTCGCCGGCCTCGACCCGGCCGAGGGGCGATCGGGCACGGCCCAAGCCGAGCCGACGCATGCCGAGTCTGCGGACGTGGAGCCTGCCGACGACTTTGATTCGCCGGACGTTGAGCCTGCGGACTTCGCATCCGCAGAGACAGAGTTCCCCTTCGACGAGCTGCCTTCGTTTGACGAGCCGACGCGTGAGCCGGAGCTTGAACAAACGACTGAACGAGTGCCTGAACGGACGGCCGAGCAAGCGCCCAGGCAATCGACCGCGCGTGAGCCGCAGTCCGCAGCCGAGCAGCCCGCACATCAGCAGCCCGCTGCTCAGCCGACCGCCGAGCCTGCTCAGCCGCAGCCGAGCGAAGGCGAGGCGTCGCCCGACCTCGCAGCGTTTCTCACCGGCGACGCGCTGGTGGGTGGCATGGCGTTGGAGGCTCGCTGCCCGCATCAGCCGGACACGCAGTTGCTGCTCGATCAGGACGGCCGACTGCATCTGCTGCGTCGTCACGCGCCGGCCGCCGACCGCACCGCCGTCGCGCAGCGAAGCGACGACGACCTGCCCGCGCTTCGCCGGGCATTGATCGAACTATTGGAAGCCCGCGCCTGGGTGCGTGAGCACGTCGAGTTGCTTCAGCTCACCCAGCGGCAGTGCAGGTTCGACCGCGCTGCCGACCCGGTGCTGCACCTGTTTACCCACCGCGCCGACCTGGCCAACGCGCTCACCGCCCGGCTGGGCCCGATGCTCAAGCTGCATCTGCTCCAAAAAGTCGGCCAGGCCGAGCACGCCACCTGGTTCAGCACGCCGCTGAACTGAACCCGCGATGATACGGATTGCGAAAAGGGCACCCACGGATTGAATCCGTGGGCTTCGATCGCGCGCGAGGTTCATGTCCAAACCGCATTTTCAAAAAATGTCGGAAAATGTATTTGCGTCCGCCGCGGTTATATCGTCGCCTTCGAGAAGGTCGGCCTGATCCAGCCGACGATTCGCGGAGGAGGCGAACATGATGAACCTGAAAATGGGCTTGAAGCTGTCTGCGTGGCTGTTCGTGGCGGGCGTGGTGCTGTATGCCAGCGTCCACCCGGAACAGGGCGTGATCTATCACAACCCGTTGGCTTGCCTGGGCTTGGCGTTGATCGGGCTGGGTGTGTGCGTTCAATCCCGCCGGGCGTTGCTCGGTGAAGCGTGAAGCGCTGCGACGTCAGGCATCGCCGTTGGACTGCTTACCACTCGCGACGGTCTGGTCGGCGTTGTCCGGATGCGGGCCGGCGAAGTGGTTGTAGCCGCGGAGGTCGAACCGCCGGGCGGGTTGGGTGAATGCGAGTTGGCCCGACTCGTGGAGCATCAGGTGGTTCGCGGCGCAGTGGCAGAAGGCATCTTCGATGCCGGGCACGGCCTGGACGACGCTGTCTTTTTTCTCGGTGGCGGTGATGTTGGCCTTGGGCACCGGGTGGATGGGGGTCGCCTCGGAGAGGGCGTTGATCAGCAGCGTGTGCTGTCGGGCGACTTCGAGGGTGGCGACGCCGATGTCCTGGTCGGCCATGCCTCGGACGAGGCGGGCGAAGCGCTGGAGCATCCGCCGACGCATCGAGCCGTCGCGTTCGATCTCCGTCTGGCCGAGGGGCGAATCGATGTTGATGTCGCGCGTGGTCCAGACGACCGTGCCGCGTTCGCCTTCGATCCGGAGGTTCGGGTGCACCGTGCCGGCGCAGCTGTGGGTGAGCAGCACGAGCAGTTGCGGGCCTTCTTCGAGATCGACGCGGGCGCTGACGGTGTCGTAATTTTCAATCGGGGCGGCACGGTACAACTCCGCGTCGACCGACACGGGCGTGGCGGCGGTGGCTTCGCTGGCGCCGAGCAGGAACAGGGCGATGTTGACGAAGTGGGACATCGCGTTCTGCACAGGGCTGTCGAGCACCCAGTTGTCGCCGCGTTTGAGTCGGCCGGCCCAGGTCGCGCGGTCGAAGTAGCTCGCTGGGCGAGGCCAGCAGCCATGCACGACGACGCGGTTGATCTTGCCGATTTCGCCCGCGAGCAGGCGTCGCTTCAGCGGGAGCGTGGTCGGGTCGTAGACGTCTTGAAAGCCGATGACCGCAGGCCGACCGGCCCGGTCGCGGGCGGCGATCATGGCATCGAGTTCGTCAATCGTTCCGGAGGCGGGTTTTTCGCAGAGGACGGCCTTGCCTGCTGCAAGTGCTTTTTCGGTAAAGGTCTTATGAAGGTCGATCGGCACGGGCAGCCAGACGGCGTCGATCTCGTCGAGTTCCAGCAGCTTTTCGAAGGACTCGAGCACCTGGATGCCGCTGGCCCGGAGTTGCTCGACGCGCTCGACGTGGGCCTCCGGCTGCGGGTCGCAGACGGCGGCGAGGCGGATCGTCGGCCGCAGCTGCTCGCCGACCTCCAGCACGAAGTCTGTCATGGACGCGGCATATCCGCCGACGCCCGCGATGCCCAGCACGACTGTGTCCGCCGAATCCTTCATAATCTCGTTCATCCTCGCGACCCGTTGGCCGACGTCTGGCATATTTTCCGCCGCTGCGTGGGTTCCACTTTAGCGGCTCGGGCGGCCGGTGGGAAACCCGGCTCGGGTGTGCCGCGGCCGCGCCGGAGCTGCGTAGCCTGTGGTTCTGCATGAGGTTGTTCTTGACAGCCGCGCACGCCCGCGATAGCTTGCGCTGCGCACCCGGTCGGCCTGAGGGGACGATCCGCCGGTCGACTTCATCCTGCACGGAGATTTAATTCGATGACGGCCAAGGAATCGCGCCTTGTGGTGCAGGAAGACGAAGGGATCGTTCAGATCGGCTTCGTCGACCGCAACATTCTCGAAGAAGCGAGCATTCAGCAGATCGGCGACGAGATCGCCGCGCTGATCGAGCAACAGACCAACCCTCGCATTCTGATCAGTTTCGACAATGTCGAGCACCTCTCTTCCGCTGCTTTGGGCACGTTGATTACGGTCAACAACAAGGTCCGGCAGAAGGGCGGGCAGCTTCGGCTGGCGAACATCAACCCGCAGATCTACGAAGTGTTCGTCATCACGAAGCTCAACAAGCTGTTTCAGATCCACGACTCGACCGACAAGGCCCGCGCCAGCTTCAAGTAAGTTCACCCTGCCGGCGTGTCCGGCATCATCGGCCGAATCATGGGCAGAGCACCCGTCACCAAAATGGTGATCCCGAGCAAGCTCTCCGAAACGCAACGCGTCACGGAGCCGCTCTTTCAACAGATCGCCGACCACGACTACCCGGAGAAGGCGGTCTTCGCGATCCGGCTGTCGGTCGATGAGGCGCTGACCAACGCGATCCGCCACGGCAACTGCAACGACCCGGAAAAGCAGGTGGCCGTCGAGTGGGCGGTCACGGACAAACAGGTCCGTATCACCGTGACCGACGAGGGCTGCGGCTTTCACCCTGACCATCTGCCCGACCCGACGGAGTCGGAGAACCTCACGCGGCCTTGCGGCCGAGGCGTGATGCTGATGCAGGCGTACATGACCGATGTGAAGTTCAACAAGCGCGGCAACCAGGTGACGATGATCAAGGATCGCGACTGCGTCGGGCCGAGCGCCGATTGACGGCGTGGGCGACCTCGAATCCAGCGGTCGGGGGGAAAGTGGCCTGTTGGGGTTGGCTTGGCGGGCGATTGGGAATAGAGTTATCGTCGCGCAACACGCCCCGGGGACGTTGAAAGAGGCTTTGTCCGAATCCGCACCATCTCGATCCGCCGCCGGCGACCGGACGACCCCGGCCGAAGGCGACCCCGCGCCGGCGGGCGATGACCCTCTGAGTCGCAGACCCGCGACGGACGGCTTCGCGGCTGGCGATACCCCTGACATGCAAGCCCCTGACACGGCAGCCGGGCCGACGGTTCGCCTGTTGCTGGAGACGGCCGACGTTGACCCGCCGGTGGTCGGCTGGCTGGAGGCGATGCTGCGCGAGCTGGCGGTGCGGGCGGGCGTGCGCGGGGGTGAGCTGACCGTGCTGGCGGTGGATGATGCGAAGATGAGCGAGATGCACGAGCAGTACGCTGGCGTCCCGGGCACGACGGACGTGCTGACGTTTGATTTGTCGGACGATGTCGGGCCCACGCCAAACGGCCCGGCGGTGGTGGAGGGGGACATTGTCGTCTGCCTCGACGAAGCCCGCCGACAGGCCGACGCTCGCGGCCACGCGCCGCGCGTCGAAGCGCTGCTCTATGCGTTGCATGGCCTGCTGCACCTGCTCGGGGAAGATGACCACGACGAACAGGCGTATCAGCGCATGCACGCTCGCGAAGATCAGCTGCTCCAGGCGGTGGGCCTGGGTGCGGTGTTCGGCAGGCAAGGTGAAGCAAGCTAGCGGCCGACGAAGCCGAGGGCTCATGCAGTACGTCATGAGGCTTCGGATTTGAAGGTTGCTCGGAGAAGACCGCGGTGCCCGTAATCTGGATTGCCATCATTGCCCTGTTCGTCGCTGGCTATTTTGCTGCGTGCAGCACGGCCTTGAAAAGCTACTCGCGCAAGCGCCTCGCAGACATGCTGGACGAGCGCGGCAAGCTCGACCGCCTCGAGCCGCTGGTCGCGCGGACGTCGCAGTTGATTCTGCTCACGGGGGCGCTGCGCACGGGGGCGAACCTGGTCGCACTGCTGGCGACGTTTTACGTGGTCGAGCGCTACTTTCGCGATCAGCCGCCGGTGCTGCATTACACGCTCGCGTTTCTTATCGCCGGCGTGCTGGTGAGTGTCTTCGCGGTGGCGATTCCGTTCAGTTGGTCGCGGTATCGACGGGAAGAGATCGTCGTGGGCTCGATCCCGCTGCTGAACGTGTTGCTCACGGTGTTCAAGCCGTTGACGGTGGCGCTGCACGTGGTCGACCCGATCGTTCGGCGGATCTCCGGCGCGAGCGAGCAGCCGGACGAGGAAAACGCCATCTCCGACCAGGTGCTCTCCGTTGTCGAAGAACATGAGTCGGCCAGCGGGGAAGTGGACGAAGCGCAGAAGGAAATGCTCGAAGCGGTGTTCGAGCTGCCCACCACCACCGCGGGCGAGATCATGACGCCGCGCACCGACGTATGCGGCGTTTCCGTCACCAGCACGTTGACGGAAGTGAAGCAGGCGATCATTGAGGTCGGGCATAGCCGAATCCCGGTGTACGAGGAAAACCTCGACAACATCGTGGGCATCCTCTACGCGAAAGACCTGATCCGCTTTGTCGAGAACGGCGACGAGATTTTCGACCTGCGGGCCTGCCTCCGCGATGCGTTCCTCGTACCCGAGAGCAAGTCGGTGCGCGAGCTGCTGGGCGAGTTCAAGCAGCGGAAGGTGCACATGGCCATCGTGCTCGATGAGTACGGCGGGACGGCGGGCCTGGTCACCATTGAAGACATCCTCGAAGAAATCGTCGGCGAGATTCAGGACGAATATGAACCGCTGGAACCGGCGTCGCCTATCGAGCAGGTGGATGAGCATACGTCGGATGTGGACGCCCGCATCCGCATCGGCGATCTGAACGACGCGCTCGACGTCGAGCTGCCCGAAGATGAAGACTACGACACGCTCGGCGGCTTCGTGTTCTCCACGCTCGGCCACATCCCGGAGCAGGGCGAAAGCTTCGAGTTTGAGAACATGCGTTTCATCGTGACGGATGTGGAGCGGACGAAGGTCCGCCGTGTGCGTATTGAACGTGCGGAGGTGGACTCGCGCGCGGGGGACAGTTAGTACGGCAAGGTGGGTTCGATCCCGCACCTCATTTAGCCGCGGGCCTTGGCCCGCGCGTTCGGTCCCATCGAGCCGAAGAGCGCGGTGCGAGCACCGCGGCTAAATGTTGCAAGTGTGAACCCGCGTTGTCGTACTGGAGCGCCCTCGGAAATGCCCCCGCGTGGGCGCGGGGGTTAAATGTCGGTATCGCGTCGCAGCGAGAGCATGAGGGTGAGGTTGATGTTGCGCAGGGCGCGGACGACGAGCGCGAGGCCGACGAGCAGGGCGGTCAATGTCAAGCTGATCGCGGCGCCGATGGCGAAGGGTCGTGAGTCGAGCATGGCGGTGCCTCCCGGGAGAGTTATAGGCGCGTCCGGAACTGCTACAATTCGCCGATGATGGGAATCACGTTTTACAACACGTTGACGCATCGCGTGGAGCCGTTCGAGCCGATCGAGCCTGGCGTGGTGACGATGTACAACTGCGGGCCGACGGTGTACGACTTTGCGCACATCGGCAATTTTCGTGCGTTTGTGTTTGCGGACGTGCTGCGGCGGTTTCTCGAACTGGCGGGCTATGACGTTCGGCAGGTGATGAACATCACCGACGTCGGCCACATGACCGAGGATCAGCTGGCCGACGGCGCGGGCGAAGACAAGATGCAGGTCGCGATGGCCCGCATGAAGGAAGCGAAGAAGGCCGGCTCGCTGACGCGCGACGATGTGGCAGACCCGAACGATCCGTACCAGATCGCTGCGTTTTACACGAAGGCGTTCATTGAGGATTCGCAGCAGTTGAAGCTGAAGGTCGCCGACGAGCCGACGCAGTTGCCGCGAGCGACGGATCACATCGAGCAGATGCTCACCATCATCGGCAAGCTGGTGGACGACGGGCATGCGTACGTGGCGGGCGACGGCGCGGTCTACTTCAGCGTGGAGAAGTTTCCCGACTACGGCAAGCTGTCGGGCAATACGCTGGACAAGCTGCGCGGCGGCGCGGGCGGCCGCATCGACCAGCAGCATCAGGCGGGCAAGCGACACCCGGCCGACTTCCTGCTGTGGAAGCCGGACACGAAGCACATCATGAAGTGGCCGTCGCGGTTCGGCGAAGGGTATCCGGGTTGGCATATCGAGTGCTCGGCGATGGCGCTGAAGCTGCACGATCGCGAGCAGATCGACATCCACACCGGCGGCGAAGACAACATCTTCCCGCACCATGAATGCGAAATCGCCCAGTCGTGCAGCTATACGGGCAAGGCCCACTTCGCCCGCTACTGGATGCACACGCGGTTCCTGCTGGTCGAAGGCCAGAAGATGTCCAAAAGCAAGGGCAACTTCTTCACGGTCCGCGACCTGCTCGCGAAGGGCGTCGACCCGGTGGTGATTCGCTATGAGCTGATGAAGGCGCACTATCGCTCGAACATGAACTTCACGATGAAGGGATTGGAAGATTCCGCGAGCGCTGTGCAGAAGCTGCGCGACGCGGCGGCGGGGTTCGAGCGCAAGGCAGGCGATGCAGCGGTCGAGGTGGGGGATGATCATGACGCGGTGCGGCGGTTTGTCGCAGCGCTGGCGGATGACTTGAACGTGGCGGGGGCGATCGCGGTGGCGTTCGAGTATCTGCGCGAGCCGGACGCGGACGCGGCGACGGCGCTGGCGGTGCTGCGGCGGTTCGATGCGGTGCTCGGCGTTCTGCCGACGGAGGCGGGCGGGCAGGGTGATGATGATGTCATGGCCAAGTGTGCCGACATCGACGCAGCCCGCAAGCAAAAGGACTACGCGACCGCGGACCGCCTGCGGCAGGAGCTCGACGACGCGGGCTACGACGTTCGCACGGGGTCGGAAGGCACGACGGCGAGCAAACGGCTTGCGTGAGGTTGGAATATTTCCGCCGTGTTGTTCGCTGGCTAAAATGTATGACTATGCACAGCCCTGCCCCATCTGACGTGCCTCGGCCGAGCGACGCCGAGCTTGCCGAGACTGGCATCATCATTGTTGACCACGGCTCCCGCCGAGCCGAGTCGAACGAGATGCTCGAAGACTTCGTGGCGATGTTCCGCAAGACGATGCGTTACGCGATTGTCGAGCCGGCGCACATGGAGTTGGCCGAGCCTTCGATCGCCACGGCGTTTGACCGTTGCGTTGAGCGGGGCGCGAAGCGGGTGGTGGTGTCGCCTTACTTTCTCGCACCGGGTCGGCATTGGAACAAAGATATCCCGCACCTCACCGCGGAGGCGGGCAAGGCTCATCCGGACGTGCCGCACATGGTGGCGGCGCCGATCGGGCTGCATCCGCTGATGTGCGAGTTGATCGCGTCGCGGATCGACTATTGCCTTTCGCACGTCGCGGGCAAGGTGGACGAATGCGACGTCTGCCGCGGCACGGGCCGATGCCAGATGCGCAGCGAATCGCCCGCGCCGGTCAACTGACCTCGGGTTGCGGATTCGCGTGAGCTGAACGCACAATCAGTGTTGGTGCAGCGATTCGTCGACTTCGTGCGTGCTGTTGATCGGGCTCAGCGGTTTGTCGATGTTCGGGGCCTTGAGCGAGTAGGGGCTGCCCGTGCGGGGGGCGACGTACTTCACGCCGTTGGCGAGCACTTTGCGGACGTTTTTGTCGTAGTAGATGGGGAACGTTTCGTGGCCGGGGCGGAAGTAGAAGACTTTGCCCTTGCCGCGGGTCCAGGTGCAGCCGGAACGGAAGACTTCGCCGCCTTCGAACCAGCTGATGAAGATCAGTTCGTCGGGCGTGGGGATGTCGAACAGTTCGCCATACATTTCGGTGTGTTCGAGTTCGAAGTATTCGTCGAGTCCGTCGACGATGGGGTGTCCGGGGTTGACGACCCAGAGTCGTTCTTTTTCAGCGGCTTCGCGCCACTTCAGGCCGCAGCCGGTGCCCATGAGTTTCTTGAAGATTTTCGCGTAATGGCCGGAGTGCAGGACGATGAGGCCCATGCCTTCGAGCACGCGCTTGTAGACGCGATCGACGATTTCGTCGTCGACTTCGTTGTGTGCCCGGTGCCCCCACCAGGTGAGCACGTCGGTGTTGTCGAGCACTTCCTGGGTCAGGCCATGCTCGGGTTGTTCGAGCAGCGCGGTGCCGACTTTGACCTGCGAACCGAGGTATTCCTCGATGCCGGCCTTCATGACGGCGTGCATGCCGTCGGGGTAGAGGTCAGCAACGACTTTGTTCTTCTTTTCGTGGACGTGCTCATGCCAGACGGTGACGCGGATGGGCTGGTCGGCCATGGTGATGGTCCTTGTGTGAGAAAGCCTGTCGTGGCGAATCGCGATCAACTGCCGGGCCTTTTTTACCGGTTGGGCGCAGCGGCTGCAAGGTACGGCGTCGGCCGGTTCGGGCAACGCGGGCGATTTCGTTATCATCCACGGCGTGTACATTCTCAAAGCCAACAATCTGGTGAAGCAGTACAGCGGCCGAACGGTCGTCAACCACGTCTCCTTCGACGTGGCGGAGGGCGAGATCGTCGGCCTGCTCGGGCGAAACGGCGCGGGCAAGACCACCAGCTTCCGCATGACCGTGGGCATGATCAGCCCCGACCAGGGCCAGGTCATCTTCAACGGCCAGGACGTGACCAAGCTGCCGATGTACCAGCGCGCTCAGCGTGGCATGGGCTACCTCGCCCAGGAGCCCAGCGTCTTCCAACGCCTCACCGTCGAGCAGAATCTGATGGCCATCCTCGAAACCCGCCCGCTCCGCCGCGCGGAACGCAAGCAGCGGGCGGAGGAGTTGATGGCCCAGTTCGACCTGACTAAGAACCGCAAGCAACAGGCCCGCACGCTCTCCGGCGGCGAACGGCGGAAGCTGGAAATCGCCCGCGCCCTCATCAGCGAGCCCTCGCTTATCCTGCTCGATGAGCCGTTCTCCGGCGTCGACCCGGTCGCGGTGGAAGAGCTCCAGGCCGAGGTCCGCCGACTGCGCGACGAACACCATATCGCCATGCTCGTGACCGACCACAACGTCCAGCGGACGCTGGAGATCGTGGACCGAGCGTATGTGATTTTCGAAGGCAAGGTCTTCGCGGAGGGCACGCCGAAGGAAATCGTGAACAACGAGCAGGTGAAAAAGCTCTATCTTGGCTCGATGTTCCGGGGCGATGAGTTTGATTGAGTGACGATCGATGATTTTCGAGTGTTGATTTGCCAGCAACGTGACTAGCATCTGGCAGGAGGTTCGCGCTCCGTCGCGATCCGTATGAAGCAATGGCCCCGAAAGGACCGCATGCCCGACAGCCGTGACCATGACAAACCTGCCCACGCCCGCAGCCGCGACCACGCCAAAGCGGACACGGCCGGCGACTTGCGCGATGCGTCGCGCGGCATTCGGCTGCAAAAGGCGATGGCCGAGGCGGGCGTCGCCTCCCGAAGAGCGTGCGAGACGTTGATCGAAGAGGGCCGCGTGCGCGTCAACGGCACGCCCGTGCGCGAGCTGCCCGCGTGGGTCGACCCGGCGAACGATCGCATTGAAGTAGACGGCCAACCGCTGCCACGCCCGCGAAAGACCGACCGCCGTACGGCCCGCCACACGTACGTCATGCTGCACAAGCCACGCAATGTCATCTCCACCACCGATGACCCCGAGCAGCGCAAGACCGTGCTCGACCTCGTCGACCTGCCCGGCCACGCCCGGCTGTACCCCGTCGGCAGGCTCGACGCGGACTCGACCGGCCTCATGCTGCTGACCGACGACGGCGAACTGGCCAACCGCCTCACCCACCCCCGCTATGGCGTGACCAAGCAATACCGCGTCTCGATTCGCGGCAAGCTCGACGCGAACGACCTTGTCGCGATGAAGAAGGGCCTGTTCCTCGCTGCGCCCGATCGCGGTGACGCGCCACGTCGCCCGGGGCCGCCGGGCAAACCGGGCGGGCCGTCGCCGCGTGCCAAGCGTGCCAGCGTCGAGCAGGTTCGCATCCTCGGCTTCGAACGCGACCGCGCCCGCGGCGACCGCACGACGCTGGCGATCACTTTGCGCGAAGGGCAGAACCGTGAGATCCGCCGACTGCTCGCCCGGCTGGGGTACAAGGTCCGCAGGCTCAAACGCATGGCCATCGGCCCGCTGCAACTCAAGGGCCTCGGCGTCGGCCAGTGGCGACTGCTCGACGCGCGCGAACGGCAGGCGCTCTACCGCGAAGCGGGGATGCACTGAGGCGGCTCAAGCGACATTCTCGCTCGTGCTCATCAAGCAGTAACAAGTAATACGGCTTGAAGTTAATCCCAGCGCGTCCGGTTCCCTCTCCCTTCCAGGGAGAGGGTCAGGGTGAGGGTCGGAAGCCCCCGCACCATCCACGACACAGCATGCTGATAGGCCTCAACTTCGCAGCCGTTTCACCCTCACCCCAGCCCTCTCCCTGGGAGGGAGAGGGAGTGGGAAAACGCGCTGGAAATAACTTGAAACCGTATAACAAGTAGCCCCACGCGGAAGCGTGGGGTTGGCTGCGAACGTACACAACCCTACGCTCCCGCGTGGGGCTATTGAGCACGAAAAATGAAGCGAAACGCGCACAAAAAAAGCCCGCGTCGATCAAGAATTTCGAGGTCTTGGGCACCTGCCTATTCTTTTCGGCGCGGGCATCATTTGGGAAATCGGGTTCCGTATCCGCCTGAAGGGTTCTGTTTCCCTTCCCCGATTTCCTCTACACATATATTACCTTACACACGAAAAAGGTCCACTGTTTTCGATGTGAAATCGTCGAATTTTCCAGCCCCTTCCGGCGCGTCTGACTCACCCCGGCAGCACATCATAAAACGCCGCGGTCACATGGCAGGCGCTGCCCGCGACGACGAACAGATGCCAGATCGCGTGGTTGAACGGCAGGTGGTCCCAGAGGTAGAACGCCACGCCGCCGGTGTACGCCACGCCGCCCGCCACCAGCCAGGCGAGGCCCACGGTGCTCGTGGCTTCGATCACCTGTCCGCCGCAGGCCAGCGCCATCCAGCCCATGGCGATATAGATGCCGGTCGAGACCATGGGGAACTGGCCGGTGTAGCGAAGCTTGAGCACGATGCCCGTGGCCGCGAGCGCCCACATGACGCCGAAGATGCTCCAGCCCCAGGGCCCGCCGATGGTCACGAGCATGAACGGCGTGTACGTGCCGGCGATCAACAGGTAGATGCACGCATGGTCGCAGATGCGCATCGCCCGCCGCCAGCGCGGGCCGCTGCGGTGGTGATAGAGCACCGCGTGATACAAGGTTGACGCGAGGTAGACCGCCACCAGCGACGCGCCGAAGATCGCGAGCGTGACGACATGCCACGCATCGCCTTGCAGCAGCGCGTAGTGCAGCATCATCGCCAGCGCTGCGATCGCCAGCACCACGCCGAGCCCGTGCGTGAGGACGCTGGCGAACTCTTCCACCCGTGTTTCTTCGTGTCCGGGCCCTGCGTAGTACCGCATCGTTGATTCTGCCTGGAGGTCAGGGTTTGTATGGATTGCGAGTTTGATAAGGGTGCCACGACCTTTAAGCCGTGCCGGCTTGCGCCGAGCACGGCCCGTGAAAGGCCGTGGCACCCACAAAGTATATGCCTGCCGACTGGCGGACTCGCATTAGCCCTTGAATGTATATCGCCCGCGGCCGACGCGTTTGATCTGTCCGTCGCTGGCCATCTTCGTCACGGCCTGGCCGACGCTGGTGGGGTTCAGGCCCGCAGCGGCGGCCGCTTCCTTGATATCCGTGACCTTCGCGCCCTCGGGGCCGGCGGCCTGCAACTGAGCGTTCACAAATGCCTGGTTCTTGCCTCGGCCTTCGCGCGACTGCGGCGTGGGGGCGACCGGCATGCGTCCGCCGCTGGCTTTGGCGGTCGTGCCCAACGGCAGGCCCATCGTTCTCGCGATGCTCATGATGCCCTTGGTCAGCTCATCGCGTACCGGCCGCTGCGCTTCCTGTTGCGCCTTGCGCAGCGACTTCGCCGCGTCGAGCAGATGCTTGCGGGCCGGGCCGGCCATCTTCATCGCTCGCGCTTCGAGGTCCTGCACATGCGAGCCCAGCTGCTCGCTGCCGGCGTGCAATGCACCGGCGATGTCGTGCGTGAGCTTCCGCCAGTCGGTCGCCTTGCTGAACAGGTCACGGCCGACGGCCGCCTTCGCTGTCGAGGCCGCAGCGCGCTTCGTGGTCCGCTTCGCGGTTCGCTTGGTGTTGCGTTTGGTCGTGCGCTTACTCATTCGTTTGGTGGTCCGCTTGCTCTTGGTGGTGCGCTTGGTTTGTTTCTTCGATTGAGTCTTGCCACGCTTCTTACTTTGCGTGGCAGGCTTCTTACGTGATTTCTTTTTCTTCGCCATATCAATATGTCCATTCAAAAAGTGTCGCACCGGTGTGCATAGTCATTAGCATTATCGTGTCATGCTAATTAGATAATGTCAACATGTTGGACATGTTATTCAATTCAATAATGTTGGTTGGATCATCCATGCAAGCGGTAAGCAACACGATTGTAGCGCCGGCAGCGCCGAAACGCGCGGCGCAAGCACCGCGGCTGAATGTTGCAAGTGTGAAACCGCTTCGACGAACTATTGCCCGCCCATCAGTACCGCGAGCAGACCCTTCTGGGCATGCAGTCGATTGTGCGCCTGCGGGAACACCCTGCTGCGCGGGCCGTCGATCACTTCATCGGTGATCTCAACCCCGCGATACGCCGGCAGGCAGTGCAAGACGATCGCGTGATCCGGCGCCTCGGCCAGCAGGGATTCGGTCAATCGATAATCTTCAAACGCACGCAGCCGAGTCTGCTTCTCGGCTTCCTGGCCCATGGAAACAAACGTGTCGGTATAGATCGCGTCCGCGTCGCGCACCGCCTGCTTCGCGTCGCGGGTCATGTCGAAGTTCATATTCGGCGAGTCCGCCATGATGCGATCGACATATGCCTGTTCCAGTTCATATCCGCCCGGGCTGGCGACGACAAAGTTCATGCCCAGTCGGCCGCAGATCGCCGCGAGGCTGCGCACCACGTTATTGCCATCGCCCACAAACGCAAGCGTTCGCCCCGTGAGGTCATGCGTGTCCGGCGCGAACGCGTCGATCATCGTCATCACATCCGCCAGCGCCTGGCAGGGGTGCGTGTAGTCGCTGAGCATGTTGATCACTGGCTTGTCGCCGTGGCGGGCCATCTGTTCGAGCTTTTCGTGTTCGAACACCCGCGCCGCGATGCCCTGCACCATGCCGCAGAGCACGCGCGTCACGTCGGCGACGCTTTCGCGCTTGCCGAGCCCGACCTGCGACTGGTCGAGCACGATCGACTGCCCGCCGAGTTCGAACATCGCCTGTTCGAAGCTCACGCGCGTGCGAAGCGAGGGCTTTTCGAAAATCATCGCCAGCGTCTGGCCGTCGAGTACGGGCTGGTTGCGCTTGCCGCGCTCGCGCTCGGCGCGCAGTTTCAAGCCGACGTCGAGGATGTGTTGAATCGTCTCTTTGCTGTGGTCGGCAATGGTAATGAAGTGGTTCATGAGATTATCAATTTCTGATTCTTCGATGCCCGATTTCCATGCTCCCCCCGGCCCCCGGCCAGCGGAGATCGGCAATCGACACGTCGGCGTTGTTACAGCACGATTTCCGTGCCGATGCCCTTTTCGGTGTACACCTCCAGCAGCAGCGAGTGCGGGATGCGACCGTCAATGATATGCGTCTTCGCCACGCCGCCTTCCAGCGCAATGAAACTGGCTTCAACCTTCGGCAGCATGCCGGCGCTGATGATGCCCTTGCTCACCAGCTCTTCGATCTGCGCCTTGGTCAGATGGCTTGCCAGGTCGTTGACGTCTTCCGACAGGCGGATGCCGTGCGTATCGGAGACGAGCACGAGCTTTTCCGCGCCGACCGCGGCGGCGACGTGGCCGGCGACGCTGTCGGCGTTGACGTTGAGCTTGCCGCCTGACGGGTCGCGGGCGATCGGCGCGATCACCGGAATATGCTGCGCGTCGACGAGCGCCTGCACCAGTTCGCCGTTGATCGACTCGATTTCACCGACGTAGCCGATGTCGACCCGTCGGCCGGCGTCGCCTTCGAGGAACAGCCGCCTGGCGAAGGTGACACAACTGCCGAGGCTGTTGAGCCCCATCGACTTGTGCTCCAGCTCGCGGATGCGCTTGACGATGCCCGCGTTGATGTCGCGCACCAGTACATGCTCGGCAATGGCGAGCGTGCGTTCGTCGGTATAGCGCCTGCCCTGCACGAACTGCGCTTCAAGGCCCGCCTGCTTCATCGCTTCGGTAATGCCCTTGCCCCCGCCGTGGACGAGCACCGGGCGCATGCCCACCGCGTCCATGAAGCAGATGTCCTGAATCAGGCTGTCGAGCGTCGCCGGCTCATCCATGATGGACCCACCGACTTTCACGACAACGGTCTTGCCTTCGAAGCGACGAATATATTTGTGAGCCTCGACCAGCGCCGCGGCCTTATCAATTGCATCCTGCACGACTGTCGCCTCCCAGGGGTGGGGCGTGGGGTGAAGAATCCCCCAATTTAGCCGCCGCGGGCTGTCGCGACAAGCGGCGGCACGCGGGGGTGGGGCGATCGTAGCTAATCACTTACTACGCCAAGACGCCAAGTCGCCAAGTCGCCAGGACGCCAAGAAGAAAGGCAAGCCACGAAGGCACGAAGGGGATGAAGGGGGCACGAAGGGGGAAGCAAGAATTAGAAGGAAGGGGGAGGTGACTGGGAGGGGCAGGTGTTTCGGAACAGATGCATGCTTCCCTTCCTTGCCAAAAAAATAATTTTCTGACTTTCTTCGTGTTCTCTTCGTGTCCTTCGTGTCTTCGTGGCAAGAACGATCTGCTGTCCTTGGCGTCTTGGCGTCTTGGCGACTTGGCGTTGAAAATCGAACGTCGCATCAACGGCGCGGGCGCTCGAAGCGGGGGTCTTCGAGCGCCTGTTCGAGCGTTCGCAAGCCGCGCTGCAGCTCGCGTTGCAGGACGGGGTAGTACATCTCGGTGTAGAAGAAATACTTCGCGACCTCGTCGTCCATCACGAAAATGTCGTCGTCCTTGATGTCCGGCAGCAGCAGTTGCCTGCCGATGGTGAAATCGCGCAGGCGCACGTTGTCGCTGGTCGCGTTCAGGTCGGCGGTCTGCTTCAACGCGATCGCCTGACGGACTCGGCGAAGGTCGCGCGGCGTCTGGAGGAGGATCGTGTGCCGGTCGCGGCCGTCCGCGTCGGGCTGGTTCAACTCCCACAGCAGCCGACTCCACGCCCGGCGGTCCGGGCAGTGCATGACCTGCAACTCCGGAACGGGCTGACGCAGCAGCTCGCCGGCGTCGTTCGTATCGTCGCGGGTGGTGAAGGTGATCGCCAGGGCGTTGTCGCCCAGCGCGTCGAACAGGTCGTCGGCCGACTCGTTCCGCGCGGGCGACCGGTCGCGCTCGGCCCAAAGCTCGCGAGCGGTCTGACGCAGGTACGCATCGAGGAACGTCACGCGGAAGCCCGACTCACTGTGCTCGTCCGGGCGGAAGAAAATGACCTTGTTGTCGTCGATCTGCGCATCAAGCCCGCGGCGGTTGCCCACTTCATACATCTGGCGATAGACGAGCACATGCTCGCCGGGGAATCGGCCTTCGATGAATCGGTCGAACGGGTAGCGTTCGCGAAGCTGGTGATTATTGCGTACGGCTCGCTCGGCCTGGCGCTGCATCCGCCGCAGCTCGCGGTTCTCCACAATGAAGCTGAGGTCGAACACGTCTTCGCCACGAATGCGATACGCGTCGCGGAACAGGCGATGCCCCGTGCTGTCGAAAAAGTCTTCGTCCTTGGGCAGGTTCCGCCCGACGATCTGGTTTTCCGGCAGGACGTAGGGGGTGATGACGATGATCACTTCGCGTTTGAGCGACTCGCGTCGTTCGCTGCGAAACAGCGCGCCGAGCAGGGGGAGGTCGCCCAGCAGGGGGACTTTGTGCTGCTCGACCGTGTCATCGGTGGAGATGAGTCCGCCGATGATGAACGGTGTGTTGTTGGCGATGCGCGAATAGGTCTGCACCTGCCGTTTGCTGATGCGGGGGAATGAGCCGAGCACCTGGCCTGTGGAGTCACGGACGACCAGGTCCTGGCCGGGCACTTGGGCGGAGACCGTGCCGGTGATCTGCATGGAGACTTCGTCAGCCTCGGCGGTGACGCGGGGGCGGACGTTGAGGAAGATGCCAACCTCGACCTGATCGAAGCTCAGTTCCACGTGGTCGCCCGTTCGGCCGCGGATGGATTGGGCAATGGGGATTTCCTCGCCGACGCTGATGGATGCCTGACGGTTGTCCAGCGTCAGGACGCTGGGTCGAGAGAGGACTTCGGCTTCGCCGTCGCGGATCAGCGCTTCGATGCGGGTGGTGAAGTGGCCCAGCGCGCGGGTGATCTCCAACTCCAGCGACGGCCCGCCGGTGGGGAACTCGGGCAGTCGGCCGAGGCGGAGTTCCTGAATGTTGTCGGTATGCTGCCCGGTGAACGGGCGGTCGGACATCATGGTCCAGTCGATGCCGAGCTGGCGCAGGCCGGTTTCGGAGACTTCGAGGACCATGGCTTCGATGAGGATCTGCCGGGCTGGCCGATCGATGTTGTCGCGGATGAGGTTGGCGACTTCGGTGAACTGCTCGGGCTCGGCGGGGTGGTAGAGGACGAGCAGCTCCATCATCGCGCCCGCGCTGGTGTGTGGCAGGTCGGGCGCGTTGCCGTCCCGTCCGCCGACCATGTCCGTGCCGTCCGAGCCGGGCATGGCGATGATGATGGGCAGCTTTTCGGGGTCGACCCGTTGGGTGGGCTCGATGATCCGCGCCCGGCCGACGGTCTGGTTGTCGTTGCCGTCGCGACGGAACTCGATGGCTTCGTAGCCCATGCTCTTGAGCACTGCCACGGCCCGATCGGACTCGACATAGCTCAGGTGCACGATGCGCGACCGCAACTCGCCCACGCGCAGCCTCGGCATGTCTTCGGCCGGCAGGTTCGCGGCTTCGTCGGTCGCGCGTTCGAGCATGGTCGCCATGGTCTGCACGTCGGTGTTGCGGGCGACGGCGTCGTCGGCGTGGCGTTCGCCGTAGAGCCAGACATGCGTCGGTCGACTCATGAACGAGCGGTAGCCCAGTTGCAACAGGTGCTCGCCGCCGGCGTCGTCCATTCGGCGAAGGTGCACGAGGCCGCTGAGCGAGTCGGGCGCGGGCGGCAGGCGGTTGGCCGTGTCGCGGGGGGCCTGCTCGTAGCCCAGCTCAAGCCGAAGCTGGGTTACGAGCACCTCGATCAACTCGCGAACCTGCACGGCACTGAGGCCGGGCTTGGCCAGAAAGCGGCCCCACGGCACGTCAATGTCAACCAGATCATTCAGCTCGGCCTGCGGCGGGGCGACGACGGCGTCGGCCTCGACCTCGACCTCGGCGTCGTTCGCCTCGGTCGCCTGGTCGTCATGGGGCGCTTCTTGCGACTGCTCGACCGCGTCGGCGTCGTCGGCATTTTCGTCATCCGCCCATGCAGGCCCGCCGCTGAGCGCGACTGTCACCCCGAGCAGGCCGACGATGGCAAGGCTCGCCAGCGCCCCCCACGTGCCGGACGACGTGTGCTCGCGGGCGTCGCCGCGGTCGGCGGGGCGGTCTGCGCCTTCCTCCGGGCTGTCGAGGTCGATCAGATCGTCTTCGATCTGAGGGGTTGCGTCGGCGCCGGCCTCGGCGTTGGCCGGGTCGCGGTGCTCGATGGAGACGAGTCGGCCCTCATTGACGTAGAGCACGACGTCGGCGTGCTTGAGCAGTTCGGGGCGGTGGGTGATCATGAGCGTGGTCTTGCCTTGCATGAATTCAAGGATCGAAGGGACGATCTGCGACTCCCGGGCCGTGTCGATTGACGCGGTCGCTTCGTCAAGAATGAGGATCTGCGGGTCTTTGAGCATCGCCCGCGTCAGGGCGAGCTGCTGCTTCTGGCCACGCGAGAGATTGACGCCCGATTCGCCGAGCATTGTGTCGTAGCCTTGCGGCAGCTTCGTGATGAACTCGTGGGCGCCGACGCGCGTGGCGACGTCGATGATCTGCGCCCGGGTTGCACCGGGGCGGGCGTAGCGGAGATTTTCGAGCACGGAGGAGTTGAACAGGAAGCATTCCTGAAACGCCACGCCGATGGCTTCGCGAAGGTGTTGCAGGTGGATTTCATTGGTCGGCTTGCCGTCGATGTAGATCGTGCCTTCGCCCTGTTCGTTGAACCGGGGGACGAGGCTGACCATCGTGCTCTTGCCAGCCCCGGACGGGCCGACGATGGCGCAGACCTGGCCGGCCTGAACTTCGAAGCTGATGTCTTCGAGCACGCGCGGGCCGTCGTCGTATCGGAAGCTGACGTTTTCGTAGCGGATGTTGCCCTGGATCTCCGGCCGACTGTCGCCGGCGCTCTGCCCCTCGCCGCCGGGACTGTCCAGCAACTCGAACACGCGGTCCATACACGCGGAGGCCTTGGTGAGCTTCGCAAACCCGCCCATGAGCTCGGTGACGGTGGGTTCGAGCATTTTGACATAGATGAAAAACGCGGCGAACTGACCGACGTTCAGCGATTCGCGGACGATCACCTGATACGCCCCGAAGCCGAACAGCAGCACGTAGCCGAGGCCGATCAGCAGGTCGACGGCGACTTTCTGGAGGACGTGATACTTCTGGCTTTGCAGTTGGCTTTGGCGGGAGAGGTCGATGGCTTCCTGGAAGGCCTGGCTTTCGCGCTGCTCGCCGGTGAAGCCCTTGACGACCTCGATGCCGAGGAACTTTTCGATGAGGTTGCCGTGTGCGTTGGCCAGGTGTTCCTGAGCGGATCGGCTGGCGGACTTGATGGGGCGTTTGAAGTAGTGAAAGGCGATCAGGTGCATTGGGAGCACGATGGTGGAGGCGAGGGCGAGTTGCCAGTTGGTCGCGTAGATGACCGCGACGACGCCGAGGAACAGCAGCACGGCGGTCAGCAGCTTGGGCACTTCGGACTGGATGAATTCCTGAATGACGAAGCTGTCGTTCATCACTCGGCTGGACAGTTGGCCGGGCTTGGACTGCTGGTAGTAGCGGAGGTTCATCTGCTGCAACCGTTCGAACAACTGGTTGCGAAGGGTGAAGCAGACGTTTTCGCCGACCTTGACCGCGGTGTACTTGGAGCGGAAGTAGAGGTAGTTGCGGATCGCGTAGAGGCTGAGGAAGCTGAACAGGACGACCCAGAGCAGGCCGAAGTTCTGGTCGGGGAAGACGCGATCGAGGATGACGGCGATCAGCTGGGGCTGAGCGATGTTCGCTACCGTCAGGCCGATGAGCATGGCCAGGGCAATGACAAGCGGTGCCCAGTAGGGTTTGAGCAGGGCCGCGAGGCGGGCGAACGTGTGATCGCCGCGCGAGGATGGCCCGCCGGCCGTCCGTTGGCTCGACATAGGACTTTCAACTCCCTGCCTGCCGTGTGCGTCAGTGAAAAAACTGTCGGCCCCAAACTACGATTGAGCCACGTTCATTTGCCGGACTGCTGGGCCCGGCCAAGTCAAGACGCACCGGCCTGCGACGCTCTGAGTCGGCGAAGCAGCGGTGTTACGAGCCTAACGCATCGCAGGCTCATCGTCTAGAGTCGGCAAAACGAGATCATGCCAATGAAAAGTTGGGCAAAATGGGTTGTGGTACGACCAGAGCAGGTTTCGGGTTCGTGGTTTCTCGTTTTCTGGTTTGTGTTGAGGGTGATCAGCTGCATGGGAGTTGCCAGGCGGTGATGACGCGGTTTCGGCCGGTCTGCTTGGCGTTGTAGAGGGCCTGGTCCGCCCGCTTGACGAGGTCGTCGGCGGTGGGGGTCAGCGGGCCGTGGCTGGCGAGGCCGACGCTGATGGTGATGGGTTGGGGGACGTTGTTGATGTCGGCGACGGCACGGCGGAGGCGTTCGCAGGCCTGTTCCGCGGCGTCGCCGAGGATGTTGGGGAGGATGACGGCGAACTCCTCGCCGCCGTAGCGGGCGACGAAGTCGCAGGCGCGGACGGTGGACTGGAGCGCGCTGGCGACGGTGCGCAGGGCGTCGTCGCCGGCGAGGTGGCCGAGCGTGTCGTTGTATTGCTTGAAGTAGTCGACGTCGATCATCGCCAGCGACAGCGGTTGGCCGTAGCGTTCGGCGCGTTCGACTTCCTCGTTCAGGCGTGCCTGGAGGGCCCGGCGGTTGTACACGCCGGTGAGCCCGTCGCGGTTGGCTTGGGCGAGCAGTCGGCGGTTGGCGGTCAGCAGGTCGGCCTGGGACTGTTCGAGGGTGTTGCGAATGACGTTCAGTTCGTCGTTCATGCGTTTTAGCTCGGTGTTTTTTCGGGTGAGCGTGCGCTGGGTGTTGACCAGATCGTTGTTCAGTCGGGTGAGGTCGCCGCAACTCTCGGTGTCGTTCCCGCGTCGAAGCTGCGTCGGCGTGTCGACCGGGACGCAGGCCAGCAGTGTCAATGTGTTATCCGCCATGGCGGCGGTGAAGCGAAGGGCTGAGGGCGATTGGTTGACCGAGACGTACATCAGCCAGTCGAGCGCCGCGCCCTGCTCGCGAGCGGTGTTCATGAACGCAACGGCCTTGCTGACGCTGCCGCGATCGAGCAGGCCCTGCCATGATGAGCCTACCGGCGCCTGGCTGCTCAGCGACAGGTCGTCGCGAAGCCAGCGCAGCACGTGGCCGTCCGCGTCACACAAAATGGCGATGCCTTGGCGCGGCGGGCTCATATTTTCACCTCGCAGGCGGGTTCGGGGGTACTTGTGCTTGCCAGTTGCTCGGCGACGGCGATGGCCTGCCTTGCGTCGCTGGCGTAACCGTCTGCGCCGACCTTCTGCCACAGGTCGGGCGCGAGGTTGAACGGGTTGCCGCCGACGATGATTTTCATTCGGCTGGCGGGCGGGTCGCAGCGCAGTCGGGTGATTGCCCCGGCGACGGCCTGCACATGACTGCTCATCGACGCGCCGAGGCCGAACACGTCGGGCGTGTAGGTGTGGGCCGCTTCGAGCAGTTGATCGTGGCTGAGATTCGCGCCGAGGTAGTGCGTGGTCCAGCCGGCCAACTCGAAGCAGTCAGCGACCATACGCAGGCCAAGCTCGTGCAGGTCGCTTTCAACGCAGGCGGCGACGAACGTACGGCCGACGCGTGGTGCTTGATTGATCAGCCGCGGGTACAACGCCGCCATGATGCTTTGTGTCGCGGCGGTGCAGTAATGTTCTTCCGCGACGCTGAGGCGGTTGATTTCCCACAGCCGACCGATTTCGCGTTGCGTCCGCTGGAAGATGTCGAGGTAGATGTCGATCATCGCCATGCCGTCGTCCAGGGCACGGTGGATCAACGCCGCGGCGGTGTCGGGTTGGCCGGTGAGCAGGGCGTCGAGATACTGTCGGGCCAGCTTTGAGAGCGCCTCCGGCTCGGGCGTGCGGGCGTCGATCGCGGACTGCTCAAGGTAAGGCTTGATGACGGCAAACCGGTCCTCGGCCCATGCGTTCGCGAGCAGGGTGGTCAGACGATCGAGATCATGCCGCCAGACGTCCAGTGGCTGCGAGCGTGCGGCCTTCTGTGACGCTGTCCAGCGCACGTACTCCTGCAACAGTCGCGGTTCTTCGACGGCCACGGCCTGCGCGAGATGCCGCAGGTGTGCGGTCACGTCCTCCCGGCGGGCCTGCAGTCGGCCGGGCGTTTGGAGGAGGTCGCCTGTTGTGGCGTCCTGGCTGACGACGGCGGTGCGGGCAAGCTCGTGCTGCATCCGGGTAAGGTCGTCGGCAAGTTGCTGGCGGTTGCGTTTCATGGTGGTTGAGCTGAACAAATTGCATCGCACACCGATCGCAGCCCCTCGCAGGCGATAAAGCGGGGGTGGGGTCTTAGAATGTTTATCGACTGTTAAGGGGCGACGAATTACTGCAGCAGATGGGGGAAAGCCCGGCCCCGCACCCCCATTTAGCCGCGGGCCTTGGCCCGCGCGTTCGGCCCGCATGCCCGAAGAGCGCGGTGCAAGCACCGCGGCTAAATGTTGTCGGCGAAACCGCGTTGGCGACGGTGGACGGGTTTTGGGTGGCATCTGGTATGCTGCCGACGATGCTTTCGAACGTCTGGGTCAACCTGGAAGAACTGCTTCGACGTGGCGGGCCGGTGATGTGGCCGCTGCTGGCGATGAGCGTGGTGGCGTTGACGCTGGTGCTTGAGCGGTGCTGGTTTTTCATGCGGACGAACGGCTACGGCCGACGGCGGCGTGTGCAGCAGCTCGGCAGACTGCTGCGCTCCGGTCAGCGGCGCGAGGCCGGGGCGCTCGCCGAGCGCGATGCGAGTGTCTACGGCGACGTGGTCACGCAACTGCTTACCGAGGCGGACGCCTCCCCCACCTCACCGCCGAGCGAGGCCGCCGCGATCGACGCCCTCGAAGCGCAGCGGCATCGCCTGGAACGCTTCCTGCCGACGTTGTCCACCATCATCACCGCGGCGCCGATGCTGGGCATCCTCGGCACGGTGCTGGGGATCATCGCCAGCTTCGAGATTCTCGGTGCACAGACCGCTCACGCAGACCCGCGCTCGGTCAGCCAGGGCATCGCCGAGGCGTTGCTGACCACGGCGGTGGGGCTGGTGATCGCGGTGGTCACACTGTTTCCCTATAACGCGTTCCGCGCCCAGGTCGACCGCACGCTTTCGCAACTCGAATCGCTCGCCGAGGCCGCGCGGCAGGTTCGCGACAATGATCTTGCACCTGTCAGCCCCGCGTCAGCCGATAAACCCCAAGGGCCAACCGACACCCCGCCGCTGGCGGATGAGTAAAGCGACATTTGCGCGGTTTCCCTGTTTATGGAAGCCGCCTATAAACGACCATGACAAGCCCGCGCCGACGCGCGACGAATCGGCTTGTTCCAACCGCTTGACCCTGAGGGATGTCCATCATGCTCAGTCCCGACCTTGCCCGCATTCGTTCGTTTGAAGTCGTCCCCTCGTTGCCCGAGCCGCTCAAGCCGCTGCTGGACATCGCTTATAACCTGTGGTGGAGCTGGCATCCCGAAGCCGTCGAGCTGTTCATTCGGCTGGATCGCAACCTCTGGCATGAAACGCATCACAACCCCGTCAAGCTGCTGGGCATGGTCCCGCAGCAGACGCTGGATACGTTTTCGCGCGATGAGGGCTACATCAGCTCGCTCGCCCGCGTGCAGGAAAACCTTCAGCGGCACATGACCCGCACGCCCTGGCTGCAGAGCACGGAGCATCGCGATGCGAAAGATTTCACCATCGCCTACTTCTGCGCCGAGTTCGGCCTGACCGAATGCCTCCAGGTCTACTCCGGGGGCCTGGGCTGCCTCGCGGGCGACCACCTCAAGTCGGCCGCGGAGCTGGGCCTGCCCTTTGTCGCGGTCGGCCTGCTGTACCGCAACGGCTACTTCCAGCAGTACCTCAACGCAGACGGCTGGCAACAGGAGTATTACCCCGAGCTCGACCTGGCCAACCTGCCGCTTCGCCCGGTGAGTGACAGCAAGGGCAATCAGGTCAAGGTCACGGTCGACCTGCCCGGCCGAGTGGTGCACATCGGCCTCTGGCTGGTGAAGGTCGGCCGAATCCCGCTGTACCTGCTCGACACGAACCTGCCGGAAAACGAGGAAGACGACCGCGGCATCACCAGCCAGCTCTATGGCGGTGACATGGAAACCCGGATCAAACAGGAAATCGTGCTCGGCATCGGCGGCGTCCGCGCGCTGGAAGCGATCAACATCCGCCCCGACGTCTGCCACATGAACGAAGGCCACTCCGCCTTCCTCGCGCTGGAGCGCGTGCGTCGGCTGATCGAAGAGCACGACCTGAGCTTTGACGAGGCGCGCCAGGCCGGCGCTGCGAGCAATGTGTTCACAACGCACACGCCCGTGCCGGCGGGCATCGACCGCTTCCCGCCGGACATGGTCGACCGCTACTTCCGCAGCTACGTGCCCGGCCTGCGCCTGGACATGGAGGGGCTGTTCGCGCTCGGCCGGGAGAACGTGTTCAACAAACACGAGTTTTTCTCCATGGCGGTGCTCGCGATCCGCACGAGCAGTTGGGCCAATGGTGTGAGCAAGCTGCATGGCAAGATCAGCCGACACATGTGGCAGGGCATCTGGCCGCAGGTCCCGGAGAGCGAGATTCCGATCAAGCATGTGACCAACGGCGTACACGCGCGAAGCTGGCTGTCCAGCGAGCTGATGTACCTGCTCGACCGCTACCTCGGCGCCCGCTGGCAGAACAACCCCGCCGACCAGAGCGTCTGGAAGGCCGTGATGGAAATGCCCGAGGAAGAGCTTTGGCGGTTGCACGAACGCCGACGACAGAAGCTTGTGATCTGGGCTCGCCGTCGGCTGCGCAAGCAGTTCGAGGCGCGCAACATCAACCCCGACCACATCGCGGCAGCGGCGGATGCGCTCGACCCGATGGCGTTGACCATCGGCTTTGCCCGCCGATTTGCGACGTACAAGCGCGGCAACCTTTTCCTTCGCGATCCGGATCGGCTGATGCGGCTGCTCAGCGACGCCGACCGGCCGGTGCAGTTCATCTTCGCGGGCAAAGCCCACCCGGCTGACGGTGGCGGGAAAGAGCTGATCCGCCAGATCGTCAAGTTCGCCCGCGAGTCTGACGCCGGGCACAAGATCGTCTTCCTCGAAAACTACGACATCAACGTCGCCCGCTATCTCGTGCAAGGTTGCGACCTCTGGCTGAACACGCCCCGCCGGGGCATGGAAGCCTCGGGGACGAGCGGGATGAAGGCGGCCATGAACGGCGTGCTCAACTGCTCGATTATGGACGGCTGGTGGGACGAGGCCGCCGAGCCCGACCTGGGCTGGTCGATCGGCCGGGGTGAGGAGTACAGCAACCCCGCCGCCGCCGACGATCTGGAAAGCCGAGCGTTTTATGACCTGCTCGAACAGGAGATCGTACCCCTGTTCTACAACCGCGACAGCCAGGGCATCCCGCGTCAGTGGGTCACGCGGATGAAAAAATGCATCGCCAGCCTCGCGCCCGGCTTCAACACGAACCGCATGGTGCAGGAGTACGCCGAGAAGCTTTACCTGCCCGCACTGCGGCGCGGCCGGGACCTGACTGCCGACAAGCTGAAAAAGTCGGTCGAGCTTGCGCATCAGAAGGTTCGCCTTCGCGGCGCGTGGGGCAAGCTGCGGGTCGACATGGTGCAGGCGAAAACGGAGCAGGCCATGGGCGTCCGCGATGCGTTGCCCGTCACGGCGACGGTCTACCTCGGCGAGCTTCAGCCGGACGAGGTGAAGGTGCAGGCTTACACCGGCCCGCTCGACACGGCCGGCCGAATCGTCGGTGGCAAGCCGGTTACGCTCAAACACGACAAGTCGCTGGGCAAAGGCAAGCACCGCTTCACCGGCGAAATCAACGCCATCAACAGCGGCCGGTACGGCTTTGCGATCCGCATCGTGCCCGGCGACGAAATTTTCGACATCACGCCCGAGCCTGGCCTGATCCACTGGGAAGGCGTCAAGTCCAAGCCCGCCGCGGCCGAAGCCGTCGTCGCCGAAGCGGAGCAGGCCGCGACGTGAGAGGGGCGGGGGTGGTTTCTGTCGGAATTGCTGATCGCTGATTGCTAATCGCTGCCCGCATCGGCGGGGGTGCCCAAATCAGCGATCAGCGATCAGCGATCAGCGATCAGCAATCAGCAATCAAAAACCTCTACAATCCATCCGTGCGCGAATTCGACCTCCTGGCTCACGTATACCGCTCGAACGTCGACCTGCCTGCCGACGTCGCCATCCCTCCCGGCGATGACATGGGCGCGATCCGCCTCGGCGGGCAGACGCTGCTTGTCACCGTCGACCAGTTGGCCGACGGGGTGCATGTGGACCTGGCGACCGCTTCGCTCGAACAGGTCGCACGCAAGGCGGTCACGCGCAACCTTTCCGATGTGGCGGCGATGGCGGCCCGGCCGGTTGGTGCGGTGGTCGCGGTCAGCCTGCCGCGCGACTTCGGCGACACGCGAGCGACCGAACTGTTCGATTCGATGCGACGCACCGCCGCGGCGTTCGACTGCCCGCTCGTCGGCGGCGACATTGCCATGTGGGACCACCCGCTGTTGATCAGCGTCACCGTCTTCGCCGAGCCGGGCGAGGTTGAGCCCGTGCTCCGCAGCGGGGCGCAGCCGGGCGATGGCATTTATGTCACCGGCAGGCTCGGCGGCAGCAACGAAACGCTGCCCGACCACTACACGCATCACCTCGACTTCATGCCGCGCATCACCCTTGCCCGGGAGCTTGCCGGCGACGCAGCCACGCGCCCCAGCAGCATGATCGACCTCAGCGACGGCCTCGCCCGCGACCTGAAACATCTTTGCGATGCGGGCAACCTTGACGCGGATCTGACGATCGCTGACCTGCCGTTGAGCGATGGTGCTCACCAGGCTGCCAGGCGTACGAATGAGCCGGCGTGGCAGCATGCGCTGGGTGATGGTGAGGATTACGAGCTGCTGTTTACCGCGCCGCGAAGCCCGCGGATCGAAACCGCAGATGTGCCCATCACGCGAATCGGGACGATGCGGCCGTGCGCGGGCGCGACGCCTGCGATTCTGCTTCATTTGCCGGACGGCGCGACGTGCAAGCTTGCGGACCTGCCATCGCTGGGCTGGGAGCATCATGCATGACTGTCGCGTTGCAGGTTGAGTCGCAGACGCTTGAGCAGACGCTCGCGGTGGGCACGATCGTAGCTCGGCGGGCGGTGGCGGGCGATATCGTTGGCCTTTCGGGTGAGCTCGGCGCGGGCAAGACGCAGTTTGTCCGCGGCATGGCGGAGGGGATGGGCCTCGACCCGCGCGTCGTGTCGAGCCCGACGTTTGTGCTTGTGCATGAGTATGAGCGCGAAGCGGCGGACGTTCCGCCAGACGCGCTCGTGCTGGTGCATATTGATGCGTATCGGCTGGCGGGCGACGATGCGGCGGCCGGGCTTGAGTCGATCGGCTGGGCGGATGAGTTGTTCGAGCAGGCGGTGGTCGCGGTGGAGTGGGCCGACGTGCTGGGCGAACATCTGGGCGACGACTGGCTGGCGGTTCGGCTGGAGCATAGCGACCCCGGTCGGCTGATCACGCTCTCGGCGCACGGCCGATGGTTGCCTAGAATTGAGTTGCTTCAAGCCGACCTGATCCGCGCGGGCCTGTGCCCGCAGCCTGTAACGTGATGCATGCCATGCCTGAATTGCCCCTGGAACCTGAAGAAAACGTCGACCCGCGCAGCGACTGCCCGGTGTGCAAGAAGGCGGTGCGTGCCGACTCGCCGACGTATCCGTTTTGTTGTGCCCGCTGCCGTACGATCGACCTTGGTCGCTGGCTGGATGAAGATTATGTCATCAGCCGACCGATCGAGCAGAGCGATCTGGATGAAGAGTAGTTTTGCGGAGGGGGGCGGGTTATACGGATTCCCCAAACACAACACCGCGGCGAAATGGGGGGGGGGTGTTACGCTTCGTCCTGCTGCGCCTGGGGCGACA
The DNA here is from genome assembly GCA_041821185.1 of Phycisphaerales bacterium AB-hyl4. Classification (NCBI taxonomy): domain Bacteria; kingdom Pseudomonadati; phylum Planctomycetota; class Phycisphaerae; order Phycisphaerales; family Phycisphaeraceae; genus Natronomicrosphaera; species Natronomicrosphaera hydrolytica. The sequence continues at coordinate 28,835 of JBGUBD010000005.1, read as the reverse complement.
CGCCGTAGACGACGAAGCGTGCGCTGACCGCGTCGAAGCCGTGCTCTTCGCAGACGCGGTCGCGAAGAGCTTTGAGGTCGGCGGGCAGGGGGAATTCGATGATCTGGTTGGTTTCGACGCAGACGAGGTGGCCCTTGGGCTCGCGGCCGAAGCTCAGTTGATAATGCGACTGCTTCGAGTCGATGAGCACTTCGGTGATGATGCCCGCTTCGAGCAGGTGCTTGAGCGTACGGTAGATCGTCGCCCGGCTGACGCGATGGCCGGCGTCGCGCATCTCCGCGAGCAGTTCGTCGGCTTCGAAGACGTCGGCCTTGCCGAGCACGGCGTCGAGAATCAGCGCCCGCTCGGTGGTGAACTTCAAACCCTTGCGCTTGAGAAACCGCCGAAAGATCGCGCACAGCGGCGCCATCAATTCATCTTCAGGCGGCAATGAGGACGGCGATTCAACCATAGTCGTACATCTTAAATGTTTCGCGGCCGCCCCGCAGGGGCGCTCCCCCGCTATATCTCATAACAACACCCCCGGTCACAACAACGCCACCGGGTCGACATCCACCGCCACATGCTGGTCCGCTCGCAGCAGCCCTGAGTTTCGCGTCGCGGTCAGCAGCGTCTGCAGCGGGCCCGCTGAGGCTGCGAGCATTTCAATCTGCTGACGATGGTAGTCGGCGATCCGCGCGATCGGGCAAGGCATCGGCCCGCGCAAACGCACCTGCCCGCCGGCGTCGGCGTTGAACTGCTGCATCTGCGTGGCCAACGTCTGGGCACGCTCGGCACAGGCGTAGTGGTCTTTGTCGCGCACCACGATCCGCGCCATTCGGCCGATCGGCGGCAGGCCCACCGCGGCCCGCTGCTGCAACTCGCGCTCGGCGAATGACTCGAAATCATGCTTGGCCGCGAGTTGAATCGACGGATCATGCGGGCTGAAAGTCTGCACGAGCACTCGGCCGGGCTTATCGCTTCGGCCCGCTCGGCCGGCGACCTGGGCGATGAGTTGAAAGGTTCGCTCGGCAGCGCGGAAGTCGGGCAGGTTGAGTGCCGTGTCCGCGTTGATCACGCCGACGAGTCGCACGTTGGGGAAGTCGAGCCCCTTGGCGATCATCTGCGTGCCGACGAGGATGTCGATTTCGCCGGCGCGGAACGCGTCGAGGCATTGCTGGTAGTCGCGGCCGTGGCGCATGGAGTCGGCGTCCATGCGCGTGACGCGGGCGTCGGGGAACTTGCGGGCGAGCTCTTCCTCTACGCGCTGCGTGCCGAGGCCGAACGTGGTGATGTTCTTTTTGCAGTCCGGGCAGGTGCTCGGCAGGGTCTGCTCTGCTTCGCAGTGATGGCAGCGGACGACGCCGCCGGTCGGCAGCCTTTCGTCTTTGTGGTAGACCATCGTCACGTCGCAGTAGTGGCAGCGCATCAGCCAGCCGCAGCGCTGGTCGGGGCAGGCGATGTAGTTGGCAAAGCCGCGGCGGTTCAGCAGCAGCATGGTCTGCCCGCTGTCTTTGAGCGTCTGCGTCAGCGCCCGTTCGAGCGCGAGGCTCAGCAGGTGCACGCCTGCCTTGCCGGTGATTTCGTATCGCTTTCGCCGTTCGTCGCTCAAGTCGATGATTTCGACCTGCGGCATTTTCATGCCCGGCGCGCGATCGGGCAGGCGGATCAAATGGTAGTTTCGAGTTTCGAGTTTCGAGTTTTGAGTTGTGTCATGCGAGGTTGCCTCGCCTGAACTGGAAACTCGAAACTCGGAACCCGAAACTTTGTAATACATCTCCAGCGACGGGGTCGCCGAGCCGAGCACGACGGGGATGCCTGCGAGGTGGGCGCGTTTGATGGCGACGTCTCGGCCGTGGTATCGGGGGGCCTGGTCCTGCTTGTAGCTGCTTTCGTGTTCTTCGTCGACGATGATCAAGCGGAGGTTCGACAGCGGCGCGAAGATGGCGGAGCGGGCGCCGATGACGATGTTGGCTTCGCCCCGGCGGATGCGGCGCCACTGGGCGTGTCGCTGCGCCGCGGTGAGGCCGGAGTGCAGCACCGCCACGTTGGTTTGTTCGAAGCGTTCGAGGAATCGGCCGACGGTCTGCGGCGTGAGGGCGATCTCCGGTACGAGCACGATGGCGGAAGGCGGATGGTCGCTGCCGTTGGCGTGCGCGTTGGCCATCACGCGTTCGATTGCGCGCAGGTAGACCTCAGTCTTGCCGCTGCCGGTGACGCCGTGCAGCAGATGGACGCCGAAGCCTTCGTCGAGGTGGTTGATCAGGTGGTCCAGCGCGGTCTGCTGGGCGGCGTTGAGCACCAGTGGATCGAGCTCGCCGACGGCGCGCTGGGCACGCAGGTCCAGGTCGGAGCGAACTTCCTCCTCGCGATGCGTGGTCAGCAGCCCTTTGTCGAGCAACTGCTTGACGGGTGAGACGCTTCGAGCCCCGGCGAGGTCGGCGAGCTCTTTGATCTCCGTCCAGGGGTGGTCGGCGGCGGCGCGGGTGGTGGCGGTGTCGAGTATGGCTTGCTGGAGTTTGGAGAGTTTGGTGGGGCGCCCCTCCGGGGCGGCCGCTAAGCCGACCATGGTGCGCGTGACGCTGCCCGTGCCTTTTTTGACCGCGGCGGGGAGCATGGTGGCGAAGACCATGCCCAGCGGACAGCAGTAGTAGCTCGCGATCCACTTTGCCAGCGAAATCAGCTCCGGCGTCAGCGACACACCATGCCGGTCGCGCTCGATGATGGGCTTGATGTTCTTCACGCTCGGCAACGCCGACGTGTCGTGCAGCTCCACCACAAAGCCGTTGGTCGGCTTGTTGCCCCGGCCCAGCGGGACGCGGACGCGTTCGCCCGGCTTCAGGTCCGCGAGCGCGGCGGGCACGGCGTAGGTCAACCCCGTCGGTGCGGTGTCGATCCCCTGCTCCAGTGCGACCTGGGCATACGCGACCGCTTTCGTCGCAGCGGGTTCGGTTTCAAATAACTGAGCCATGATCCAACAGTATAGGAGCGGTTCGGCCTGCTGTTACTTGTGCCCATACGATGGACCCGATAGCCTGACAGCCTCACCAAATGGAGGCCGATTTCGTGAAGCGCACCCCTTTTCATGGATTTCATCAGGAACACGGCGCGAAGTTCGTCGACTTCGCCGGCTGGGAGATGCCCATCATGTACGGCTCGGTCCGGGATGAGCATCAACGCGTCCGCGAGTCCGGCGGGCTGTTCGACGTGTCACACATGGGCCGAATCAAGATCAGCGGCCGACACGCCCGCCGATTCCTTGAGCGCATCCTCACCCGCCGTATCACGGACATGAAAGAGTTCCGCTGCCGATACAGCCTCATCTGCAACGAGCAGGGCGGCGTGCTCGACGACATCCTCGTCTACCGCTTCGCGGACCACTGGCTGCTGGTGGTCAACGCGAGCAACCGTGAAAAGCTGCTGAAGCATTTTGAAGCCAGCAAGGGCGATTTCACCGTCAAAATCGAAGATCAGACCGAGTCGACGGCGATGGTCGCGGTGCAGGGGCCCAAGGTCATGGACGTGATCGGCAACTTCTCCAAGGAAGTGCCCACGCTCAAGAAGTACGGCTTCTGCGTGAAGAACCTGATGATCCTCAAGATGACCATCTCGCGGACGGGCTACACCGGCGAGGATGGCGTTGAGGTCATTTTGCCAGCGAAGATGGCGGGCATGGCGGTGAAGCTGCTGCTGAAAGATCGCAGCGAAGATGCGGTCATCCAGCCCGCCGGCCTCGCAGCCCGCGACTCGCTGCGCCTGGAAGCGGGCATGCCGCTGTACGGGCATGAGCTGGATGAGCAGACCGACCCGCTGTCGGCGGGGCTGGCCTTCGCGGTGAATCTGGACAAGGATCAGGACGAGCAGGGCGAGCCGTTCATCGGCCAGGACGCGCTAAAGCAGATCGCCGCTGCGGGCCCGAGCAAGAAGCTGGTGGGCCTGAAGCTCGACGGCAAGCGGACGCCGCGGCAGGGTATGGCGGTGAAGCAGGATGGCAAGGAGATCGGCACGATCACCAGCGGCTGCCTATCGCCGACGCTGGGTTATCCGATCGCGATGGCGTACGTCACGCCCGACGCGAGCGAGGTGGGCACGACGCTGCAGATCGCGGGTGGGGCAAACGACCTCGACGCGGAGATCGTACCGCTGCCGTTTTATAAGCGCGGGTGATTTGGGGTCGAAATGTGGGCGAATTTCAGTTGACCTTTGCCCGACCCGATGTAATAACATGGTAGGAACCCGTTGAAAGGCTCTGCCATGATCAAGACCCTCAAAAAGCACGGCAACAGCCAGGCGCTGGTCATCGACCGCAGCATGATGGAGGCGCTGGGCATCAACGAAGACACACCGTTGCAAGTATCCGTTCGCGACGGCTCGCTGGTCGTGACGCCGGCGGAGGTGGGCATCGAGCCCGAACAGTTCGAAGCGTCGCTGAACAAGGTTATGCGTCGCTATGACGGCATGTTAAAACGGCTTGCCCAGTGACGGGGCTCGACGGCATCGAGTTTCTGAGTGTTGAGCAGGTGATGACCCTGCATCACCGGACGATCGAGAAGCACGGCGGCCTCGCTGGCGTCCGAGACCTAGGCCTCCTCGAAGCGGCGGTGGCGATGCCCCGGCAGCGCTTCGGCGGTAATTATCTGCATGATGATCTCGCGGCGATGGCGGGGGCGTACCTCTACCACCTTGCGCTAAATCACCCGTTCCACGACGGCAACAAGCGAGCGGCAGTCATGGCTTGTCTCGTGTTTCTCGACGCCAACGGTGTCACCAACCTGCCCGGCCCGCGAGCAATGGAACGACTGACCATGGGCGTTGCGGATGGAACGATGAGCAAGACGCAAATTCTTGAATGGCTGCGTGCGGCGCTCAACGATCCGCCGCAAAGATGATCGCAACGCCCCGCAGCCGTTACAATTGCGGGCACTATGAACGCTGAGTCTGCCTCAACCGGAACGCCTCGCAACCCTCGTATCACCCTTCGTACGCTGCGCAAGTGGGCGCGTGAGGGGGAAAAGTTCGCCATGCTGACCTGCTATGACGCGACCACGGCCCGCTGGCTGTGGCGCGGCGGCGTGCGCGTGTTCCTTGTGGGCGATACGGCAGCGGAGGTGATTCTCGGGCATGACTCGACCTTGCCGGCCGAGATGCCGTTCATGTTGCAGATCACGGCGGCGGTGCGGCGGGGGGCGCCGGACGCACTGGTGATGGCGGACATGCCGTTCGGCAGCTACCAGGTGAGCGAGGACGAGGCGGTGCGGAACGCGATGGCGTTTCTCACGGAGGGGTTGGCCGACCTTGTGAAGCTGGAGGTGGACGCGACGTTTGCTTCGCTGGTGGAGCGGTTGAGCCATGCCGGGGTGCCGGTGGTGGCGCACATTGGCAGTCGGCCGCAGACGGTGCGGGCGGAGGGGGGCTACCGGGCTGCCGGTCGTTCGGAGCGGGACGCGGCGGTGCTGGTGGACACAGCGAAGCTGATGGTGCAGTGCGGGGCGGCGGCACTGCTGGTTGAGGCCGTGCCGGGCGAGGTGGGCAAGCGGATTGTGGACGCGGCGGTGCACCCGGAGACGGGGGCGGCTGTTCCGGTGATCGGGTGCGGGGCGGGGCCGACGTGTCATGGTCATGTGGTGGTGTTGCAGGATGTGATGGGGCTGAGTGACTGGCATCCGCCGTTTGTCGTGCCGACGGGCGAGGTGGGGCAGGCGGTGGAGGCGGCGGCGGGCAAGTGGGTGGAGATGGTGCGGTCGGGGGAATATCTGAAAGACGGCGGGCCTTATCAGATGAAGGCATGACGAAGGCGGGCGGGCGAGTTGCGTTTTGCCTCGCCGACTGGGTTTGCGGCTTCGCGAACTGTCAGCCGTGCCTATCGTATGATTGCGTATCGGGCCGGCCGCGTCTGGCTGTGTGCCCGAGGCTGTGAATCTGACGCTTCCCAAGGGAGAACACGATATGAATCGCATTCGCTGGTATGGCCCGACGTTGGTGTTGTTGATGGCGTTGGTGGCGGTGATGGTGTCGGGGCCGATGGTGGCCCGGCAGATTGTCTGGGCGCAGCATGACGCGAACATCAGCCTGATCCGGCAGGATCTGCATGACAACATGGGGCTGGCGCAGCTTTCCGAGGCGTTTCGCAAGGTGGCGGAAGTGGTCGAGCCGAGCGTGGTGAGCATTGAAGTGCTCCAGCGTGGCGGTCGGGGCGGCCGGGAGGGCCAGGGGCGCGGGTTCCGTCCGCCGCCGGGGTTGGAGGACTTTTTCGAGCAGCTTCCCGAGCGGTATCGGCCGCGGCGTGATGGCAATGGCGAGGGTGAGGGCGGCGGCGAAAACTTCGACCGCTACGCCCCGGCGATCCCGCGCGGGCAAGGCTCGGGCTGGGTGTACGACCGGGATGGCCACATCGTCACGAACAACCACGTGGTCGACGGGGCGGATGAGATCCGCGTCCGCTTTCAGGACGGCAGGGAATACACCGCCGAGATCGTCGGCACGGACCCGAACACCGACGTGGCGGTGCTGAAGATCAACGCGACCGACTTGCATCCGCTGCCGGTGGCGCAGCATGAAGTGCAGCAGGGCGAGATCGTCTTCGCCTTCGGCTCGCCGTTCCGCTTCGACTTCTCAATGAGCCAGGGCATCGTCTCGGCGAAGGCCCGGCAGCTTCGCATCCTCGGGCCCGGCGGCTATGAGAACTTCATCCAGACCGACGCGGCGATCAACCCCGGCAACTCCGGCGGCCCGCTGACCAACATCTACGGCGAGGCGGTCGGCATGAACACCGCCATCGCCAGCCAGGGGGCCAACCCCATGCAGGCCGGCTTCATGGGGCTGGGCTTCGCCATCCCCGTCGAGATGGTGCAGGAGGTGGCAGACCAGCTCATCGACACCGGCGAAGTGGCCCGCGGCTACCTGGGCATCTACATCGAAGACCTCGACGAGCGTATGGCCGAGACGTTCGACTACGACGGCGAGGGTGTGCTCGTGCTCGACCCGATCGACGGCGGGCCGGCCGACCTCGCGGGCATCCGGGCGGGCGATATCGTCACGCACGTGAACGGCAATCGCGTTCGCTCGGCGGACGAGCTGCGGAACACGGTGGCCCGCATTCAGCCGGGCTCATCGGGCGAGCTGACCATCTTCCGCGATGGTCAGTCGATTGATCTGGAAGTCGAAGTCGCCCGGCTGCCCACGCAGGCCTCGGCCCCGCAGCCGCGGCGCAATCGGCAGGGCGCGCCCGAGCGGGAAAACGCCTCGGTTGAGATGCTGCGAAAACTGGGCATCACGGAAGTGCAGACGTTTACCGCTCGCCTGGCTGAGCAGGCGGGCACGGGGCATACCGAGGGTGTGCTGGTGGCGAACGTTCGGCGGAACTCGATCGCCGGCGCGGCGGGCGTGATGCGCGGCATGCTCATCGTGCAGGTCATGGATCAGCAGGTTGCCACGGCTGACGAGTTGCTGGACGTGATGAGCGAGTTTGAGCCGGGCGATGCGGTTCGTCTGCGGGTGGCGCGGTGGAACCCGAACGATGATCGGTGGCAGCGCAATTTCGTGCTGCTGGAGCTGCCGCGCGACTGAGGGTTGTGAGCGTTTTTGTAAATTCAATAAAGCCCACGGATGGCCATCCGTGGGCTTTATCTTTTACCCCGATTGACTCATCCCCTCATCGCCCGCTCCACCCGCGCCACCATCGCTTCATACCGCGCATCATCCACCACGGCCGCCGCCCCCGCGTCGTCCACCGCATCCTCCGCTGCCAACGGCACCCAGCTTTTGCACCCTGCGTACGTCGGCCGATTCGCCACCACCTTCGGCTCGACCAGCCGCGACACCCGCACCGCCACCAGGTACAGCGGCCGCTCCGGCTTGTAATTGAACCGCATATCAATCTGTGGCTTCGACCACACGTGCAGGTCGTCCAGCGAATCAAACGCCTCCCGCGACGGCACTTGCCAGATATGCGTCGCCTCCCCCACGCCCTTCAACGTCACCTCGCCAGGCTCTTCCCGCCGACGCACGACCCGATCGCGATACGCAGGCTTCATCCGGTTGGGCACCTGGTGCAGCCACGCCGGGAACAGCGCAAACCGCGGATGCTCCAGCTCAAACACCGCCACCCCGCCGCGCTCGTGGATGCCCCCTTTGCGCAACAACAGCGCAAGCTCACCTTCCAGCAGCAGATCACAAACCACCGCCCATTCTTTCAACGCCACATCGAGCATGATGATGCCATCTCGCACGCAAAGCCCACGGATGTCCGTCCGTGGGCTTTACCCCGTTCACCTCACATCTGCTCCACCACATCAATCCCCAGCAGGTCCAGCCCTTGCCTCAGCGTCCGCGCCACCAGCTCGCACAACGCCAGCCGACTCTCGCGCATCGTCACCTCGTCGGCCGAGAGCACCGGGCACTGCTCGTAAAACTGGTGATACGCCGACGCCAGCTCATATAAAAACGTGCATAACCGATGCGGCTCCAGGCTGTCCGCCACCGCCGCCACCGTCGTCGGCCACTGCAACAGCTTCAACACCAGCGCCCGCTCCGTCGGCTGAAGCACGCTGATCGTCTCGGACCGCACATGGTCCGCGTCGCGCTGCCCCTTGCGGAAGATCGACCGGATGCGGACGTAAGCGTTCTGCAGATACGGAGCCGTATTGCCGTCGAACGCGAGCATCCGGTCCCAGTCGAACACGTAATCCTTGATCCGATCATTCGACAGGTCCGCGTACTTCAGCGCCCCGATGCCGACCACGTGTGCAATCTCTTGCCGCTCGTTCGCTGACAGTTCGGTGTTCTTTTCCGCGAGCACCGCCTCGGCCCGCCGCTCTGCTTCGTCCAGCAAGTCCGCCAGCCGGACTGTATCGCCCGACCGCGTCTTGAACGGCTTGCGGTCCGGCCCCAGCACCGTGCCGAACGCCACATGGTCCAGCCGAATCGCATCATCCGCCCAGCCAGCCTTCCGCAGCGTCGCGAACACCATCGCAAAGTGTTGGCTCTGCCTGGCGTCCGTTACATAGATCACCCGCCGAGCACCAAGTTCGTCCACCCGATACCGCGCCGCCGCGAGGTCCGTCGTCGCATACAGATACCCGCCGTCGCCCTTGCGTACGATCAAGGGCAGCGGCTCGCCTTCGCGGTCCTGGTAGCCTTCGAGGAACACCACCGCCGCGCCCTGGCTTTCTTCAAGCAGGCCGGCCGTGTCGAGCCCTTCGATCACGCCCGGCAGCAGGTCGTTGTAAAAGCTCTCGCCGCGCACGTCACGATCCGTCAGCGACACGCCCAGCCGTTCGTACACCGCGTTGAAGTGGTGCTTCGACTCGGCCACGAGATCCCGCCACAGCTCGACCGTCGCCGCGTCGCCGGCCTGCAACGCCACCACGCGCTTCCGCGACCGGTCAGCGAAGTCCGCGTCCGCGTCGAACTTCTGCTTGGCTTCCCGGTACAGCCGATTCAGATCGCCGATGAGCGTGTCCGTCGCGCCCGCCTCCTGCGCCGAACCGGGCGTCCAGCCGGTGTCCGCGAGGTATTCGATGAGCATGCCAAACTGCGTGCCCCAGTCGCCGAGGTGGTTCTGGCGGATGACGTCATAGCCTTGAAACGTGAGCACGCGTGCGATGGCGTCGCCGATCACGCTCGACCGCAAATGCCCGACGTGCATCTCCTTCGCCACGTTCGGCCCGGAGTAGTCGACCACCACCGTCTCGGCCGGCCCAGCGGGCACGCCCAGTCGATCGTCATCCAGCATCGCCGCCGCGTAATGGTCGAGCGCTTCCGCCGTCAGCCGAAGGTTGATAAAGCCCGGCCCGGCAATGTCGATCGTCTCGAACAGCCGGTCGGCCTCGGTATCCTCACGCAGCTTCGCGACAATCGCCTCCGCGACCTCGCGTGGCTTCTGTTTCACCTGCTTCGCCAACGCCATCGCGAGGTTGGCCTGATAGTCGCCGAACTTCGGGTTCTGCGCCGGGCGGAGGATGGGGTCAATGTCACCATACTGCTCGCCAAACGCGGCCCCCACCGCTCGGCCAAGCAGCTCATTCAGCGTCGATAAAAGGTCGTTTTCAGGCATAGGCGGGGTATAGTAGCAGCTTCAAGTGAGAGATTTATACAACAACGCGGCTTCTTCACTTGCGACATTCAGCGGCGGTGCTCGCGCCGCCTTTTTCGGCCCGCAGCCGAGCGCGGGCCAAGGCCCACGGCTAAATGGGAAGCCACGTTGTCGTATTAGACGCCCCCCCGCCCCGCCGACGCCGCCTCACGCCCGACGCGCCCCGCTGGATGCCTGTAGCTGACGCTGCAATCTTGCCTTAACGACCCGGGCGTGCAGGCGAACCGCCCGGGGGTCGGTTTGACAATAGCCTGCCGATCGGCTTTCATGTTCGCTTGCGGGCTCAGGCCTTTTTCATGATTGTCCGTCGGTGAGTGCGCAGCGATCACGGCCGTTTTGCCTGGGGGCAGGCGGTCGTCCGGGGCATGTGCGGGCGAACGGTGGTTCCGGGTAGAAGGTGTATATCGATTTTGCAGGCCTACCGGACATCCCGCTGGCGGCACAAAGGGGGCGCACTCGCTCTCCTCTTGAATCTGGGTGGATCTTTCCGTCTCGCGTGTCGGCATTGTAGGGCGCGCGATTGACATCTATCACGAAGGAGCAGGTGATGACAGATCGGGTTAGCAGTTCGGGCAGAAAAGTTTGCTGGGCCGTCATCATCGGCCTGCTCGCATTCATTGGCCCGGTCGCCAGTGTCCAGGCGCAGGAAGTGCCCAACGTCTGGCTAGGAAATAATCCCAGCGGAACTGACCGTTGGAACGCGCCTGGCAACTGGTCGAATGATGGCTTGGCGAATGATGCGGAGCCCGACGGTGCAAACCCGACCTTCATTCGCGATCACGGCTTGGTGGACGGCAACCTTGCTCCCAATAGTCAGGTTGATGACGAGACGTTGGGCGCGGGGCATTGGGAGATCCGCAGCCTCACCTTTCTGCCTGGACCGCATGCGATCAACTGGCGAATCTTCGGATTGCCGATCTATGTCGGCGCTGGCGGCATCAACCATCTGGACAGCATGCTTCATACCATTGAGTCGGACATCTGGCTTTACGAGGACATGACGATCCATGGTGGTTCAGGTCTGTTTCTGACCGGTGAGGAAATCAACAATTCCCGCGACACCTCACGTGATCTCACCTTTTCCGGCTATGTGCATGTGAACAATCCCGTCATTCGCGGCGACGGCAATGTGATTTTCAACGGTGACACCATTCTCCGCGGCGAGCATGAGTACACAGGCGACACCATCCTGGCCGGCCGCGTGGTCATCACCACCGACGCAGCGTTCGGCTTGAGCCCGCGCGTGATCGTCAACAACGGCACGGAGAACCGCATCAGTGCCGACGATGAACCGCTGTTCCTGCCGCAGGACTTCGAACTGTTCGGCGACCTGCGACTCGGTGGCCCGGCACTCATTGCAAACTCTGCGGGGGCACCCATCACGATCACCGGTGTTGTCGAATTGATGAACGGCGGCCGCAGGGTTATCACCGAGCAAGCCACAGAACACTACATCGAAGGTCGAGTCGAAACCAATGGGTACGATGTCGAGTTCTACAACTTCGGCAACTCGCGAATGAACGTGCTCGGTCGCATCGACGGTTCGGGCCGCGTGGTCAACGACGGGCCGGGCACGCTCAGCCTTCAAGGTGACAACATCTTTACCGGCGACATCGTCCTGCGCGACGGCATTTTCGAAATCGGTAGCGATGCGGCGCTGGGCAATGCTACGGACATTCTTGTGGAAGGCCGTACGTTCATCCGCACGCTTTCCCCGATTACCGTCGGGGCCGACGTGACCATGGACGACGATCTGGAGATTCTCGAAGGCGCGGGCCTGACTTTCGACGCGCCGATTACGGTGAATACCGCCTCGGCCTTCCGCCTGCGTTCGAGCGTGCCAACGGTCGTGTCGGCAAACAGCGGCATCACGCTCAATCAGAATCTTACAATTCGCGGCCCCGAGGCCATGGTGATTGAAGGGGTGATCTCCGGGGCAGGCGAATTTCGTCAGCGCGACGCAAGTGAGGTCTGGCTTGGCGCGACGAACACCCACACCGGTTTGACCGACATACGCCAATACAGCACGTTGCGTTTGCTCGAAGGCGCGAGTTTAGCTGGTAATGTTTTGCTGGAAGACAGCGACCTTCACATGGAAGCCGACACATTCATCGCGGGCGATGTCGAAGTCGGGCGATTCTCGACGCTATCCAGCGGCACGGAAATCGCAGGAGATCTCGGCGTTGAGCGACGGGGCGTCATCCGACCTGGCGGCGATGAAATTGGCACGCTTGAAATCGGCGGCGACGCCCTCTTCCGGGCAACCAGTGCCGGCGGCGCCACGGCAATGATCAAGTTCAATGTTCAGGAAGAAAGCGACACCCTTCTGGTTGGCGGCAACGTCGAAATTCAGGACGGGGCGCGGTTCTACATGGACCAGATCGACGAGGGCTTCGTCCTCGGCGGCGAACGCTTCACGCTTCTGGAAGCGGGTGGTCTTGACATTCAAGGCGATCAGGACGAGGTCGTCGTCAGCGCTGAATCGCTTTTCCTTCGGTTCGAGGCCGATACGGCGGAGATCGCCAACAACAACCTCGTTGTGGAAGCCGTCCGCGACCCCTTTGAGTCGCAGGCGCAGGGCCGCAACAATATTACGCTCAGCCGGGCCTTGGACAATCTTGTCGAGCCGGGGCTCGATAGCGATACGACCAGGATGCTCACCGCCTTCGACCGCTCCGCTGATGCCGCGGCATTCAACCAGAACCTTCGCCAGCTCAGCCCCACCACCTACACCGCCGGTGTGGACGCCACCGTGCAGGCCGGGCGCGGCTATCACCAGCAGGTGCACAGCCAGGCTCGCACGACCCGTGAAGGTCGGCTCGACTACGGCTCGGCGGCAACGCGCTTCGCTGAGCGACTCGGCCCCACGCCTTGGGCGATGGCGGCGGCGCAGCCTTACCTGTGGGATGACACGTATCGCGATCGTTTGGAAGATCGGCCGGAGGACCGCCGACAGTATCGCGGCGAGCCGACCCGCACGCGACGCTCCATCGAAACGCTCGAAAACCGGTGGAACGTTTTCGCCAACGCCTACGGCGTGCACGATCGCATCGACTCGACCAGCGAACGCCCCGGCTTGCGAGCCAACACCGGTGGGTTCGCCATCGGTGCGGACTACAGCTTCAGCGAAACCTTCTACCTCGGCGTCAGTGCCGGCTACAGCTACACCGACGTCGACTTCCGTGAAGGCCGCGGCGACGGCACGGTGCACAGCTTCCGGGCTGGCCCGTACGCGGGCCTGCGATTCGGCGAGCTGACCATCGACGCCTCGGCGACCTATGGCTATCACCAGAACGACTACGATCAGAACGTCAACATCAGCGGCCTCGTGCAGGAAAAGAACGCCGACTTCGACGCTCACGATCTGTCGCTCTATGTCAACGTCGGCTACGAGTTCATGATGCCCAACCAGCGCACCAGCTTTACGCCGGTCGGCTCACTGAACTACACCCACTACCGACGCGACGGCTTCACCGAAACCGGCGGCGGCGCGACCAACTTCGACGTGTCCAGCCAGGACGTCGACATGCTCGAAGGTACGATCGGCGTTCGCTTCGAACACCGGTACCGCACGGACGGCACGACCATCATCCCCAACGCCTTCCTCGGCTACTCCTACGAGTTCCTTGGGGATGACAACGACGTCCAGGCACGGTTCGTCGGCACGACGCAGAGCTTCACGTTGGATGGCCCGAGCCCCGATCGACACGCACTGCGCGTCGGCGCCGGCGTGCGGGCACTGCTGAGCGAATCCGTCCAAGGGTTCATTCAGTACAACGGGCGATTCCAGTCGAACCAGCAGGGCCACGCCGGCATCGTTGGCATGAGCTTCCAGTTCTAAGCCGACGATCAACGCAGATTCAATCCAAACCCCCGCCCGGCAACCTGGGCGGGGGTTTTTCTTTGCGCGGATCAAGCAACCGCCGCTGCACGAAGACGGCGCGTGCCCGATATGGCATGCGTCAAAGGATTATGAATTATGATGATCATCACGAAACATCAGGAGAATCCCACTTTGACCAGCGATTCACTGCCCACGCTTCTCGTGCTCGGTGACAGCATTTCACTTCAGTATGGCCCGCATCTTGAAAGCTACCTTGCCGACCGATGCGTCTACCGTACGAAGCAGGCTGAGGGCGATGCCTTTGCCGACCTCGACCTGCCCCAGGGCAAAAACGTCGGCGACTCCCGAATGTTGCTCGCTTACCTTCGCGCTTTGGATGAGCAGAACACGCTGCACGCCGACTTCATCCTGATGAACTGTGGCTTGCATGACATCAAAGTCGATCCATCCACCGGGCAACGTCAGGTGGACATCACGGCGTACCGTGAGAACCTGCTGAGCATTGTGGATCTGTTGCAGCAGCGGAGCATCCCGTTGGCGTGGATGCGGACCACGCCGGTGGTCGATGCGGTCCACAATGCGAAGGCGAGTTTTCATCGCTTCGCAGCGGACAATGAAGCGTACATCGCGGTGGCGGATGATGTGATGGCTCAACGGCAGGTGCCGCTGATCGACCTGCACAGCTTCACACGCTCGCTGGGTGACGATGAGCAGTTGTTTTGCGATCACGTGCACTACCACGCGCCGATCCGCCAGTTGCAGGCGGCCTACCTCGCCGGCTGGTTCATCGCCCATACCGAGTCGATGTTCCCGTTGCGTAAGCCATGAGCGACCTTCGCCCCTGGCGAGCACGCTGTTCGTGACCCTGCGTGATTTGCGCAATACGATCCGGCTGTTCAAGATCTTCCTCGCACCATCATTCGATGGGATAGCAACACACAGATTCAATTCCGTGCGGACGAGCGGGGTCAGCCGGCGGAGGTCGTCCGGCGTACCAAGCCGCCGCGCCATGGCAAAAGCAGAACGACGAAGCCGGGGCAGCGTCGCCAGCCGTTCCGTGGTTATATCCGCCAACTCGATGAGACCAGCGAACTGATTCAAGGCTCACCCGAACGACATGCCACCTTGGTCTGGATTTTCACCGCTTACGATCTTTGGAGATGGGGATACGCGTGCCGTCCGAGTCAGAATTGCTGATGTGGGCGGATGTGGATTGGCAGCGCGCTCGGCTGACGGTGCGGTCGCCGAAGACCGAGCACCACGCGGGGCACGAGGTGCGAGTCGTGCCGATCACGGGCGACCTGATGCCGCTGCTGCAGGATCAGTTCGAGGCGTGCACGCCGGGGCGGGAGCACCTTGTCACGGTCCCCATGCACGGAGGCACGCGGCGGAAGGTCAAGCGGTACATCAAGGCGGCCAAGGTCGAGCCAAGGGAAAAACTGTGGCAGACCCTGCGCAACTCATGCGAGAAGCATTGGGCGATAATCTTTTCGAAGTTCGCCGTGAGCAAGTGGATGGGGCATGGCATGGAGGTCAGCGATCGGCACTACACCAACGGCGTGCCCGATGAGTTGTTCGACCGCGCCGTAAATCTCGATGGGAAAACCGGCAACGGCTCGTCCGGCGCGCTGCAAAAAGCGGTGCAGCAACCTGCCGCAGAGCCTGAAAACGACCCGCAGGACGCCGAAGGCGACCTGCGGGGGGCTGGGGCTAATTCGAGTGGTTGCGGCGACTTGCGGAATTCTTCTAAGTCGTGCAGTGACAAGGAAAAGGGTGAGCGACGGGATTCGAACCCGCGACCCCCAGGATCACAACCTGGTGCTCTAACCAACTGAGCTACGCTCACCAACAACATCAAACACGTCAGCAAACCCGAAGTCACATGCAACATCATTGATGCAGTCACACGCGACGCCGGCGGCCGTGACGGTCGACGGACGAAACAGCGTAGATTCGACACGCGGCTCTGTCAATCCGCGGCCACTTCCGATCGCCGTTTAGCCGACCGACTCACTCACGCGGATGGCTGTAGGGACCCGGTGGGGCGTATTCATCCGGGGTGGCGCTTTCGATCTCCGGCGGGGTGACCGGCTCACGGACTAAGTTCGGCGCGGCACGGCGGGCGGCGACTTCGCCTTGGCGAGCGTAGTCGAGGGCCTCGGCGAGGATGCGGGCCGACTCCTGCGGGGCGTGGAAGCCCATCGAGTTTTCAGAGTAGACCCAGTCGATCCGCCATTGGCTCTTTCGCTGTAAGGCGAGGGCGTCGGCGAGGTCTTCCTGGCTGGCACCGGCGGTCTGGGCGGCGACGATCGTTTCAATCAGCGCCACCAATGCTTCGCCGGCACGATCCTGCAGGGCACGTGTGCGGTCCTGGATGGTGTGGACCCGGTCGAGCAGCTCGGCTTCGTCGACGTTGTGGCAGGTCTGGCAGGAGGCGGCGATGTTCAGCAGCGGGCTGCGGACGTGGTGGTCGGAGACTTTCATCGCGCCTTCGCGCTTGTAAGGCATGTGGCAGTCGGAGCAGGAGACGCCGGCGCGGGCGTGGCTGCCTTGCATGTAGAGCTCGAACTCGGGGTGCTGGGCTTTGAGCATGCCGCCGCCGGTGAGTTGGTGGGTCCAGTCGTTGAAGCCGATCTCGTCGTAGTAGGCTTCCTGTTGTTCGACGCGGAGGCCCTTGGCCCAGGGGTAGGTGACGATGTTGTGATCGTCGGGGTCGAAGTAGTATTCGACGTGGCATTGGGCGCAGGCGAAGGTGCGCATTTCCTGTCGGGTGGCGTCGCGGTTGACGTCGTAGTCTTCGATGCCGCGTTCGTGTTCCATATATTTGGCGATGCCGACTTTGAACGCGGGGCGGGTGACGCGGAGGCGCATCGTGTCGGGGTCGTGACAGTCGACGCAGGAAGCGGGGTGGTTGATGAGCATTTCGCCATGCTCGTCGGTGATGTTGCGGGCCTCGTCCCAGGGCATGGCGGAGAGTTGGCGGAAGCCTTCCATGACGTCGCCGTCGCCGAGGTGTCGGTAGGCGGGCATGACGGAGGAGTGGCAGTGGAGGCAGGCGCCGGGCTGAGGTCGTTCGAGGACGCGTCGGGTGTGGTCCTGGTCGGAGAGCATGTAGGCGTGGCCTCGCGCTTCGCGGTAGTCGATGGCGAAGGCGTAGCCGGACCACATCATGCGAAGCCAGGGGTCGGAGTCGAGTTTTTGTTTGGGGATGGCGTCGGAGCCGCCGTAGCGTGTGCGCTCGGAGTCGGTGGTGCGCATGTAGCTTTCGTACTGGCGGGGGAAGTTGATGGCCCATGCGGCGGGGTCGGTGGTATCTTCGTCGACTTCGATGAAGATGACGTAGGGGTTGCGCTCTTCCATCTTGCGGTGGAAGATGTTGGTGGTCAGGGCAGCGGCGAGGAAGGTGCCGACCGCGAAAATGGCGATGAGGCCGACGAGCAGCAGCGTGCGTTTGCTGCGGCTGGGCGTGTTGTTTTCAGGTGAGGCAGTCATTTGAGAATCTCCGTGAGCGGTCGCCAGCGGTTATCGTCGTCGCGAGCCGGCGTGGCCGACTTCAGCGTGGCAGTGGACGCAGGACATCATTTCGCCGCCACGTTCGATGGGCTTCATTTCGTGAACGAAGTCGCTGTGGCAGTCGAGGCAACTGTTTTGCACGATGCGTGCGTTGCGTGGTTTGATGCGGATCGGTTCGTGGAAGGTCTGGAAGGTGAATTCCCAGGAGTGGAAGAAGCCGTTGTCTGCCTTGGCGATGAAGCCGTGGATCGTTTCGCTGGGCATGTGGCAATCGGTGCAGGAGGCGACGTGTGCGTGGCTGGAGGCGAGCCAGGAGTCGAAGTGGTCTTCCATGACGTGGCAGTTGATGCAGGAGCGGGGATCGTCGCTGAAGTAGCTCGTGCCTTCGCCGTAGGTGAAGGTGAATGCGCTCATGCCGGCGAACATGCCGCCGAGGATGGCGACGGCGATCGACAGCGCACCGAGGCCGGCGAAGAGTCGGCGTATGGGAACGCGCTTGCGCTGTTCAATTGGTTGCTTGCTGTCCACCCTCAGCCTTTACAAATGAAAAGGTTACATGTTTAACTGATTTTAAGTCGATCGCATCGGGGTGCAAGCTTCAATTGCACGATTGTTCATTGATGAAACGCAGGTCGACAAGGGCGGCCCGCCTTTTAAGGCGCGTTTCGCTGGATGAACGCGTTGCGCGTAGCGGTTCGCAGCGTTTTGGGGCGAGTTGTTTTTTATGGTTTGTTCGGGGGGCTTGTTTGTGGTGTTGATGCTCGTCGGCCGACGGCGCTGCGCCAGGCTTCAGGTGGGAGCATGCCCAGGCCCATGAGGGCGAGTTGGCTGAGGACGAAGGCGAAGAGCCAGAACATGGCCGACTCCATGAAGCCGTAGGAGTGCAAGCCGACGCCGAGCATGTTCGTGCCGAACCATGCCCATGCGGTGACGATGTTGCCAGCGATGGCGAGCACCATCATGCCGCGGGCCTGGATCATGCCGCCCCAGCGCGCGTGAAGGATGATGGCGTGGTTGAGGACGATGAGCGCGGCGCCGTTTTCTTTCGGGTCCCAGCCCCAGAATCGGCCCCAGCTCTGGTCGGCCCAGATGCCGCCGAGCACCGTGCCGACGAAGCTGAACAGCAGCGCGAAGCAGATCGTGCCGTAGACCATTTTCGTCAGCGACTGGTTGAGCGGTTTGTTCAGCCAGGGGGTGAACACGCCGAGGATGATGAAGACGGTGGCGAGGATGCCTGCGAGGAATGTGGCGGAATAGCCGATGGTGATGATGATCACATGCGTGGCGAGCCAGAAGTTCGAGTCGAGCACGGCCTGCATCATTTCCATCGTGTCGCCGTCGCCCGCGAGGTTGTGCGCGATGATCAGCGTCACAAAGCCGACGAACGCCGCGGCCAGCGTCGCCAGCCCCAATCGGTGAAAGCGTTCGATGATGATCGCCAGCAGCACCGTGCCCCAGCCGACGAAGACGGCGGACGAGTAAAGGTTGGTGACCGGCGGTCGGCCTTGCAGATAGATGCGCGATACCAGCCCGAACGTGTGCAGCAGGAACGTGACCACCAGCAGGGCCAGCGCCGTGCGGGCGAGCACGCCTGCCCAGGCCGAGTCAGATCGCGTACGCATCAGCAGCGAGCCGGCGGCGAGCAGAAACGCGAGCACGTACAGCAGCGTTGCGTGATAGAACGGTGTGAAGTCGTTGAAGAAAACTTCGAAGCTGGCCTTGCGCGCCTCGGCGGGCATGTGTTTGTCGAACACGGCGAGATAGCTGGCCACGGCGTCATTGAACTCGGCAGGCTGTTCACGGTGGTACGCGGAGAAGATGCTCGTGAGCGCATCGACGCCGGGGTGAGGGATGCCCGCGGCTTGCGTGTCCTGCACGACGCGGAAGAACGGCGCCCACTCTTCGTCTTCGCTCGTCGGCGGGACCATGTAAGGCGTCTGCATGTGTCGCATTTCCATCAGCACCGTGACCTGCTGATAGAGTTGGAGCACTTGTCGTTGGAACGGGTCGCGCTGTCGGCCGGGCACTTCGACGGCGCGCTGCGATTGCTCGACGATCTGCTCCCAGTGGGGCATGATCTCGGCGAGCGCGAACCGCCGTGTGGTCGGCTCATGCTGATGCAGCAGCGCCTGCACGTCGGGGTGGTCGATGCGGAAAACGCGGTAGTGGTCGACGGTGTCGCGCTGACCCATCACGTCGGCGAGCCAACGGATGGCGGGCTGCTGCTGGCCGTCGACTTCGAAGCTCTGTCGGCCGGAGAGGAACATGAGGTTCGTGCGGGCGACGGTGTCCATCGGCTTGACGCGGCCGTCGGCTGAGACGGGGATCGCGCCGAAGGCGTCGAGGTCGTAGTCGCCGACGTACGCCACGGGTCGCCCCTGCATGCCCAGGTAGAGCAAGGCGAGGAACACGACGGCCCATGGCAGGATTCGATTCAGATGCGTCATCGTTTCACCTTCCCTGCGAACCGCCACAAGCCTTGGCCGAAGTGGATCAACATGCCCAACGCGACCAGCCCGCAGGCGATGTACGGCAGCAGCCAGCCGGGGTTGCGGACGACCTGCAACACCGTGCCCGTGTCCTGCTCGAGATACGCCGACTGGTAGAAGGTCGCGCCCGCGTAACGAAGCGGGCTGTTCATCGAGATCACGACTTCCCGGTCGGCGTTGCGCGTCGGGTCGACGAGCCGGATGCGGCTGGCGAAGTTGCGCGGCCGTTCCGTGCCGACGAAACGCTCGTGCGTGAACTCGATCAGATGCAGCGTGTATGGCTTGTATGTGCGCTTGAACCGCAGGTCGAGGTGATACGTTCGGCCGTCGACTTCAACGGTTTGCGACGGGCCGATGAGCTCGGCGACCAGCCACGTGCCCAGCGGTCGGCCGTCGTGGTGGAGCGTGATGAACGCGGCGGGCATGTCGATGTTGTTGCCGTCGATGCCGCGGGCCAGCGGCTCGGGGCGGGGGACGATCTGCCTGCCGGCGCCGCGTGTCGCGCGTGTGGGCGTGTCGGGCGCGGCGTTGAACAGTCGAGCGTTGGGCAGCCACTGGTCGACCGTGACGGTGAACGGCAGGGCGGGGTGGTCGACGGTCTGGCCCGCGGTGGTGAGCATGCGCTCGGGAATGACGGTGACGCGGTCCTGTTCGTCATCGCCCGAGCGGTCGAGGATGACCAGCTCGGCTTCGCGGACGTCTTCGACATATTGGGCGGACTCGCCTTCGAGAATGGTCATCAGGCCTTCTTCGGCGAACAGGCCGGTGACGAACTCGCCGAGGAGCAGGACGATGATGCCCAGGTGCAGCGTGATGATGCCGATGCGTTTGGCGGCGAGGCGAAAGCGGATCGCGTGAGCGGCGAGCAGGTTGATGATCAACAGTCCGCCGAGCAGGTAGCCGCCGGGGAAGGGGAAGCGGCCGGGCACGGTGGCGAGCTGTTGCGGGATGAACAGTTGTAGCTCGATCCACGCGAAGGGTGTGCGGAAATACTCGGCCATGACCTGCCAGATGCCCGCGTGCACCTGCGCCAGCGTGCCGGCGAAGATGAGGAACATCGCCATGGCGAAAAGCGCCACGGTCAGGCGAAGCGAAGCGAGCGCGGTAAGCGTTGAACGAAGCAGGGCTGTCATAAAATCAATTCTCTTCGAAGCGGGCGGAGGCGAGCAACTGCTCGAACGCTTCGCGATGTTCGTGCACGGCAGCACGCGGGCCGGAGAGTCGGAAGAACCATGTGCGGTCGTCTTCGGGGAGGATGGCGACGACGAGGCTCAGCTCGCGTTCGCCGTCGAGTGCGATGAGTTTGGCCTCGCGGCCGTCGATGGTGATGGTTTCGGCCTGCTGCTCGTCTTCGTTATCGACTGGGTCGAGGCCGAGCTGGCTTCGCCACATGTTGATGTTGGCGAGCATGCCACCGCCTTCGCCGCGAAGGGGGGTGACAGCGACCGCGGCGGCGTTTTCGCCGGAGCCGACTTGGTAAGTGGCATAAACGATGGACGAGGTTTGCTGCGTGCGCTGCCAGCCTTCGGGCGTTTCCAGGTGCAGTTCGCCTGAGGGTTCGTGGGCGTGTGCGTGGTTGTGATCGTGATCGTGATGGGCATGCGCGTGGTCATGATCGTGGTTGCGGTGCGCGTGATCATGATCATGATGCGCGTGGTCATGGTCATGGTCGTGACCGTGGTCATGCGCGTGGTCGTGTTGGGAGTCGTCAGCGGGCTGGAAGGTGTGGACGAAAGCGACGACGTCGTCTTCGTGTGCGTCGAGCTGGTCGGCCTGGCCGAGGGCGCGGACGAAGTGAGTTCGTTGGGAGTGGGGGCTGCGGATGATGGCGGCGAGCATGCCGTGGGGGCCGATGACTTCGGCGTCGGCGTCGATGCGGAGGGTGTAGCCGTGCACGCCGTCTTCTTCACCGAAGGCGTCGACGTGATCTTGCCAATCGTCTTCGGCCAGCGGATCGAGGCCGAGCTGTTCGCGCCAGCGGTTGATGTTGGCCAGCGCGCCGCCGACTTCGCCGGGGAATGCGGAGACGGCGACTTCCAGGGCGTTGTCGCCTTCGCCGGTGTAGTAGGTGGCCAGTCGCATGGGTTGCGATTCGGACGAGCGCTGCCAGCCGTCCGGGGCGGACCATGTCATGTCGGCGGGTTGATCGGGGCCGGTTGCGGCGTTGGCATCGCGATCTGGCGACGCGGTGCGCGGCGCGTCGGTGGCGGCCTGGCCCTCGTCGGTTGGCTGCGCCTGGGTCGTGCGCGGCTGTTCGGGATCGCGCGGGGCCTGGTAGGTCTGGATGTCCGACTCTTCACAACCTGCGAAGCAGCAGAGGCAGGCGACCGCGAGCAGCGGCCAACGGCGGCGCGTGCGTGATGCGGTGGGAAATGCCAAAGTTTCTGTTGCTGGCGAGGCGACTGTTTGCCGTCCGGATGTCATGCTCAGTCCCATGTTGAGGCGAAAATAATTACGGTCTGCGGAGACAACTTTCCAAAGTCGGATTCGGATTGGTCATTCTAACATTTACGTGCCGATTGTTTTGGCCGTGGGATCGCTGATTGGCTACCGCAGGGTCATGATTGAGCACTTCGCGGAAGCCCGTCGGAGACATTCGCCCGCGATGCAGTTATGCCTGTTGTGTCTGCTGCACTTCGCCGACGGTGAAAACCTGCTGTTCACCGGCGACGTCGAGCAGGAGGCCGCCGTCGGGTGCGAGGCCTTGCACGTTGCCTTGCACGACACGGTCGGCGGCGCGCAGCGCGATGCACTGACCGAGCATGGTGAGACGCTGCTCGATCGCAAGGCGGGTGTCGTCCGTAAAACCGTCGCGTTCGAGGTCGGCCAGCGCTGCCTCCAGCGCTTGGGCAAGGCGGTTGGTGAAAGCTGGCAGGTCGACGGCGTGGCCGAGTGCGTCGCGGAGTGTGGTGGTCGGCTGCCGAACGTTGGTGGGCAGATCGCTCGCTGCGAAGTTCGCGTTGACGCCGACGCCGACGATGAGGGCACTATGCTCCATCGCCTGTTCGCAGAGGATGCCTGCGAGCTTGCGGCCGTCGAGCAGCAGGTCGTTCGGCCACTTGATGCGCAGTTGTGCTTCGCGTTTCGCTTCATGATCGCCGATGCAACCCATCAGCGTATGCCACGTCGCCAAAGCCGCGATCAGTGGCGCGGCGGTGTAGTGCGTTGGCTCGCGTTTGGTTGGCCAGGCAAGGCTCAACCACACCCCGCCGCGCGGCGAATGCCACGTGCGTCCCCGCCGCCCGCGGCCGCGGGTCTGCTGCCCGGCCGTGATCAGCAGCACCTCGCCGGGATGACACGACAACATGCGACGGGCTTCATCGCTGGTCGAGTCGAGGGTGTCGTGATGGATGCTTCGCATCGTTTCCAGTTTCGAGTTCCGAGTTTCTAGTTATGCGTTTTGGAGCCGCTAAGTGCAACTCGAAACTGGAAACTCGAAACGAGAAACTTCCTCACCCCGCCAACTGGCTCAGCAGCACGCCGGCCGCGACGGCGGAGCCGATGACGCCGGCGAAGTTCGGGCCCATCGCGTGCATGAGCAGGTAGTTCTGCGGGTCTTCCTGCTGGCCGAGCCGATGCACCACGCGAGCGGACATCGGCACAGCCGACACGCCGGCGGCGCCGATCATCGGGTTGATCGGATGCTTGCTCATCACGTTCATCAGCTTGCCGAACAGCACGCCCACGGCCGTGGCGGTGGCGAAGGCGATGATGCCCAGCACGAAGATGTAGATCGTTTCGAGCGTGAGGAAGTAGCCGGCCGTGGTCTTCGCACCGACGGTGATGCCCAGCAGGATGGTGACGATGTCGATAAACGTCGAGCCGGCGGTCTTGGCCAGGCGATCCGTGACCATGCACTCACGCAGCAGGTTGCCGAAGAAGAGCATGCCCAGCAGCGGCAGCCCGCCGGGGGCGATCATCGCCGTCAGCAGGAAGCCGATGATGGGGAACAGGACTTTGACGCGCTTGGAGACGGGGCGGACCTGCTCCATGCGGATCAGCCGTTCTTTGCGCGTGGTCAGCAGCTTGATGATCGGCGGCTGAATGATGGGGACCAGGGCCATATATGCATAGGCCGCCAGCGCCACCGCGCCGATGAGTTCCGGCGCGAGCTGTGCGGTGGTGAAGATGGCGGTCGGGCCGTCCGCACCGCCGATGATGCCGATGGACGCGGCCTGTCCCGGTGTGAAGCCGAGCACCATCGCACCGATCAGCGCGCCGAAGATGCCGAACTGTGCCGCAGCGCCGAGCAGCAGCGTACGCGGGTTGGCGAGCATCGGGCCGAAGTCGGTCAATGCGCCGATGCCCAGGAAGATCAGCGGCGGATAAATGCCCAGCCCCACGCCCGCGAACAGCCACCAGAGCACGCTCGCGTTCCACGGGTCCTGCTTGCGCAGGCTCCACATTTCCGGATAGCGATCCTCGGCCGCATAGTCGCCGGCAGCGAAGAAATGTCGCCCCTGCCCGTAGCTGACAATCGCATGCCCGGTGAGCGAATCGTCGATCGCGCGGCGGGGCGTGAGCATGCTGTAGGTGTTGAGCATGACGGCTTGCCCCATCTCGGCAAGACGACGCGCGTCGGACTCGATGTGCACACGTTCGACGTCGACGAGGTCGATGCGCTGCGACGCGCTGACCAGTGTCATCAACGCCGAATGACTGTCGATGGCCTGGAGGTTGAGTTGTTCGAGCGCGGTGTGGAGATCGACCGCTTCGCCGGCGTACGGGCCTTGCGCGAGCGTGACCGCTTCAATGTCAAACTGGTAGTAGTCGAGGTTGGCTTGCGAGACCGGTCCGTCGTAGACGCTCAGCGGCAGCTTGCTCGCGTCGTAGGGAATGTTGCCCAGCAGGATGCCGAAGCCGATGGGCACGAGCAGCAACGGCTCGAACCCTTTGCGGATCGCCAGCGTGATGAAGGTCAGGCCAATGGCGATCATCACGGCGTTGGTCCAGTGGAACTGGCCGAAGCCGGAGTCGAGCAGGTAGGTGCGGAGGAAGTCGAAAATTTGCATGTTTTATTTGGTGATCTGGTGAATTGGTGATTTGGCGAAGTTCCCGCGCGGTGTGCGAACGTCCCTCTCGGTCTGGCGGGTGCATCGGCGATGTATTTCACATCACCACATCACCGAATCGCCAGATCACCAAATGACATCAGCCGAGCTTCGCGAGCACCTGGCCTTGCGTGACGGTGTCGCCGACTTTGACAAGCAGTTGCTTGACCGTGCCGGGGCCGGGGGCGTCGATGTTGGATTCCATCTTCATCGCTTCGAGGACGATGACGGTGTCGCCCGCCCCGACGCTGTCGCCGACGCTGACGGGGATGGACGCGACCGTGCCGGCGATCGGGGCGGTGATGTCCTGGGCCGTCCCGCCCGCCGGCGCGGGGGCTGGCGAAGCGGGGGCCGTCGAAGCGGCCGCGGCCGGGGGTGCCCCGCCGCCGCTATCGTCGAGCACCTGGACATCTACGTCGTACGCCGTTCCCTGCACCGTGATTCGCAGTTTCATGAATCGATCCTGTTTCGCTTGATATTCCGTACCACCTCGTTCGAGGCGCCCTACCCCTGATGTCTCGCTCGCGTTGGCTTTCGCGTCATGGTCGTCGGCGATGCGTTGGTCGTTGCCTTTTTATTCGTGCACCTTCACCTCGCGAACCCGTACGGGCCGCTTGATCGCTGCCGTCGCCGCCGCTGCGATGACCGCCAGCGTCTGGCTGTCGATCCCGCCCGCCGGTGCGGCGGCCGTGACCGCCGGGGCGTTCTTTTCGTCCAGTTGATCTGACCAACGGTTCAGCAGGCTGATCAGCAGTGCGATCGTGCCCAGCACAGCGAATACCACCACCATGCCCACCACGGCGAACGTCAGCCCAAGTTCCAGTGCTTCACCTGTACTCATGTGCAATCTCGCTCACTCGCTCAGCGTTGCGGCAGCCGAACCTCGCCCGCGGGCACGAAACGCTTGCCGTCGGTCACCGTCGACTTCAATCGAGGCAACCCATCATTCACCGTCGGCCGACTGCTGCCAGCACCACCGCCGCCATTGCCGTGGCCACTGCCGCAGCAACCCTGTGCCTTCGTCGCGGCCGCGCCAGCTGTGGCCGCGGCCGCGGCATCCATCGCCTGTGGCGCTTGGCCGCCTTCCACCGCCAGTTCGTAGCCGGCGTCGCGGATCATCTGAAACGTCGCCGCCGCCTCCGATCCTTCCGTCAGCAGGTAGCCGTCGACAAACAGCGAGTTGGCCGGCCAGAGCGCGAACGACTGCATCGAACGCAGATGATGCTCCCGCCCCGCCCCGACGCGCACCTCGGCGGTCGGGTTCACCAGCCGAACCATGCACAAAATTCGCAGCACAAGTTGCGGGTTCAACGCCTGCCCCTCGCACGCCGAGTCCAGCAGCGGATTGCCCTCGATCGGCAGCAGGAAGTTCACCGGGATCGACTCCGACCCCAGCTTCCGCAACTCGAACGCCACCGACACCAGGTCCTCATACCCCTCGCCCATGCCGGCGATCAGCCCGCTGCACGTGCCCAGCCCCGCTTCGCGCGCGGCCCGCAGCGTGTTCATGCGGTCTTCATAGGTATGCGTCGTGCAGATCGACGGATAATGCTTTTCCGACGTGTTGAGGTTGTGGTTCAGTCGATCGAGCCCGGCCGACTTGAGCGACTTCGCCTTCGCGTCATCCATCAGCCCGGCACTGAGACATGTCCGCAGGCCCATGTCGCTGATGCGGCGGATGGCTTCGCCCATGTGTTCGATGTCGCGATCGTCCGGCCCGCGACCGGATAACGCCATGCAGAACCGCCACGCCCCCGCCTCTTTCGCCTGCTTTGCCTCAGCGACAATCTCGTCCACCGGCTTGATCTTGTAAGGCTTGATCGGCGAGTCGGAAATCTTCGACTGCCCGCAGTAGTTGCAATCCTCCGGACACGCGCCGTTCTGCACGTTGTCGAGAATGTGAGCCGTCACCGTGTTGCCAAAGTAACGCCGACGCACGGCCCCGGCCGCCTCCAGCAGCGGCAGCAGCTCGATCGGTTCGCCGTCACGCTCGCCGTGAAGAATCGCCAGCGCATCGGCCTGGCTGATCGCTTCGTCCGCCTGGCCGAGGTCGGCCCATTGCTTGTACATATCCATAAAACGCTGCCCTTCCATTGCCGGCCCCCGCCCGCGTAAAGCTGAGCGTGGAGTATAGAGCATCGCGGCCAAGGGTTCATGTGAGAATGGCCTGCCTGCCCCGCCGGTCGCTGTTTGCCTACAATGCCCGCGATATGTCTCAGCAAGCTCCCCCCCTCGCCGTGGACGACCCGATCAACGCCCGCATCCTCGCCGTGTCCGAAGACCGCGTGGCAGGCTTCGTCGAGCGCCCGTTCCAGCACATCGCCGACCTCGCCGAGCTGGAGCTGGACGTCGTCATCGACCGCGTCCGTGCCATGCTCGACGCCGGCGTCATCCGCCGCGTCCGCCAGACCATGCTCACCACCAGCCTCGCGCCGGGGGCGCTGGTCGCATGGGAAGTCTCGGCCGAGAAGCTCAACCACGCCTTCGACTGGATGTTCCAGCAGGACCCGTTCTCCGGCCACGTCGTCGTCCGCTCCGCCGACCCCGCGTCGCCCGGCTCGCAGTACAAGCTCTGGACCACCCTCAAAGTCCCCCAGGGCTACGACATGGACAAGCACTGCCGACTGCTCATGCAGCACACCGGCGCAGCGGGCTATCGCCTCATGCCGGCGAAAAAGCTCTTCAGCCTCGGCGTCGGACACATCCGCCGACGCACGCTCGAGCCCGGCTCGCGCACGGACGAGCCTGGCAAGGTCATTGACACGGACATCGTCCAGCTCAACGATCGCGAATGGCAGGTGCTCGCCGCGCTGAAGCGTGAGTTCGACTGCGACGAGATCGTCGCCGAGCCGTGGCGGAAGCGAGCCGAGGAAGCTGGCGTTGAATACGACGAGTTTCTCAGCGTCGCAAGACAGTTGAACGAGCGCGGCGTGGTGGGGCGGTTCTCCACCTTCCTCGAACACGTCAAAGCCGTCGCCGGCCAGCAGCGCGTCACCCGCTTCAACGCCTTGTTCCACTGGCAGGTCCCGCCCGGCCGGGAGATGGAAGCCGGGCAGGAAGTCGGCCGACACCATGTGATGACCCACGCCTACTGGCGCGAAGGCGGCCCGGAATTCCGCAACGTCAACATCATGGGCGTCGCCCACGGCCTCGACAAAGACCTGCTGCTCGCCCATAAAAAAGCCATCGACGAACACCTCGCCGAGGCGGGCATCGACGTGGGCTACACAAATGTCTTCTGGGGCGGCCGCAGCGAAATCAAGCCCAGCGAAATCCTCCCCGCCGCGTACGAGGCCTGGTGTCAGGACCAGGGCATCAACCCGGCAGTGATGCACGCGGAAAATTGACGACCAGCGTTTAGCCCACGCGCCCACGCGTGGGCGCGTGGGCTAAACATGGAGCTTGGATTCAACCCGCACTATCGGCGACGCTGCTGGTTGTTCATGTTCATCATCATGGTCTGCATGCCCATGAGCGCGTCCATCTGGCCCTGCATCTGGCCCAGCGCCATTTCCATCGCGAGAAACTGACGCTCCAAACGTTGGCGTCGGGAGGCGACCGACTGCTCCATCGCTTCCATGCGGCGCTCGTTCATCGTGGTCTGGCGGTCGAGTGTGTTCAACCGCGACTCCACCGGGCCGTACTCCGGATGCGTTAGCCGATCCAGCAACTGATCGAACTTCACACCCATGCCTGCAGCGACGATGGTGCGTACGCCTTCTTCATCTTCTTCGGTTCGGCGTAACGTGAACAGCTCTTCCACCGCAGCGCGGTCGTTCTGCAGCGTCGATCGGAGGCGGTCTTCGTTGAGCGTCAGCTTCGCTCCGTCGCCGACGGTGATGCCGACCTGGGAGAGGGCTTTGTAT